>NZ_JAILKR010000062.1 GCF_024693525.1 Selenomonas sp. | reverse complement strand
ATGAACTTTACAAACTGCAGGAGCAGGCAAAGAGGGAGGCTGGACAGGCATGAGTCTTATCCATGTTTTGGACGATAACACCATCAACAAGATTGCTGCCGGTGAGGTGGTAGAACGGCCGGCGTCGGTCATCAAAGAGCTCATAGAAAATGCTATGGATGCTGGCGCCAATCGTATCGAAGTCGAGATCATGGCCGGCGGCACCAGCTTCATGCGCGTTACCGATAACGGCAAGGGCATGAGTTTGGAGGATGCAAAACTTGCCATCCTTCGCCATGCGACGAGCAAGATTCGCGAAGTCGGCGACCTCAATACCATCGGTACGCTGGGCTTTCGCGGCGAGGCCCTGCCGACGATTGCCTCGGTCTCGCGCTTTACGATGCTGACGCGCCAAAAGGGCGATGACCTGGGCACGCGCGTCGATATCATCGGCGGCAAGACGCCCGATATCATCGAGACAGGCTGCGGTCTTGGCACGACCATCAAGGTGGAAGATTTGTTCTTCAACACGCCGGCCCGCAAGAAATTCCTCAAGACGAATCACACCGAGGGGTCGAAAATCAATGACTTTATCGTAAAGCTTGCCCTGTCGCGGCCCGATATCGAATTTCACTTTATCAACAACAACAAGGTGTCGGTTGTGACGCCTGGGAGCGACAATCTCTTTGATACGATACAGGCCATCTATGGCGCCAATGTGGCCGATTCGCTGTTGGCTTTGAGCCTCGAGAGCGAGGAAGTCAAAATCAGCGGCTATATCACCAAGCCTTCGATGCTCAAGAGCAGCCGCGGCTGGCAGACCTATATCGTCAATGGCCGCATTATCCAGAACCGCGCCATTGCCAAGGCCATCGATAACGCTTATAAGTCCTTGATTCCCAAAAGCGGTTTCCCGCTGGCGGTGTTAAAGATTGAAGTGCCTCAGCGCACCATTGATGTCAACGTCCATCCCCAGAAAAGTGAGATGAAGTTTGAAGACGAGGGCCTTATCTTTAAAGCCGTCTACAAAGCGGTGCTTGACGCCATACGTCCCGCATCGGATCGGGGGTTAGGCGAGGTGGCAGCAGTGGTGGAAAAGCCGCGGCCCAATTATACCATGGAGCCCATGCACTTTGTGCCGGCAACGGAACCCGTACGGCCGGCTTCGGCGGAGGACCACAGTCATGACAACGCTCCGCGCACGATTTATGAGGCCGTTCGCCGGCCGGCAAGCCAGCCATCCATGAGCTTTGCTGCTGCCCAGGCAGAGCTCCAGCAGGAGCGGCAGACCCATTATCCGGCGGCTGAGTCCCATGAAACCATCGCCGAAGGCCCACGGGGCTTTGGTGGTGACCGGTCAAAGTTGACCAGTCAAGTTGACAAGTCAAATCTGACCGGTCAGGATGAATGGTCAGATTCCGGTCAGGCTGGGGAGATTTCGCCCCAGCCTGACTGTGAGGGACAGGCCCTCCTTGATGCCGATGGCACGATTATTCCCATTGGCCAGGTTGACCTTACCTATATCATCGCCCAGGATGCCAAGGGGCTCTATCTTATCGATCAGCATGCAGCCCATGAGCGCATCCTGTTTGATAAATTGTCGGCGATGGCTGACGGCATTCCGTCTCAGCAGCTCTTGGTGCATCAGCTTCTGACCTTTGACCGCAAGGAAGCCGCGCTCGTCGAGGAGAATAAAGAACTCTTTGCCAAGCTAGGCTTTCACATGGAGTCGGCAGGAGATTTGGATTACCGTCTTATGGAGGTGCCGGCTGATGTGCCGGTCAGCGAGGCGGAGGACATCATCCGCGAAATCCTTACGGGACTTAATGAGATGCATGAGACGACGGCCAAGGAAATCCGCCAGCACTGCTTGGCGACCACGGCTTGCCGGGCGGCTATCAAGGCCGGGGAGGAACTAAACCTGCGGCAGATGCAGATTCTCTTGGAGGAGCTTTCCCATACGCCGTTCCCGTATACCTGCCCCCATGGTCGGCCGACGATTTTGAAATTTTCCAGTGAGGATTTGGCCAAGATGTTCAAACGGACAGGCTTTGGCTTTTGATAAAGGGAGAGACTATGACAGATACTAAGCTTTCGGCGGCAGTTACGACGGCGCGCAAATGGAATGATGAGACAATCGCCCTGGCAAAGGCCACGGCGGAAAAACTCGGCATCGTCTATGCGCCGCGCCAGCGGCTTTCGGTGGATGAAGTGCGCGAGCGCTATGACGTGGATTTTGTTCTCGTGGCCAAGCAGGATTTGCTGGTGCTCGACACGCCCCAGGGCGAGCTCTTCTTCCATCCGAATATGGCGCATCTGCGCCTCAAGAATATCCGCAAGGGCGATGGCGACCGCATGGCAGAGGCCATGGACTTAAAGCCCGGCATGTCGGTGCTGGATGGCACCTTGGGCTTTGGCGCTGACTCCATTGTCGCAAGCTTTGTGGTGGGGCCGAAAGGAAGTGTTACAGGCCTTGAGTCGCAGCCGCTCATCGAGGCGGTGGTGAGCCGGGGGCTGTCGCATTTTGAAGGCGACACCTGGCGCATTCTTGAGGCCATGCGCCGGGTCAAGACGGTCTGTGCAGATTCGCTGGATTATCTGAAGCGTCAGCCCGATAATTCCGTGGATGTGGTCTACTTTGACCCCATGTTCCGCCATCCGCTGATGGATAGCGCCAGCCTCACGCCACTGCGCACCGTGGCCAATCATGCGGCCCTTACGCCAGAGCATATCGAAGAGGCGCGCCGCGTGGCCCGCCATCGCGTCGTGTTCAAGGAAAACGCCCGCAGCGGCGAATTTGCGCGCCTTGGCTTTACGCGCATCGAAGGCGGCAAATACAGCAAAGTGCATTACGGCGTTATGGCGCTGGATGAAGAATAAAATCGCATAGCATAAAACGGCTGCCCACAGGACTTACTGGTGGGCAGCCGTTTTTACATGGTGATGATAACGCGGTATATGGTATAGAAACAAGTGAAGTATAATAGCGTGAAGATGATGCGCTTGATGATGGGGACAGGAAAGAAGCGGAAGGTCAGTTGTCCTAACAGGATGCCACCGGCTAAGCCAGGCAATAGGTAGGTGAATTCGTTTAATGCTGGCAAAAGGTCCACACCGCCAAGGGTAAAGGTCGTTAGCGATACCAGGTTGGAGAAGAAAAAGAAACCGATGGAGGTGGCTCGCAGTTCCCGAGCGGTTATGGCGGTGCTGGTAAGGTACATGATGATGGGCGGCCCCGCCATGCCCGTGGTCATGGCCATGGTGCCAGCAGCAATGCCGGTGAACAGTGTATTGCGGGGGGTGATGGCAATCTGCTGCTGGCGCAGCTGCATGATGGTCAGCGAGAAGAGTATCACGACACTGATGAGGATTTTTAGATAGTGGGCGGGAATGATGGCATAAATCTGATAGCCAAGGGGCTGCCCGATAATGGCGCCTAGCAGCAGATAGCCGATAAGCTTCCATTTGGCTTCGCGATGCAGCAGGATGGTCTGGGCGATGTTGCCGCAGGTAGCCAATAGAATCATGATGGGGATGACGAGCTTTGGGTCGTAGAAGAACATTAAAAGCGGCGCCGCGACGATGACGAGGCCAAAGCCCGTGATGGATTGCAGGAAGGCTGCTAAGAAAACGCAGGCTAGTGGCGCCCAATGGAAGGAAAGGTTGATAAGATAGTCGTTCATAAATTGCACCTGCCTTATGCTGATATATTCCCATTATACTACAGAAGCGGAATCGTTTTGACTTCTCGAATTCAATGAGGGTATAATAAATTTATTCACTAGGCAGTTATTTTTCGTTTTTCGTGTCTTTCTGTGTGAATTTTAGCGGCCAGGAGGATTTCGATGATGCAGTTCAAATCCATACAATCACGGTTGACAACAATATTTATTGGCATATCTTTTTTGACGATGCTGGCCTTGGGCAGTTGTGGTATTTATGGTGCGGTGCAGGAAAACGACCGCCTGATTGCAGAATACCGCCGGGACATGGAAGAAAGCGCCAAGCTTCAGCTCGAGTGGCAGACCCATTCGGCCTTAAGTGTCGTGGACAATTGCTATCAGGCGCAGCTTCGGGGGGAGTTTACCCAGGAGGAGGCCATGGAGCGGGCGGCGGACCTCATTCGCAATATGCGCTATGACAACGGCCAGGGGTATTTTACCATTGACACCGACCAGGGGGTCAATGTGGTTTTGTTAGGAAGCGCCGCCGAGGGAAAATTGCGTATTGATGCCAAAGACCCCAAGGGACGCTATTACATCCGCGAGATGATTGAACAGGCCGAACAGGGAGGCGGCTTTTCAGATTTTATGTTCCCCAAGCCAGGCCTTACTGAGTCGCTGCCCAAGCGCTATTATACGATGGAATTTGCTCCCTATCATTGGGTGATTGGCACGGGAATTTGGCTCGACCAGATTGACCGCCGGGTGGCCATGCGGGAAAAGGCCTTTGTTCAGAACATGAAGGAACAGGTCATCCGCACCCTTACGGGACTGGTTTTGCTGGAAATCTTATTTGTTCTGCTGGCTATCTTTGTGGGGCGGCGGCTGGCCTATCCCATTCAAGTGGCCACCAAGCGAATGCGGGAACTGGGTAATGGTAAACTTAAGATGGACGCTCAAACGAAAGCGGAGATGCGGGAGCTTTCAAAGCGCAATGATGAATTTGGAGCCATGAGCCGGGCCATGAATGAGATGAATCAGAAGCTGTACGACAATCAGCGCGTCATCCTGCGCATGGCTCAAAAGGATGCCCTTACAGGCCTTGACAATCGGCGCCATTTTACGGAGTTTATCCAAAAATGTTCCGACGATACCATGTTTACGCTGATTTCCCTTGACTTAGATCATTTTAAGGCAGTCAATGACAACTTTGGACATCAAACCGGTGATGCGGCCCTTTTGATCTTTGCCGAGGTCTTAAAGAGTCAGTTCACCGATGCCCTCAACGTCCGCATGGGAGGCGATGAATTCCTTGTGGTGCTTACGGGAAAGGTAAAGCATGAGGCGGTGGAGCAGCAGCTTCAGGCATTTATGCGGCAGTTGGTGGCCGTCTATCAGCAGGATGAAGGGCTCAAATGCCTGACGGTCAGTGCCGGGATTGCCTATGCGGAGGAAAATCCCGTACCAATTGAAGTGCTCTTGAACCACAGCGATGAAGCCCTCTATGAGGCAAAGGCCTGCGGCCGTTCCTGCTATCGCGTCTATCAGGAGGAAAAGAATCAAGAGGACACTGTTGGCTAATGATTGATAAAACGAATCCCCGTTGACAAGAACGTCAACGGGGATTTTTATGGAACAAAACAATTTACTTTAGCGCGGCACCTTCCACGACAATCTGTAACGCCCAACGGGCGGCATCGTAGAGGTCTTTTTCCTCGATGTATTCTTCCTTGGTGTGGCAGTTTTCCATGCCGACAGAAAGAACTACCGTGGGGACGCCGTAGGTGTTGAAGTGGTTGGCGTCCGAGCCACCACCGGATTCTTCCAATTTTACCGGGAAGCCGAGCTTTTGGGCGGCCTGGCTGGCAAGTTTTATGGCTGGGCAGTCTTTGGCAAGCTCATAGGGGCCGTAATCGGGACTTACCTCGGCTGTAATCTGGCAGCCGGTGGCTTTGGCGCCTTCTGTAAAGTGGTCGATGATAGCCTGCGTGATCTTGTCGAGCTTTGCCTTGTTGCGGCTGCGGCTCTCGTAGTAGATGTCGCAGGTATCGGCAACGACGTTGGTGGCACTGCCGCCGACAATCTTGCCCACGTTGCAGGTGGTCTCTTCGTCAATGCGGCCCTGTGGGGCAGTGGCGAGCAGTTTACCAGCTGCGATGATGGCATTGTTGCCAGCCTCCGGCGCCACACCGGCATGAGCGGCTTTGCCCTGGATATGGATATGGAGCTGGTTCTTGCCTGGGGCCATGAAGGTCATGCAGCCCGGGTGGTTATGGGTGTCGAGGGTGTAGCCAAAATCCGCGTGCAAAAGGCTCGTGTCAAGATTTTGGGAACCGTGGACGCCGTTTTCCTCAGCAATGGTGAAGACGACCTGCAACGGGCCATGGGAGAGCTTTTGTTCCCGCAGCTGCCGCAAGGTCTCAAGGATAGCCGTGACACCGGCCTTATCGTCGCCGCCGAGAATTGTCGTGCCGTCGGAACGGATAATGCCGTTCTCGCGAATCGGATGCACGTCACCGCAGGGTTCCACGCAATCCATATGAGCGGTCAGCATTATGGTCGGCAAATCGCTATGGACGTCATCCGAGGCGGGAAAATCCGCTACGAGGTTGCCGCAGTTGCCGCCGAGTTTTTCGCCAGCATTGTCCTCGTGGACGGTGCCGCCAAGGTCAGTCAGGCGCTTCGTCAGGATATCGCCAATTTCGCGTTCGGCGCGGGTGGAGCAGCGGACTTGTACGAGTTCCAGGAATTCGTCGAGCACGCGCTGCTCATTGATCATATCAGGCATCAAAAGACTTCCTTTCTAGGAGAACCTGCCTCAGAGCAGGATCATCAGTACAATGGCTGCGGCAAGGCACGGCAGGGCATTGCGTTTGGATACTTCTATGGGATTGACTTTAGCAAGGCCGGCGCAAATGATAGCGGCACCAGCCACTGGGGACATGGAGCGTCCCATAGCTCCGGCAATCTGTGCCAGCGAACCCAGGTCCATAATGGTCATGCCGAAGTGTTCGGCAAAGGGGGTAACCGCACCGTTAAAAGCAAAGGCGGCCGCATCGCCAGAGCCGGAAATGACGGCGATGAAGAAGGGGCCAAAGGTGCCAGCTGCAGCAGCAAGGGAAGAAGAACCTTTCATAAGGTCGGTGAGGGCTCCGGTAAGGCCTACAGCCGTCATACCAGTGGTGAATACACTGGCGCAGACAATGAGCCCGATGACGTTGCTATAGGCATCTCCCATGCCCTTGAAAAAATTGCGGCAGACTTCCTGGGCATCGCTCCAGGTGACCAGCAAGCCGAGGATGACACCGATAAGCATGGAAAGGGGGACGCTGATTTCTGGCAGGATCCCAATCTGTTTGGAACCCAAAATCAAGAGGAACAGAGGAATCAGTGGAACTAGAGCGTGAATTGGATTGACTTTGAAATCTTCAAAGCTGAGTTTTTCATCGGCCTGCATTTTGGCCAGATAAATCTGGCTGCGCTTATCCGAGGCACCTTCGTTGCGCAGCGCGGCATAAATCGTCAGCATGATGACGCAAGCAAGGGAGGCGATGATGGAAGCCGGCGTTTCGTTGATGATGACGGTCATCATATCCGTGCCAGCCAAGTCAGCCACAAAGGGGTTGTGGGCATTGCCTGGGCTGATGGCACTGCCCCAGGTGCCAGCTAATACTGTAGCGGCAGCCATAGCCGGGTGAACGCCAGCGGCAATCAGAGTGGGGATAAGGATACTGCCTACGGCAGCTGCACAGCCCGATGCCGAAGGAATCGCCAGGCTAATCCACCAGGTAAGCAGAAAGGATAGCGGCACCAGCAGCGCACGTCCTTTGTGCAGAATTGTTGAGATGGATTGAACCAAGTGCTGGTCACAGTGGGTGAGTTTCATGACGTAAGAGAAACCCATGACGGTACAGATGGTGGGAACCAGGGAGTTGTTGACCATGGCTTTAGTGAAGGCCTTCATGACGTCTCCGGGAAGACCGCCAATCAGGCACATAATGAGGCCGGCGCAGAAAAGCACCAGCCGGGCTTCGTACTTTTTCACGATCAGTACGAACGTGAGAATTACCAGTATTGCTCCTGCAATTAACATGATAAAACCTCCTAATATAGTGAATGTTTTTGACAAAATAATTATACTATGAATATTATTTATCGCACAATACCAATCAATAATATATTTGCAGGCTTGTGATGGATGCCGGTTTTAAGGAATTTGTAATCTTGTAACAAAGTACCAGCTTTTCCGGTTGCATAATCAAGGACGGAATGCTAAAATAGAAAAGAATGATTTGATCGGATACGTGTTTTCGGACACGAAGCATTTTCATTTTTTACTTTTGTTCGGACTATAATTGCGTCTTGCAATAGATATAAAAAAATATTTTTGGAGGTGTAATTTTTGGCTAAAGGAGCACAAAAACTACAGATTATTCCCTTAGGCGGTCTGGGGGAGATTGGTAAAAACATGACCGTTGTCCGTGTGGATGATGAGATTCTCGTGATTGATTCGGGCTTGATGTTCCCGGAAGAAGATATGCTGGGCATCGACCTCGTTATTCCGGATATCAGTTACCTGTTGGAGAATCGCGATAAAATTAAGGCGATTGTCCTGACCCATGGACATGAGGACCATATCGGCGCGTTGCCCTATGTCCTCAAACAGATTAACGTGCCGGTCTACGGGACGCGCCTGACGCTGGGCATCCTTGAGGGACGTCTCAAGGAAAATGGCGTCGATTCTAGCAACCTGCATTCGGTCATGCAGGGCGACATCATCAATGTTGGCTGCTTCAGCGTTGGGTTCATCCGTGTCAATCATTCCATTCCCGATGCAGTGGGTCTTTCCATTAAGACGCCGGTGGGCATGATTGTTCACACCGGTGACTTTAAACTGGACTATACGCCCATTGATGGCAAGATGACGGATTTTCGCCGCTTCTCGGACCTTGGCAACAAGGGGGTTCTGCTCATGATGGCCGATTCCACCAATGCGGAGCGGGCTGGTCATACGCCTAGTGAGAGCACGGTGGGAGCCTCCTTTGACAAGGCTTTCCACAATGCACGCGGCCGCATCATCGTGGCAACCTTCTCCTCGAATGTTCACCGCATTCAGCAGGTGGTGGATACGGCGGTGCGCTATAAGCGCCGCGTGGCTGTCTTAGGACGCAGCATGGTAAATGTCGTAAACATTTCGTTAGAGCTTGGCTACATTACTTGTCCGGAAGGGACGTTTATCGATATTGATGAAATCAATAACTTCCGGTCGGAGCAGGTGGTTATCGTCACCACGGGCAGCCAGGGTGAGCCTATGTCGGCGCTGACCCGTATGTCGGCTTCGGACCATCGCAAAGTTACCATTGTGCCGGACGATACGGTTATCATTTCGGCAACGCCGATTCCGGGTAATGAGAAGCTGGTTTCCAAGACCATTGATAACCTCATGCGTCTTGGCGCCAATGTGGTCTATGGCCGTGATAAGGGCGTTCACGTATCTGGTCATGCGAGTCAGGAAGAGCTCAAACTCATGCACAATCTCGTGCGTCCGAAATTCTTCATTCCGGTTCACGGTGAGTATCATCATTTGGTACAGCATGCGAAATTGGCTCAGAGCCTTGGCATGCCCAAAGACCATATTTTCATGGGCGAAAACGGTACGGTTTTCGAGTTCACCCGGGATAAGGGCACCGTTGCCGGCAAGGTAACGGCTGGTATGGTCATGGTGGATGGTCTCGGCGTCGGCGATGTGGGCAACATCGTCCTGCGCGACCGCCGGCAGCTGTCACAGGATGGTATCCTGATTGTCGTCGTCACCATGGATAAGGCCAGCAACACGGTGGTAGCTGGGCCGGATATCGTATCCCGCGGCTTTGTCTATGTCCGCGAGTCCGAGGCATTGATGGATGAGGCCAAGGCCCGTGTTGAGCAGGCCCTTGATCGCTGTGAGGATGAAGGCGTTAAGGAATGGGCGGCCATTAAGTCCAATGTCCGCGATGCCCTGGGCCGTTATCTCTTCGAGAAGACCCGCCGCCGTCCGATGATTCTGCCAATCATTATGGAAATCTAATTGACGATAAAATAGTTAGAAAGCATTGATCCCTCTGGTTTTTATCCAGAGGGATTTTTCTATGCAGGAAACCATTCCTCCGATGACGAATATTGCAACAGAATGTAGTTGCGCGGCAAATATCCGATTAACGATGCCCCACGGGTAGAAACAGGGAGGTATAAGATGGATCTGAAAAAGAAAACAGTATTATTCCTGAACGTATGTATTGCGTTCGCATGCCTCTGCGTTGGTATCCTGGCCTATAAGAATGCCGATGATGCCTTTACTGCCGTATATATTGGCAAGGTCTCTGATGATGCGAAGCATCTTAGCATGCTGCTTGATAAACAATATCCAGGAAATTGGCAGCTAAAAGCTGGCAGGCTGTACAAGGGCGATAAGCTCATGGAAGACTTGGCGGAGGGGATTGATGGTATTGCTGGTGATGATGCGATAACCATTTTTCGAGGCAATACGCGGGTTTCCACCACGATCAAACAAGAAGGCAGCCGCGCCGTGGGAACTCAGGCGGGAGACAAGGTGGTCGAGGCGGTAATCGGCCGGGGCGAGACCTTGGCCGTTGAGACGGACGTGCTTGGGGTGCCCTACTTTACTTGCTATTTGCCCATTGTTTCCGAGAGTGGAGAAAGAATTGGCATGTTCTTTGTCGGTGCACCCAGTGCGCCGGTAATCGAAGTCCAGCATCGTTTTGTCCGCAATATGATTCTTACGATTCTCGTGCTGGTGATGATTATGGGAGTCTTGGCAACTGGGATTATCACCAAGCAAATGATGCGCATCCTCGAAGTACAAAAGACCTTAGCGGCGATTGCTAGCGGTGATTTGAGCGGCCGGGATATTGAACTGAAGGGTAACGATGAAATTTCAAAGCTTGGTCAGGATACCAATCGGATGAAGAAGGCAATGAAGGCTATCATGGAAAACATTGCTTCTTCTGCCGAGCAGGTGGCCGGTGGTGCCAAGAATATTTCTGATTCGAGTATGGTCCTTTCCCAAGGCGCCGCCCAGCAGGCGTCTTCCGTCGAAGAGCTGTCGGCATCCATTGCGGAGATTTCTTCCCAGACGAAAAGCAATGCCAATAATGCGGAGCGGGCCAATACCATTACCGTGGTTACCCGGGCTAATGCAGAAGCCGGCAATGATGACATGTTGCGCATGTTACAGGCCATGGAGGAGATTAATACTTCCTCCGATGATATTTCGAAGATAATCAAAGTCATTGACGAAATCGCATTCCAGACAAATATCTTGGCGCTCAATGCCGCGGTGGAAGCTGCCCGGGCAGGGCAGCATGGCAAGGGCTTTGCGGTGGTGGCCGAAGAGGTTCGCAATCTGGCTGCACGCAGTGCCAAGGCCGCCAAAGAGACGACAGCGATGATTGAAAATTCCATTGCCAAGGTGGATAATGGACAGGTATCCGCCCACCAAGCGGCTGAGAAATTAAAGACCATCGTGGCCAATGTATCCGAGGTGGCAGATTTGGTGGAATCCATTGCAAAGGCCTCGAAGGAACAGAGCTTAGCCATTGAGCAGATTAATCAGGGGGTATTGCAGGTTTCCCAAGTGGTACAGGCCAATTCCGCTACCAGCGAAGAAAGCGCCTCGGCTAGTGAAGAATTAAGCCGTCAGGCGGAGCTCTTAAGCGATGAAGTGCGGAAGTTCAAAATCTGAGAAGGAAAAATTGTGCGTAAAATAGTAAATATGTGAAAGAAAACCGTTGGCACCCGCTGGGGCTCGTGCCAACGGTGTTCTTTTGTGATAAAATTAGAAGGTGTTAATCGTTTTAGCGGAGGGTGTTGTTCATGATTCAGGATATAAGACCGCACAAGTTATACAATCAGTATCAGGCGGACAAAGTATGTCAGCCCGATGATGTGCTTATTTGTATCAAGGATAAGGCGATTCTAGCCGGTGGGGCGGAGCATCAGCTGCAGTTTCCTAAGCGTAAGGAGATAGCTGGCGATTTTGCCTGTCAGTACCTTTTTTCCTTGGATGAACAGGATTATTATCTGGTGTTTGCTGGGGAGGAGATAAAGGCCGAAGGCTATCGCTATGAGACCTTGCGCGATATTCGCTACCAATACAAGGGGCCGCGTCATTTGATGTATGCGGTGTATACGGCTTATCACCTGGCCATGTGGTATCGGGATAACCGCTTTTGCGGCCGCTGTGGCCATGAGACGGAGCATTCCGAGGTGGAGCGGGCGCTGGTGTGCCCTGACTGCAGCAATGTGATTTATCCCCGGCTGATTCCCGCTGTGATCGTCGGCGTCATTGACGGCGACCGCATCTTGTTGACGAAGTACGCCAACCGCAAGATGTCTTTCTATGCTTTGGTAGCTGGTTTTACGGAAATCGGTGAGACCCTGGAGGAATGTGTGGCCCGGGAAGTCATGGAAGAAGTGGGGATCAAGGTTAAGAACATCCGCTACTATAAGTCCCAGCCCTGGGGCAGCGCCTTGGATATTCTGACGGGGTTTTTCTGCGAAGTGGATGGGGATACGACGATTCGTCTCGAAGAAGATGAACTCAAAGAGGGTGTTTGGGTAAAACGCGAGGATATCGAAGGCCAGGCTGATGATTTCAGTCTGACCCATGCGATGATGATGGCTTTCAAAGAGGGAAAAATTAACTAAGACGTGTAAAATTTCATCTTGTTTAAAATGAGCATGGGCCGATACGGCTATGCTCATTTTGTGTTATACTAATAAGCACGATAGGAACGAAAACATTTTATTGCGAGAAGGGGATAGATAGATGGTCAGCAAGATTCCGTTTTGCCACCTTCATACACATACAGAATTCAGCCTGCTAGACGGTGCCAGCCGCATCAGGGAATTGGTTGCCACGACGAAAGAGCTGGGCATGGATTCCCTGGCTATCACCGACCATGGCGTCATGTTCGGTGTCATTGATTTCTATAAAGAATGCAAAAAGCAGGGGATAAAGCCGATTATCGGCTGTGAAGTCTATGTAGCGCCCACTAGCCGTAAGGAACGGCAGGAAGTTGGCGGCGTTAAATATTATCACCAGATTTTGCTGGCGGAGAATCAGACGGGCTATAAAAACCTCGTACAGCTCGTGTCGTTGGCTAATATCGAGGGCATGTACTATAAACCGCGCATCGATAAGGAACTTTTGCGCCAGTATCATGAGGGTATTATCTGCCTGTCCGCCTGCATTGCCGGTGAAATTCCCCGGGCGCTCATTCAGGACAACAAGGAAAAGGCCGAGGCGCTGGTTCAGGAGTATCTGGATATCTTTGGCCGGGATAATTTCTTTTTGGAAATTCAGAATCACGGGCTGCCTGAGGAGCGCAAAGCCAATGCCGGTTTGATTGAATTAGCCCGAAAGTACGATGTGGGCCTGGTGGCCACCAACGACTGCCATTATGTCAAACGGGAGGACAGCGAGTTTCACGACGTGCTGCTCTGCATCCAGATGGGCAAGACCATTGACGACCCGGACCGTATGCGGTTTAACAGCGATGACTATTATTTGAAGTCTCCAACGGAAATGGCCAATTTATTTCCCGATTATCCCGAGGCTATTTCCAATACGCAAAAGATAGCGGAGCGCTGCCAGGTGGATTTTGAGTTTGGTCATATCCAGTTGCCGTATTATCCGATTCCGGCCCCCTATGCCGACGATGAAGCCTATTTGCGGGCCCTTTGTGAGCAGGCGATGCCGTCCCATTATCCCGATGCTTCGCCCAAAGTCAAGGAGCGTTTAGACTACGAGCTGGGCATCATTCATCGGATGGGGTATGACAGCTATTTTTTAATTGTTTGGGACTTTATCAATCATTCCCGGGAAGTGGGGATTTCCGTAGGTCCGGGGCGTGGCTCGGCGGCAGGAAGTATTGTTGCCTATCTCTTGGGTATCACCAACCTGGACCCGCTCAAATACGATTTGCTCTTTGAGCGCTTCTTGAACCCGGAGCGCGTGACTATGCCGGATATCGATATTGATTTTTGCTATATTCGGCGCGAAGAGGTCATCGACTACGTCAAGGAGCGTTATGGCTATGACCATGTGGCGCAGATTGTCACTTTTGGTACCATGGCGGCTAAAGGTGCTGTTCGCGATGTGGGCCGGGTGCTCAATATGCCATATGCCCAGGTGGCCGATATTGCTAAGCTCATACCCAATGAGCTCAAGATGACCTTGGACAAGGCCTTAAAAGAGTCCAAAGAGTTTAAGTCCATGTATGACACCATCCCTGAGGTTAAGCGGCTCATCGACCTTGCCCGCAAGGTGGAGGGGCTGCCGCGTCATTCCTCCACCCATGCTGCTGGTGTCGTTATCGCCCGGAATCCGCTGACGGATTATCTGCCCGTTTCGGTTTCCGATGGGACGCTGGTGACGGAGTTTGACAAGGATCATGTGGAAGAACTCGGGCTCTTAAAGATGGACTTTTTGGGCCTTCGCACTTTGACGGTTATCAGCGATACCTTGGCCAATATCCAAAAGACCCGTGGGGAAACCATCGATATCAACAAGATTCCCTTGGAGGATGAAGCAACGGCCAAGATGCTCTGCGAGGGGCGGACCGGTGCGGTGTTCCAGATGGAGTCATCGGGCATGACCCAGCTGGTCAAGGATTTGGCTCCCCGAGGCTTTACCGACCTCATTCCGACGGTGGCCCTGTATCGTCCGGGTCCCCTGGGCAGTGGCATGGTGGAGGACTTTATCGGCGGACGTCATGGCCGCAAGGAAGTTCAATACATGCATCCACTGTTGGAGCCAATTTTAAAGGAGACCTTTGGCGTGGTGCTCTACCAGGAGCAGGTTATGCAAATCGTTCAGGTGCTGGCAGGCTTTACCTTAGGACAAGCTGACCTTTTGCGCCGTGCTATGGGAAAGAAGAAACACGAAATCCTGATGGCTCAGAAGACAAATTTCCTGTCGGGCTGTGCGAAGAACAACATTGAACCGGGCCTCGCCAATCGGATTTTTGATTTGTTGACCCATTTTGCCGATTACGGGTTCAATAAATCCCATAGTGCCGCTTATGCTTTAGTGGCTTGGCAGACAGCCTACCTCAAAGCCCATTATCCCTCGGAGTTTATGGCGGCCATGCTTACGAGCATCATGGATACCCAGAAGGTTCCTACCTATATCGAGTTATGCCGCCGTATGGGGATAAAGATTCTGCCGCCGGATATCAATGCCAGCTCGGCGAATTTCAGCGTTGATGGCGAGGCGGTGCGCTTTGGCTTGGCGGCGGTGCGCAATGTGGGCGAAGCGGCGATTCAGGATATCACTCAGGCCCGCCAACAGGACGGCCCTTTCAAGTCGCTGGTGGACTTTTGCAGCCGGGTGGATATGGGCAAGGTGAATAAGCGCGTCATCGAAAGCCTCATTAAATGCGGGGCCTTTGATACCTCCGGGGCTAAACGCAGCCAGCTACTGGCTGTGTTGGAGCAGGCTGTAGGTGAAGCCCAACGTCAGCAAAAGGATGCGTTAAATGGCCAACTAGGACTGTTCAGCGAAGAGACCATGGGAGAAGCTGGCGAACTCAAGTTGCCGAATATTGAGGAGATTTCCGAGGCAGAACGCCTGGAATGGGAAAAGGATACGACGGGGTTTTACATCACCGGCCATCCCTTGGACCAGTTCCGCCGCAAATTGGCAAACCTGCCAGAAATTGCCACCCTTTCGACAGGAATTGTGAAGGATAAGCAGGTGGTCCGGGTGGGCGGCATGCTGACGGAGCTTAAACGCATTACTACCAAGAAGGGGGATACCATGTGTTTTGCCACGCTGGAGGATTATACCGAGCGCATAGAAATCACCGTATTCCCCCGGACTTTCTATGAAAATGTCAATCTGTTGGTGCCGGATATGGCCGTGGTCATTCAGGGCAAGGCTGACATTGCTGACGATGGCGTCAAGATTTTGGCGGATAAAATCTGGTCCCTTCGCGACTATCAGCCCGAATATTATCTGCAGCTTCCCGAAGGGGAAACGGCGGCGGATACCAAAGAGAAACTCAAGGAGATTCTGGCGGCCCATCATGGGCAGCTGCCGGTTTATATCCATCAGGGCCGTTGGCAGAAATTAGGAGACTCCTTCTGGGTAGATGACAGCGAAGAAGTGTTGGTTGAGCTTAGGAAACTTTTGGGAGATAAAGCGGTCAAAAAGCGCTAAGACCTTTGATTTGCCAAGGGAAAAGGCAAATGTTACAATAAGATGTATGTATCATAGGGGAGGAGAGTCCCCTAGGGAATGGAGTGTATTTTTTTGAATAAGGCAATTCAGAGGAGAGTTGCAGTTTGTTTGGTAGGCGCAGGAGTATTTCTCGGAACGCCGATGCAGCTGGCAATTGCCCAGCCGGCCAATCCGGTGATGCATCCAGCGGCCAAAGTGGTGAAGCCCACTGCGAAGGATTTGGGAATCCAGGTGTCACCCAACGATGCGATGCCGAACCTTATGGCGCGCTCAGCCATCCTCATTGAGGCGAAGACGGGAAATATCCTTTATGCCCGCAACAAAGACGAGCGCCGTTTTCCGGCCAGCACCACCAAAATCATGACGCTGATTATTGCGCTGGAAAAGGGAAATCTTGACGATATGGTAACGGTTGGGGCCAATGCTGTAGGGCTGGAGGGGTCGTCGTTATATTTGGAAAAAGGCGATAAGATGCCCCTACGGGAACTTCTGACAGGCATGATGATGCAGTCGGGAAATGATGCAACGGTGGCGGTGGCTGAGCATATTGCCGGTTCTGTGCCGGCTTTTGCCAAGATGATGACGGATAAAGCCCGGGAAATTGGTGCAGTGGGGACAAATTTTGTCAATGCCCATGGTTTGCCGGATGACAATCACTATACTACGGCCCACGACTTGGCACGGATTACGGCTTATGGCTATTCCCTGCCAGAATTTGAGTCCATTGTAAGCGTTCAGGATGCGGATTATAATTGGCTCCGCGACCCGTCTAAGCATATTACCAGTGAGAATAAACTGCTTTGGCAGTATCGGGGTGGCAATGGTGTAAAGACCGGCTATACCGAGCGGGCTGGACGCTGTGTGGTCTCGGCGGCAAAACGGGATGGCGTTCAATTGATTGCCGTTGTCCTCGATGACCCAGTGATGTGGACGGATGCCTATGCCATGCTGGATTACGGCTTTGCCCATACCCGGCCCAGCTCCTTCTGCAAAGCAGGGGAAGAGGTGGTCAAGACAAAGGTGGCCGACGCCCGCATTGATGAAATGACCCTGGTGGCTGCTCGGGATTCGGTAATTGGGATATTACAGGATGAAAATCCCAAGCTCGAAAAGAAAATCGAAGTGCCGGATGAAATTAGTGCCCCCATCAAAAAGGGCGATGTTGTCGGCAAGGCCATCTGTTATGCGGACGGCATTGTCGTGGATCGGGTGGACTTGTTGGCATCTCAGGATGTGGCCTATCACACCTTTTGGTCGGATTTCACGGGCTGGATTACGAAGTTGATGAAAGGATTGTTCTGATGCAGGAACGCTTGCAGAAGGTTATCAGTCAGGCTGGGATAGCTTCCCGGCGGGCGGCGGAAAAAATGATACAAGAGGGCAGGGTTAAGGTAAATGGCAAGGTCGTAACGGAACTTGGCGTAAAGGTTGACCTTGCCCAGGCAGATATCCGTGTGGATGGCAAAAAAATCGCCTCGCGGCAGCGCCATGTCTATTTTCTGCTCAATAAGCCCAAGGGCTATATTTCTACCGCTAAGGATGAGCGGGGCCGCTCGACGGTATTAGACTTGCTGCCGGAGGTCAAAGAGCGCATTTATCCAGTGGGAAGGTTGGATAACAATACCGAGGGCCTGCTTATCCTTACCAATGACGGTGCCTTGATGAATGGGCTGCTTCATCCCAAATACGAGGTGGAGAAGACCTATGTGGCCCGCATTGCTGGGGAACCGGATGAGCTAAAGTTGGACCGTCTGCGCCAGGGAATCCGGTTGGAGGATGGCATGACGGCGCCCGCCAGGATTCGCCTGTTAGAACAGGGGGGAGGGCAGAGCCGGGTGGAAATCTCCATCCACGAAGGCCGCAACCGGCAGGTGCGCCGAATGTTTGCGGCCATTGGTTCCGATGTGAAGGCCTTGAAACGCATAAAGTTTGCCGGGCTTACTTTAGAGGGAGTTGGCCGTGGAAAACATCGGGAGCTTACGGCAAAAGAGCTTTCTGCATTGTATAGATTGGCAGGATTGAAAGAATGAAACAAATCGTGGTAGTAGGTGCCGGGCCCGCCGGAATGATGGCCGCCATCAAGGCGGCCGAAAACGGTGCGGAAGTGGTAATCCTTGAGAAAATGAAAAAGCCCGGTCGTAAAATGATGATTACGGGCAAGGGGCGCTGCAACATCACCAATGCAGCCGATGTGCCCGAAATTATCCGCAATATCCATGGAAATGGACGGTTCCTCAACAGCTCGATGCGCGCCTTTGACAATCAGGATGTCATCTACTTCTTCGAGGGGCAGGGCGTGCCCACCAAAGTGGAACGTGGCAACCGTGTTTTCCCCGTCAGCGATAAGGCTCAGGATGTGGTAGATGCCATGGTGGAACGCCTTCACGAATTAGGGGTGACCATTGAGACGGACACTGCAGTAAAAGATATCCTGACCCAGGATGGAAAAATAGCTGGCGTCCGCACCAAGACCGGTGCTATCTACAAGGCTGAAGCGGTGATACTCTGCGTTGGTGGTGCCTCCTATCCGGGGACAGGTTCGACTGGGGACGGCTATGCCATGGCTGAGGCCTTAGGACATACTATTGCGCCTGTTCGTCCATCGCTGGTACCGCTGGTGGCCGAAGATGATTGGGTTAGGGAGGTTCAGGGGCTTTCCCTGCGCAATGTTCGCGGTACCCTGCGGGTGGATGGCGAAAAGGTCGCGGAGATGTTTGGTGAGATGATGTTTACCCATTACGGTGTGACTGGGCCCATTATTTTGTCCATGAGTCGGACGGCTTCGGAATATCTGGCGGAAGGGGATTCTTTTGTGGAACTATCCATCAATTTGAAGCCGGCACTCAGCGAAGAAAAACTGGACGCTCGTATCCAGCGCGATTTTGAGAAATACCAGCGCAAGCAGCTGGCCAATGCCTTGGTGGATTTGTTGCCTCATAAACTCATCGGGCCGGTTCTCGACAGTGCTTTTTTGGCACCGGACAAGCCGGTTCATCAAATTACGGTGGAAGAACGCCATCGTTTGGTGGAGACGCTTCAGGATTTGACGCTGGTTATTACGGATACCCGTCCCCTGGCTGAGGCAATTGTCACCGTAGGGGGCGTTTCGGTGAAGGAAATCAATCCGAAGACAATGGAATCAAAACTCGTCCCAGGCTTGTATTTTGCTGGGGAAGTCGTCGATGTGGATGGCTATACTGGCGGTTACAATCTCCAGGCAGCATTTTCCATGGGGGCGGCTGCCGGCAACTGGAGTGTCTGGAATGATTGAATAAGGACAAGATAGGAGTGGCTTTATGGATACCAAAACGATAGCAAAAGCAGCAGCCGGCCTGAAGGGGGAAGTACAAATCCCAGGGGATAAGTCGATTTCGCATCGTAGTGTCATGTTTTCGGCCCTGGGCAGTACGCCGGTCCACATCACGAATTTCCTGCATGCCCAGGACTGCATGTCCACGGCAGCTTGCATGGAAGCTTTGGGGGCTAAGGTGGAATTTAAAAGCGACACAGAACTCATCGTTACGGGCAATGGCCTTCGTGGACTGAAGGAGCCCCAGACGATTATCGATGCGGGAAATTCCGGTACAACCCTTCGACTGATGATGGGGATTTTGGCACCCCAGCCATTCCTTACGACTTTCACCGGCGATGCTTCGCTGCATAAGCGCCCCATGGGCCGCGTCATTGCGCCGTTGTCTCAGATGGGGGCAAAAATCTACGGCCGTCAGGAAAATCAGAAGCTGCCCATTACCATCGTTCCGCAAGAGAAAAAGTTAAAGGGCATGACCTATAACAGCCCGGTGGCCAGTGCTCAGGTCAAATCGGCAATCCTTTTGGCTGGCATGTATGCCGAAGGCGATACCACGGTGGTAGAGCCCTTCACTTCCCGTGATCACACGGAACGCATGCTGGAAGCCTTTGGGGTGCATACGGAGAAAAATGGCACGGCGGTGACCATTCATCCGGTAGCAGAATTTAAGGCACCGAAGGAAATCGAAGTCCCTGGTGATATCAGTTCGGCCGCGTACTGGCTGGTGGCAGGCTGCGTTGTTCCGGGCAGTGATTTGCTGCTTCGCAATGTAGGGGTCAATGAGACTCGCACGGGTATTCTCGATGTACTCAAGGATATGGGGGCAGATATTGAGCTAATCAATGATCGTACCAGCGGTGGCGAAGCAGCGGCAGATATTCGCGTTCGCTATCGCAAGCTGTATGGCACGGAGTTTGGTGCGGACATCATGCCGCGGCTTATCGATGAGATTCCGGTTATTGCCGTAGCGGCTCTCTTTGCCGAAGGCGATACGGTCATCACTGGTGCCGGTGAACTACGCGTCAAGGAAACGGACCGTTTGCAAGCCATTACCGACCAGTTCAACAAATTGGCCCCGGGCGCTGTAGAAGGTACGGAAGATGGCCTGGTCATTCATGGGGGACGGCCGATACAAAAGGCGCAGGCTTTCTCTTACGATGACCACCGCATTGCCATGTCGCTAGCAATCCTTGGCGCGGCTGGTGATGGTGTCACCATTGAAAATCCGGAATGCGTCAACATTTCCTATCCCACGTTTTATCAGACCTTGGACAGCTTACGCTAACCAATAAATTACCCATTTAGGAGGAAAAGATTTTGAAGAAATTAGTTGTTGCCATTGATGGACCGGCAGGTGCCGGCAAGAGTACCGTTGCTCAGCTGGCGGCCAAGAAACTCGGCTACACCTATATCGATACGGGCGCTATGTACCGTGCCGTTGCCTGGAAAACGCTGCAGCAGGGCAAAGAGATTACCGACGAATTGATTCTTGAGGTGGTCAAGGACATCGATGTGAATCTCCAGTATGCTGATGGCAAGACGAAGGTTACCGTTGATGGCACGGATGTCAGTGCGGCTATCCGCACGCCGGAAGTCAGTGGCATTGTTTCCCAGGTGGCAGCACTGGGGCCGGTACGGGTTAAGATGGTTGACCTCCAGCGCAAGATGGCAGAGCGCGGTTCCGTTCTCATGGATGGCCGCGATATTGCCACCAACGTGCTGCCCAATGCAGATGTGAAAATTTTCCTGACGGCTTCCATTGAGGAGCGGGCTATGCGCCGGTGGAAGGAAATGAAGGAAAAGGGCTACGACATCACCTTGGAAAAACTTCAGCAGGATATTGCTGCCCGGGATAAGGCCGACAGCGAGCGTGAAATTTCGCCGCTGGTACAGGCTGAAGATGCAACGCTTCTCGATACGACGGGTCTTTCCATTGACGAAGTGGTTTCCCGTATCCTGTCCATGTGTCAGTGAGGTGATTCGATGCTTTACGGATTGCTTCAGATTATTTTTGGCCTCCTATTTAAAATTTTCTTTCGGGCTGAGATTATCGGCCGGGAGAACATGCCGAAGGAAGGGGCAGTCATTTTAGCGGCTAACCACATGAGCAATTGGGACCCGCCCTTTGTGGCAACCTTCCTTTCCCGGCCAGTAAGTTATATGGCTAAGATTGAGCTCTTTAAAAATCCGATTTTTGGCCGGGCAATTACCGCCTGTCATGCTTTTCCCGTCAAGCGAGGGGCTGCTGATCGCGGGGCAATCAAGGTGGCCATGCAGGTCCTTAAGCAGGGCCGTTGCCTGGGCCTTTTTCCGGAGGGAACCCGCAGTCGCACAGGAAAGATGCGCAAAGCTGAGGCCGGCGTTGGGCTGATCGCATCCATGACCGGGGCACCGGTGGTGCCGGCGGCTATTATCGGCACGGACCGTATTTTTGCCAACGGCGGCTATTTCCCGAAACTCAAAGTCATTTATGGCGAACCCATGAAGTTTACAGGGGACCATAAGGACAAGGAGCAGCTCGAAGCCTTTTCTCAGTCGATTATGGATAAGATTGCGGAAATGAAAGAAAAAAATCGCTGAATTTGCGAAAAATAATTTGCTTGTCATGATAATCTATGCTAAACTAGATGTTAGATTGCGAAAAAGAATATAAAATATACCGAATTCGCATGACTAATAATTGGTGGTTGATGTATGGAAGTCATTTTAGCAGATTATCTTGGTTTCTGTTATGGCGTCAAACGCGCAATAACGATTGCCAGAGAAAATGCTTCCGCTGACGGCACCGCTTGTACATTAGGTCCAATCATCCATAATCCGCAAATGGTGGAACGCCTCAGCGATGAAGGCGTGGGCTCGGTAAGCAGTTTGGATGAGATGGAAAAGGGTACAGTCATCATCCGTTCCCATGGAGTTGGGCCTCAGGTTTACGCTGATGCCGAGAATCGTGGGCTGACGGTAGTCGATGCAACCTGTCCCCATGTCAAGAAAGCGCAGCTTTCTGCCAAATCTCTGGTGGATGAGGGTTACCGTGTGGTCATCATCGGGGAGAAGGAGCATCCGGAGGTACGCAGTATCTTTGAATGGTCCAACGCTGAGGCAAAAATCATCGAGACTGTTGAGGAAGCCGATGCGCTGCCGAATTGTGCTAAGCTTGGCATCGTGTGCCAGACAACTTTTTCGGGTGAGAAGTTCCGGGAAATTGTCACGCACCTGCTGGAAAAGTCTCGGGAAGTAAAAATCCTGCGAACGATATGTACGGCGACAGATCAGCGGCAAGCAGCAGCTATGGAACTAGCTGCGAAGGTTGATAGAATGCTGGTTATTGGCGGCAAGAACAGTGCCAATACATCACGTCTTGCACAGTTATGTGCAACAAAATGTGTTACTTACCATATCGAAACAGCAGCAGAGCTGCAGAACGAGTGGTTTGATAAAATTGAAAAAATTGGTATTACAGCGGGCGCTTCGACGCCTGACTGGATTATCAAGGAGGTATATAAAAAGTGTCAGAACAGATGAACATGGAAGAATTATTAGCAGAGGCAGAGAACTCGATGCCGGATATCCAGGAGCGTACGGTTGTTGAAGGTACCGTCATCCAGGTTTCCCGCGATGAGGCCTATGTTGATATCGGCTACAAACAGGAAATTGCTATTCCGAAGAGAGAACTCGCTTACCCGGCTCCAGAGTCCGCAGCTGATGTTGTTAAGGTTGGTGACAAAATTGACGTTTATGTTGTTTCCCTCGGCGGTGACAACGGCGGTATGCTCTCCAAGGTAAAAGCTGACCGTATGGTTGCTTGGAAAGACATGGAAGCAATCAAAGAGCGTGGCGAGCATGTTCAGGCTCAGGTCAACCAGGTTGTTAAAGGTGGCCTTGTGGCTTCTGTCAACGGCCTCCGCGGCTTCATCCCCGCTTCCCAGATGGAGCTTCATTTCGTAAAAGATCTGTCTGTCTATGTTGGTCAGACGGTTGAGTGCGAAATCATTGAGATTGACGTTCACAAACAGCGTCTGGTTCTTTCCCGCCGTGCACTTCTCGAAGTTGAGCGCGCTGAGAAAGAGGGCGAAATCTTCTCCACCCTCGAGGCTGGTACGACGGTTCGCGGTACGGTTAAACGCATCGTTGACTATGGTGCCTTCATCGATATCGGTGGCGTAGATGGTCTGGCTCATATTTCCGACCTCGCTTGGCACCGTGTAAAACATCCGTCGGATGTTCTCGAAGTTGGCCAGGAGCTTGACGTTTATGTTAAATCTGTTGATACGGAAGCAAAACGCATCTCCTTGTCCGTTAAAGACACGATGCGTGATCCGTGGCTCGACAATGCTGAGAAATACGCCGAGGGCGACATCATCGAAGGTAAAGTCATCAAACTGACGGACTTCGGTGCATTCATGGAAATCGAGCCGGGCTTCGATGGCCTGATTCCGATGGGCGAGCTCGCTGAGAAACGCATTGAGCGCGCTGATGAAGCTGTTCATGTTGGCGATGAAGTTAAAGTTAAAGTTCTTCGCATCGACATGAAACGCAAACGCATTTCCCTGTCCATCACGAAAGCTAAAGACTAATAGCTGATAATAAATCAACTGGATAATGACTCAGAGGAGTGATGATACAAGCATCACTCCTTTGTTTTTGATGGAAGAAAAGATGTAACGAACTGAATCGAAAGAAAGAGAAAGAGAAATGAGCAAGCAACATGCCGGTGTAATCCTGCGGGTGTATCCGGGCAGCCTGGCTGAAGAACTAGAACTGGTGCCAGGAGACAAAATCATAGCGATCAATGACCAGGAATTGAAGGATATCATTGATTTGAGTTTTGCCATGGCCGATGAGGAAATCGACATGCTTATCGAGCATGCCGATGGCCAGCAGGAAATGATTTCCTTTGACAAGGATTTTGATGAAGAATTGGGTGTTGAGTTCGAATCGGCTGTATTTGATGGTATCCGCAATTGCGCAAATCATTGTTATTTTTGCTTTGTGGATATGATTGCCCCTCATATGCGGAGCAGTCTGTCCATAAAGGATGACGATTATCGTCTATCCTTCCTTTATGGCAATTTCGTGACGATGACCAATATGGGGCCTAGGGATTTCAAACGGATTGAGCAGTATCATTTGTCGCCGCTTTATGTTTCGGTTCAGTGCATGAATCCGGAGCTTCGGGCCCAAATGCTTCGCTGCAAAGGCGCGGCAAAAATTGCCGAGCAGTTGGACAATTTGGAAAAGGCAGGTTGTGATTACCACACCCAGGTGGTCTTATGCGCGGGGCTCAACGATGGGCCGGAGCTTGAGCGCACGATTCGCGACATTGTGGCCCGCCGTCCTCATGCTCTGTCCATGGCCATTGTTCCCGTGGGACTTACCAAATACCGGGATGACCCATTTCCGTTGCAGCAGTTTGATGCCGAAGGGGCTGCACGGGTTATCGACGAGGTGGAAAAATGGCAGGCTAAGATTCGTCAGGAAGAGGGCCGGACCTTTATCTATTTGGGAGATGAGTTCTACCTGCTGGCAGGCAGGGAAGTTCCCCCAACGGATTTTTATGATGGCTTTCCTCAGCTGGATAACGGTATTGGCCTCACGCGAAGCTTCTTGAACGACTGGGAGAAAGCGGAGGCTTCCCACGATTCCTATGAAGAGCCTGTATACCTGGATGTGGTGACGGGAACTTCTGTGGCTCCAATTCTGAAGCAGCTAGCGGATTCGGTGCAGAAGCAGAACCTTCACATCCGCATTGTGCCGGTGAAAAATGACCATTTCGGTCACACCGTCAATGTATCGGGGCTGCTGACGGCCAAGGATATCATGAAGACCTTGGATGAACTGCCGGGCAAGCGTACCGGTATCCTTATTCCGGAGTCGGCACTGCGCTCCGGGGAAGACATTTTCTTAGATGATGTGACGCTGGAAGAATTTCAAGTCCATTATCCCGAGGCTCGCATTGAGCCGGTGCAGGGGGGCAAGGATTTCCGTCGGGCTTTAACTGGCTGGAACACATATCATAAGAATCGCAATGGCGAGACTGCCTACACCTGGCAGAGCAATGCCGGTTATACGAAAAATATCCAATATTGATAAGAATTTATATAGAAAGAAGGTAATATCATGAGTAAACCAATCGTGGCTATCGTCGGCCGCCCGAATGTGGGAAAATCTACGCTGTTCAATCAGATTGGCAAAAAACGCGTTTCGATTGTGGATGACATGCCGGGAGTTACCCGTGACCGCATCTATCTGGATGCCGAATGGCTGAATCATGAATTCACAATGATTGATACCGGCGGCATCGAATTTGATGAAAGCAATCATATCTTAAAGTCCATGCGGAGCCAGGCACAGCTGGCCATGGAGGAAGCTGATGTGATTTTGTTCCTGGTGGATGGCCGGGCGGGGCTTACCACCGCCGATGAAGAAGTGGCCAAGATGCTGCGCAGCACGAAGAAACCGGTTATTCTCGGTGTCAATAAGATTGACAGCCCCCAGCTGGTTATGAACTCGTATGAGTTTTACAATCTCGGTCTTGGCGACCCCATTGCGCTGTCGGCATCCAATGCTATGAACTTAGGTGACCTGCTTGATGCTATGGTAGCGGCTTTCCCGGAGCACGAAGCCGAGGACAAGGATGAGGACGAAATTAGCATTGCCGTAATTGGCCGGCCGAATGTGGGGAAATCCTCTATTGTCAATCAGCTCTTAGGGGAGGAACGCGTTATTGTCAGCGATATGGCGGGCACCACCCGTGATGCCATTGACACCCACTTTGTCAAAGACGGCATGAAATTCATGTTGATTGATACGGCTGGCATGCGCCGCCGTGGTAAGATTGATGAGCCGGTGGAGCGCTACAGTGTTATGCGTTCCCTGCGAGCCATTGACCGCGCCGATGTAGTCTTGATGATGATTGATGCCTCGGAAGGCATTACGGAGCAGGACAAGAAAATTGCTGGCTATGCCCATGAGTCTGGCCGTGGCGTCATCATTGTGGTCAACAAATGGGATATCTATCCGGATAAGGATGACAAGTCAACCCTTCGCTTTACCGAGGACTTGCGTGATGAAATCGGCTTTTTGCAGTACGCACCGGTTCTTTACGCTTCAGCTTTGACCGGTCAGCGTGTAGGCCGCGTTACGGATTTGGTCAAATACGTTGCTGAGCAGCAGTCCATGCGCATCAAGACCAGTGTGTTAAATGAGCTCATCCGTGATGCGGTATCCATCAATCCGCCGCCGATGCATCGCGGTCGCCGTTTGAAGATTTTGTTCATGACCCAGGCAGATGTCAAACCACCGAAGTTCATCATTTTTGTTAACGACCCAGAACTCATGCATTTCTCCTATCTGCGTTTCATCGAGAACCGCCTGCGGGAGATGTACGGCTTCGAAGGTACGCCAATCCGCTTGATTGTGCGCGCCCGGGATGAGGAGGATGAGTATTGATGAACATGGCATTAGCTTGTTTTCTAGCCTATGTCCTAGGTTCGATTCCCAATGGGCTTGTCTTTGGCAAGCTGCTTTGGCATGTTGACCTGCGGGAGCATGGCAGTCACAATATCGGTGCGACCAATGCCTGGCGAACGCTAGGCAAGGGGCCGGGCTTTTTGATTTTCCTGCTGGACTTCCTCAAGGGAGCCATCAGCGTGTACATCGGTATGAAGCTGGGCGATACAGCTCTGGCCTGTGTATTGGCTGGCGTCTTTGCTATCATTGGCCATTCCTGTTCCCTTTTCCTGAAATTCAAAGGCGGGAAGGGGGTGGCCACAGGGCTGGGGGTCATTGTTATGATGATGCCGGTTCCGGCGCTGCTGGTATTTTTGGTTTGGCTTGGCGTAGTTAAGCTCAGCGGTTATGTGTCCTTAGGGTCCATCATTGCCGCTGCTTTTGTGCCGGTTTTGGCCTGGCAATTTGGCTACCCGGTTGAGTATATCGGCTTTGGCATTTTGGCGGCCGCCTTCATCATCATTCGCCATCATGCCAATATCGGACGTTTGCTCAGCGGAACCGAAAGTAAAATCAAGGCAGGACATCGTTGACAATTAATGTTACAAAATAGGCAAAATAATAATGGATATTACAGGTGAAGTGGACATTTGTAAAAATTAAGTTGCTATTCGTCCACTACTTGTGGTATACTATCTTTTGTCAGTAGAAAATTATCCATTGGAGGCGCTATATATGAATAATCAGAAGAGTGGGTTCTTCCTCGTTCGTGAAGAGATTCTCCCGGAAGCAATCAAAAAGACAATCAAAGTCAAAGAAATGCTGAAGCGTGGCGATGCTCGCACCATCAACGAAGCGGTTGAAAAGATGGAGCTTTCCCGCAGTGCTTACTATAAATATAAAGATTATGTATTCCCGTTCTATGAGGCAAGCCAGAATAAGATTGTTACGCTTACCTTCCTGCTTGAGCATAAGAAGGGGGTTCTTTCCAGCGTGCTCAATACGATTTCTTCGGATTCTGGCAGCATCATGACCATCAATCAGGGCATTCCTTTGCAGGGGGTTGCCAATGCGACGGTTTCGATTGAGACGGCAAATCTCAGCGTCGACCTGGAAGCGCTTCTCGACAAGCTTCGCATGGTGGATGGTGTGAAGCGTTTGGAAGTTCTCGGTCAGGCTTAAACAGTGGAAGGAGGTGCGTCGATATGGAGAAAGTGATTCGTGTAGGTTTGTTGGGGTCCGGTACAGTAGGTTCCGGCGTGGTTCAGGTACTTAAGATGAATCGGGAGCAAATTACCGAGCGCGTCGGCGCACCTATTATGCTGAAAACCATTTTGGTCCGGGACTTAAGCAAAAAGCGTCCGCAGCTTGAGGGATATTCGTTGACGGATAAATACGAGGATATCTTAAACGATGACGAAATTGATGTTGTCGTAGAACTCATGGGCGGGCTGCATCCAGCCAGAGAGTATATGCTTCAGGCAATGGAGCATGGCAAAAGCGTCGTAACGGCTAATAAGGATGTGGTGGCTCAGTTTGGCAAGGACATGTTTGAGGCTGCAGAAAGACATGGCGTCGATTTCATGTTCGAAGCCAGTGTCGGTGGTGGTATCCCTATCATTACGCCGCTAAAGCAATGCTTGACGGCCAATAAAATCACGGAAATCATGGGCATTGTCAATGGTACGACGAACTATATGCTCACCAAGATGACAGACGAAGGCTGTGACTATGATGCAGTGCTTAAGGAAGCACAGGAAAAAGGCTATGCAGAAGCCAATCCGTCAGCGGATGTTGATGGTCTTGATGCAGCCCGTAAGGCGGCAATCCTTTCGTCATTGGCTTTTAACACGCGAGTGGAGCTCAAGGATGTTTCGGTTGAGGGGATCACGAAGATAACCCCCGATGATATCGATTATGCGAAGAGTCTCGGTTATGTGGTAAAACTCTTGGCAGTTGGCAAGGATTCGCCGGAGCATGGTGTCGATGTACGCGTTCATCCCGTATTTTTGCCGAAAGAGCATCCGTTGGCAGCTGTAAATGGCGTATTCAATGCAATTTTTGTCCGTGGTAATGCGATTGGCGAGGCCATGTTCTATGGTCAGGGGGCAGGCTCTTTGCCGACGGCTTCTGCGGTAGTGTCGGATATTATTGACGTGTCAAGGGATATTGTCAACAATTCTTTTGGCCGGATTGGCTGCACTTGCTACGAGCAGAAGTCCATGTGCCCGATTGAAGAGACGGAGTCTTCGTATTATGTCCGTTTGTTGGTGGATGATAAACCCGGCGTTCTCGGGCAAATTGCTACGGCCTTTGGTGATGCTGAGGTAAGTTTGAAATCCGTTATTCAGACGAAACGCAGCGTGGTGGATCATGCCGAGATTGTTGCGGTCACGCATATTGTCCGCCATGCGAGCATTCAGAAGGCGTTGGATGCTTTGAAACAGTTGTCGGTAGTGGATGAGATCCGCAATGTAATCCGTGTTGAGAAAGAACGGGGGTAATCTTATGACAAACCGTTCGGTCCGTATTCGGGTGCCAGGAACCAGTGCCAACTGTGGACCTGGATTTGACGCTATCGGTCTTGCTTGTACCGTCTATAACGATTTGGAACTTTCGCTGTTGAAGGAGCCAAATCTTACGATTACCATCGAGGGGGAAGGGGCGCAAAACATTCCCTGCGATAATCGCAACATCGTTTGGCGGTCAGTGCAGTATCTGCTGCGCAAGGCAAAACTGGATAAGGAATATCCCGGTGCCGTCATTCGCATGGAAAATCATGTCCCCCTTTCCCGTGGACTGGGCAGCAGTGCCACGGCCATTGTAGCTGGCCTCAAGGCAGCCAATGTGTTGATTGGCAATCGATTTAATCGCCGCGAGCTGTTGCAGTTTGCCACGGATATCGAGGGCCATCCCGATAATGTGGCGCCGGCGATTTTCGGTGGTTTTACGATTAGCACGGTGACCCGGGGCAATGTGGAATGCTTTACTTTTATGCCGAAGTTTCGCATGAAGCTGGTGGTGGCGGTTCCGGATTTTCCGCTTTCCACCCGGAAGGCCCGGGCCGTTCTGCCCGAAAAGGTTCCTATGAAGGATGCGGTCAACAACATTGGCCGGGCTGCCATGCTGGTGGCTGCCCTTTGCAAGGGAAATGACAAATTCCTGCGCAATGTGTTTGAAGATGCCCTTCATCAGCCTTATCGCGCTGAGCTTATTCCCGGCATGTATGACGTGTTTCAGGCTGCCCGTAAGGCTGGTGCTCTGGGGGCTAATCTGAGCGGTGCCGGTCCCTGCCTTATCGCTTATACGCTGGAGAAACGCCAGTGTGAAGAGGCGGTGGGGGAGGCCATGAAATTGGCTTTCAAGCAGCACGGCGTAGAGTCGCGAATCCTGATTATGGATTTGGACAATCGAGGTGCCCATATCCTCAATGAAAATAAAGAATGAGGTTTCGATACAAAGCCTGCTGGTTCCCAAGGGAGCTGGCGGGTTTTTTCTATGGCAGGATGAAGTCGGCTATTTTTTCTTGCCGCTCTTTCTGTTACAATACAGGAATGAGGAGGTATGGTGGTATGAGAGAAGCAGATTTTGTGGCGGCATTGAAAAACAGTGGGGCTCGTGTCTTTATTGTTGGGGGCTGGGTGCGCGACCAGCTTCGCGGCGTGAAGGCCCACGATAAAGATTACCTGGTAGTGGGAATTGAGGAGCAACGATTTGCGGCACTCTTTCCCATGGCGGAAAAAGTCGGTAAATCCTTTCCTGTTTATTTGGTGGCGATAGATGGCAAGAAATCGGAAGTGGCTTTTGCCCGCAAAGAACGAAAAATTGGCAGCGGATACTGCGGCTTTTCCGTGGAATACGATTCTTCGGTGACTTTGGAAGAGGATTTGTACCGGCGGGATACCACCATTAACAGTCTGGCAATGGAACTGCCCGAGAAGAAGATTCATGACTTATATGGGGGAGCAGAGGATATTCGTCGGGGGATAATCCGGGCCATATCCAAGCATTTTTGTGAAGACCCGGTCCGGGCACTTCGCGCCGCTCGGCAGGCGGCAGAGTTTGGCTATACGATCGATGATGAGACCTATTCCTTGATGGCAGCCTGCCGGGAAGAACTGGCCGCAGAACCAGCTGAGCGGTTGCTAGGAGAATTGCGCCGGGCTTTGCTGTCGCCGAAACCCTCCCATTTTTTTCGCTGCTTAAATCGCGCCGGACTGCTGGCGATTACCTTTCCCGAGCTTTTTGCACTGATTGGCAAAACACAGCCGACGGCTTTTCATCCCGAGGGGGATGCCTTTGAGCATACGATGTTGGTAGTAGATAAAGTGGCGGAGCAAACCGATTCGGTGCTGGCGCGGTTTGCCGGTTTGGTTCATGATTTGGGAAAAGGCATGACACCGAAGGAAATGGAGCCCCATCATTATGGTCACGAGGAACGGGGCCTGGCGGTGATAACGGACTGGAATAAGCGCATGACGCTGCCAAAGGATTGGTTGCAAGCCGGAGCCTTCGTCATTGCCGAACACATGCGGGCACCCCTAATTCGCAAAGAGGCGAAGATTGTGGATTTGTTGCTGAAGGTTGACCGGTCAAATTTGTCCTGGCCGGAATTTCGGGCGGTGATTATGGCGGACCATCAAAGTTTACCGGATTATCTGCAACGGGGAGAGGCCTATGTGGAAAAGATGAAGCAGGTCAGTGGCCGAGATTGTCCGGCGAATTATACTGGCAAGAAAATTGGGGAATGGATTCGCGCTGAGCAGCTAAAGATTTATCGAAGTATCGTGGTTCGTTCGGATTCTGTCGATTAGTTGTTGCGGAATTGTCAAAAAAAGGCTATAATTAAGGACAAAGATATCAGAATTGGTTCACAAAATAGTTGATGTCTGAATCTTGAGGAGGGGATTTCTCATGAGTACCATTATTCCGTATAAATCCGTTGCCCCAAAAATCGATCCGAGCGTCTTTATTGCACCAACGGCTGCCGTAATCGGTGATGTTGAAATCGGTGAGGGTTCCAGCTTGTGGTTCAGTACCGTGGTTCGTGGAGACTTCCAACCAATCAAGATTGGCCGGAATACGGACATTCAGGATAATGCGACGATTCACGTTATGGCCGACGTACCGACGGAAATCGGCGATGAAGTTATCATTGGGCACAACGCCATCATCCATGCCAGGAAAATTGGAAACAATTGCCTGATTGGCATGGGGTCCATAATCCTAGGATATACGGAGATTGGCGATAATGTAATCATTGGAGCTGGGACAATTTTGACTCAGCATAAAAAAATTCCGTCCAATTCACTGGTTTATGGCAATCCGGCTCAAATCATTCGTTCCTTGCGTGAGGATGAATTGCAGGCTCTTCATGAATCGGCCATGAACTATCAGCTGGTAGCAGAAAATTACAAAGCAGAATTGCTTTGAGTAATTTTAATAAGATACAAGGGGACTTTATAGTAATGGAAAAAACACTCGTACTCATTAAACCAGATGCCTTTACTAAACACTACAGCGGGGATATCATCAAGCGCTACGAGGCTGAGGGCTTCCGTATTGTAGCCATGAAACTTCTGAAAATGGATGAGCGGCTGGCTTCGATTCACTATGAGGAGCACATCGGCCGTCCCTATTATAACGATTTGGTAGGCTTTATGACTTCGGCACCGATTATTGCCATGGTTTTAGAGGGTGAAGATGTCATTGCGAAGGTAAGAAAGCTCAACGGCAAGACGAACCCTGCTGAGGCAGAGGAAGGGACCATCCGCAAACAGTTTGCGGCTAATGGCCGACGCAATGCGGTTCATGCTTCCGATTCGGTGGAGAGTGCGAACCGGGAAATTCATATTTTCTTTAATGAGACCGAGATTTTAGACGGTCAGTATGAGGCAATGGAGTAATTCGAAGTATTTCCTAAGGAGCGCGATACCATGAGCGTTACGACCAAGACAGGGGATAAGGGGACAACAAGCCTCTATACCGGTGAACGGGTGGAAAAAAGCTGCCTGCGGGTAGAGGTTTACGGCACGATTGACGAAGCCGGTTCGGCCCTTTCGATGGCCAGGGCTTTTGCCACCAAGGCTGAGGTGAAAGACCGTATCTTAGCGTTGCAAAAGCAGCTTTCCCTTTTGATGGCTGATTTTGCCAGCCTTAACAAAGCGCCGTATATCACGGCTGAGACGGTGACGGAAATTGAAGGAGCCATTGCGGAACTAGAAGAAAAGCTGCCGCCGTTGAAGTGCTTTTTGATTCCCGGGGATACCAAAGCTGGGGCTATGTTGGACATGGCGCGCACCATTGCCCGCCGTGCAGAACGCGCTGCCTGCCGCTTGGCCCAGGAAACGGCCATTGCGGAATCCGACCGTCGCTATTTAAACCGTATCTCGGATTATTGCTTTTTGCTGATGCGTTTTGAAGAACAAGCATAAAGAGGAGTCATCTCGTAGGAGATGACTCCTTTTTTTGCATAATCTGAAAATTTTAGCAGGAAAATGAAGAAAAGTCGGAGAATACTGATAATATCAAAATAATGGGAGGGAATATCGATGAAGAACTATAAAAGTGCCAATATCCGGAACATTGCTGTGGTAGGTCATGGAAAAACGGGGAAGACCAGTTTATTAGATGCCTGCCTGTTTGATGCAGAAGCCGTTAAGCGCCTTGGCAATGTCGAGGATGGCACCAGTGCGCTGGATTATGAGCCGGAAGAAACCAAACGCGGCATGACGGTTAATTTGAAACTGGCCGCATGCGAATGGCGTGACTTCAAACTGAACTTCATCGATACCCCGGGGTATCCTGATTTTGTCGGTGATGTTAAAGGCGCTATGGCGGCAGCCGACAGCGCTTTGATTGTGATATCGGCTTCCTCGGGCATCAAGTCCGGTACGGAAAATGCCTGGTGGTATGCTGAGGAAAACGAATTGCCCCGAGCTTTCTTTATTAATAAGATGGATCGGGAGCATGCTGACTTTTACGGTGTGGTCGAAGAGCTTCGCGTGCGCTTTGGCGATGGCGTCGTTCCTGTACAGTTGCCAATCGGCAAAGAAGCTGCCTTCCAGGGGGTGGTGGATTTGCTCTCCCTGCATATGAAGATTGTCACCCACGATAAGGAAGTCGTCAAAGACGATGTGCCAGAGTATATGAAGGAGGAAGTCGAGCAGGCCCGTCAGAAGATGATTGAGTCGATTTCCGAGTTCAACGATGAATTGCTGGAAAAATATATCGAAGGAACGGAAATCAGCGAAGTAGAAACGGCGGCAGCTTTGATCGAAGGCATACAAGCCGGCAAGATTTTTCCCGTGTTTTGCGGTTCGGCAAAACAGAACATCGGCATGCGCAAGCTCATGAACGATTTGGTGGAGTATATGCCAACTCCTTATTTCAAGGTCTCCATTGGCATGGACCCCGTGAGCGGCGAACTCAAGGAGCGTCATACAGAAGATGCTTTTTCGGCTCAAGTGTTTAAGACAATTGTGGATCCCTTTGTGGGACGTCAGAGCTATATTCGCATTCTTTCCGGTGAAATGCGTGGGGATATTTCCTACAATCACCCGAATAAGGATACGGAGGAGCGAATCGGTACGCTGTTTACGCTGCAGGGCAAACAACAGCATAATTTGAATGTGGCGGCAGCTGGCGACATCGTGGTAACAACGAAGCTGCAGCAAGTAAAGACTGGGGACACCCTTTGCGATAAGAACGACGCCATTCAGTATGAAGGGATTCTTTATCCGACAGCCATGCTGGAAATGGCTGCCTCAGCGCATAAGAAGGGTGAGGAGGATAAAGTTTTTGGTGCCTTGGCAAAACAGCAGGATGAGGATCCCACGCTGCTGGTGGAAAAAAATCAGGAAACCGGTGAGACCATAGTCCGTGGGATTGGTGAGGTACATTTGGAGATTTTGGCAGAAAAGCTTGAGCGGAAATTTGGGGCGCAGCTGGATTTAGCGGAGCCGCGGATTCCCTATCGGGAGACTATCCGCAAGACTGTCAAGGTGCAAGGGCGTCACAAGAAACAAAGCGGTGGTCATGGTCAGTTCGGTGATGTTTGGCTGGAAATTGGGCCTCGGGATGCCGGCACCGGCAACGAATTTTCCGAGACGATTTTTGGCGGCAGTGTGCCAAAACAGTATATTCCCGCAGTGGAGAAGGGGACGGCGGAGACTTTGGCCCAAGGGGTGTTGGCCGGTTATCCGGTGGTGGATGTAAAGGTCAATCTTTACGACGGCTCCTATCACCCTGTTGACTCTTCGGAAGCGGCCTTTAAGACAGCGGCGGCTATCGCTATCAAAAAAGGCGTCATGGAGGCAGCGCCGATTCTGCTAGAACCCATTGAGACCATCAAGGTGCTTACTCCTGAGTATTATCTTGGAGATGTCATGGGACGGCTTAACAGCAAACGCGCCCATGTCTTAGGTGTTGACAGCAAAGAGCGGGATATGAGCGAAATTCAAGCGCTAATACCCCAGGCGGAACTTTATAAGTTTGCCACGGAACTTCGTTCCCTGACCCAGGGCCGGGGGTCCTATGAGCTGGAATTTGCCCGCTATGAACCGGTTCCGGAGCGGGCGGCGGAAGCCATCATCGAGGCGGCTAATGCAAGATAATAATGGGTGCAATTAAGAAGGAATAAGGCCTTTCCTAATGAAATCGGAAGGGCCTTTTAACTTGCAAATAGGGACCAAAGATGTTAGGATATTAAAAGTAACTGTTAATTTTACAGTAAATCTTAGAAAGAAAAGAGATTATGATTATGTGGGAAAAAGTTTGCGCAGGTATGTTGGGCGCTATGATGATTACGGGGTCGGCAGCTGGACTTTCGGCTAATATGGTCAGTGCAGCGCCAGTTGAGGAAACAGCTGCACAGCCGGCTCAGACCCAGAAGGTAGAGCAGCCGATGAAGATTAGCATCAACCTGGCTGCCCGTTCTTTGGCACTTTATCAGGGGCCGACGAAGATTCGCCTGTATCCGATTGCTCCGGGAACAGCCTACACGCCGACTCCGACGGGCTATTATAAGATTCGCGAAAAAGAAGTAAACCCGACTTGGACGGACCCGGCTACGGGCTATTCCATTCCCTCGGGTCCGGATTGTCCGCTGGGTTACCGTTGGATGACGGTTACAGGCAATATCGGCATTCATGGTACCAATAATCCGTCTTCTATCGGCACCTATGCATCCCATGGCTGCATGCGCATGTTTGAAAAGGATGTAGAGGCACTTTATGACCTGGTGGAAGTAGGCACGCCAGTTGAGATTACCTATAACCGCGTAGTGGTGGAAAAGGCTCCGGATGATACGGTGGTTTATTACATTTACCCGGATGGTTATGGCTGGCAGAAATTGTCGGTAGCCGATGTTCATAAATGGCTGGCTGGCTATGGCGTTGGCAACTTTGAATCGGATGAGGATATCCAGAATAAAATCAACGCTTCCGATGGCAATCCGACCTATGTGGGAAAAGTCTATCCGCTCTATGTCAATGGCAAAAAGCTGGCGAATAATGCGGTCACCAAAGATGGTGTGACTTATCTGCCGGCGATTGACTTGGCTAATGCCGTTAACGTAAACTTAGGCTGGGATGCAGCAACGCATAAACTCATCAGCACCCTGGGCAGTGCCGAAGGTGTTGACAAACGCGATGTGCTTTACTGCAAAGCCGAAGACACCAAGACCCTTTTTAACCTGACGGGCAGCATCAACGATGCTAAGCAGTTCGTTTTGACTGCGCCGGTACAGGAGGAAGCACCGAAGACGGAAACTCCGGAAGTAAAGACCGAAGAGAAAACGACTGAGACCCCGCAGCAGGTAGAGGAAAAGCAGCCGAAAGCTGATGACAAGGCTGTCGATAGCAACAAAAGCAAAAAATCTTTGAAACAGATTTACAAAGAAGCAACAAAGAAGTAAAATAGTTTCTTGTAAGTTATCGTAACCTATAAACTGAACAATTTGAGGAGGAATCCTGCTTGAACAAGCGTTTTGTGATTTTGGATGGCAGCAGCCTTATGTATCGTGCGTTTTATGCGCTGCCGCCATTGACGGATTCCCTGGGTGAACCGACTAATGCGATTTTTGGTTTTTCCAACATGCTAACCAAGCTGTTGGGAGAACTGAAACCGGATTCTTTGGTTATTGCCTTTGATAAGGGAAAGAAGACGTTCCGCACGGAACGCTATCCTGAATACAAGGGAACGCGTGACAAGACCCCGGAAGAGCTCCTCGCCCAAATCCCGCTGCTGCATGAATTTGCAGCAGCTTTTGGCGTTTCTTTTATCGAAAAAGAACGTTATGAGGCAGATGATATCATCGGTACCTTGGCAACCAAGGCCGCTGCGGCTGGTCATGACGTCATGGTTGTCACTGGCGATAAGGATGCGCTGCAGCTGGTGCGCAAAAATCTTCGCGTCATGCTGACGAAGAAGGGGATATCGGAGCTTAAGGCCTACGACGAAGAAGTATTCCGGGAGGAATACGGTTTCGAGCCGATTCGGCTGATTGACCTTAAAGGACTCATGGGCGATACTTCCGACAATATTCCGGGGGTTCCTGGCGTGGGGCCGAAAACGGCAACAAAACTGTTGCTAGAATACGGTACCTTAGAAAATGTCTTGGACAACATTGAGGCGATTTCCGGCAAGAAATTAAAGGAGCGCCTGACAGAAAATCGTGACCAGGCAATCCTGTCCAAGGAGCTTGCCACCATTGAATTGCAAGTTCCCGATATGGAGCTTTTGATGGAGGATTATGCCATCACGCCAGACCACATTGCCATGAAGAAATTCTGCGACCGTTATGAGTTACGAGGGGTTTGGAAGAACTTCACGAAAATCTATGGAGAATCTGATGATGGATTGTTTGCCGGCATGGAAATCCAGGAAGCGGCCCCCGTCGACCTTTCCTATGAAATATGGGATGAAAAACAGGCGGTAGCGGCTTTTACTAAGGCTGAATCCATTGCGGTCAGCGGTATCTTTACGGGGCAGGCGCCCTTTGAACAGCTTGGCAGCGCCGTGGTGGTTACTTTGCCTGCTGGTGATGCGGGCTTGGTGGCTGCCGATACCCCGGCATGGCAGCAGCTGCTGGCGTTTATGGAAGCGGAAAAACCGGTGACGGTTTACGATTTGAAGCGGTATTATCACGGGGGAATCAAGGCGGGCAAGGCGTTTTTTGACATCAAGCTGGCGGATTATCTTATTCATCCCGAACTGTCGAAATACGAGCTTTCCAATCTTTCCCATCAGTATTTCCCTGAGCAGAGTGTACCTGATTCCTTTGATGAGGAGGTAATGGAGGCTGTCTGGAGGGCAAAACTCATTGCCAAGCTTCAGCCGAAACTTTCGGCTGAACTTGAGGAATTGGGCATGAAAAAGCTCTATGAAGAAATCGAGCTGCCCTTGGTGGAAGTCTTGGCGGTCATGGAGCAGAATGGTGTTTATGTAAACCGGAAAAGCCTTGAGGAGAAAGCCGCTGAAGTTGGCAAGAAGATTGAGGAAATTCAGCAGGATATCTACGTGCTGGCGGGGACGGAGTTTAATATCAATTCCCCCAAACAGCTAGGAGAGATACTCTTTGAACGCTTGGAGCTTCCGCCAACGAAAAAGACTAAGACGGGCTACTCCACCAATGCAGAGGTATTGGAGTCCCTGCGGTTCCAGCATCCGATTATCGAACAGATTTTGGCTTATCGGATGTGGACGAAACTGAAATCCACCTATCTCGATTCCATTGGGGAGCTTATCCACCCAGAATCGGGACGGGTTCACACGAGTTTCAACCAGACCGTTACTGCAACGGGGCGGCTTTCCAGTTCGGATCCGAACTTGCAGAATATTCCGGTGCGCACAGAGGAAGGCAAGACCATCCGCGCCCTCTTTGAGCCCGGGGAAGGTTATGATTACCTTCTTTCGGCCGATTATTCGCAGATTGAGCTGCGCCTGCTGGCCCATATGTCAGGGGACGAAAGCTTTATCGATGCCTTCTGCCAAAATCAGGATATCCATGCCCGCACGGCTTCAGAGGTATTTGGCGTGCCCTTGGCAGAAGTCACTCCGACGCTTCGCAGCCGGGCTAAGGCTGTAAACTTTGGCATTGTCTACGGCATCAGCGACTATGGACTTTCTCGCGATTTGCACATTCCGAAGAAGGAAGCGGCAAGTTATATCGATAGTTATTTTACGCGCTATCCAGGCATCCGCAAATTCATGGATGATACGGTGTCTGCTGCTCATGAAACGGGCTGTGTTACGACCCTTTACGGCCGCCGCCGTGAACTGCCAGCCATCAAGAGCCGGAACTTCATGCAGCGGTCGCTGGCGGAACGCATGGCAATGAATACGCCGATTCAGGGAACGGCCGCGGATATTATCAAGCTGGCCATGATTGAAGCGTATCATCGTTTGCAGGAAGCGGGAGTCAAGAGCCGAATCCTGCTGCAGGTTCACGATGAATTGGTCCTGGAAACCACTGAGGAAGAACGGGAAACCGTCAGCAAAATTCTCAAGGAATCCATGGAGCAGGTGGCAAAGCTTTCGGTGCCCCTGTTGATTGATATTCACAGTGGCAAGAACTGGGCGGAGGCGAAGTGATATGCCAGAGATGCCAGAGGTGGAAATCATCCGCCGCTATCTCGATACAGTTTTGACCGGTCAAACAATCATGAAGCTGGATCTTTTGCTGCCGCGTCAGATTAAATGGCCAGAGCCGGAAGCTTATCGGGCAATGGCCATTGGCCGGAGAATACGAGGGATGAAGCGTCGGGGAAAATATCTCATCATGGAGCTGGATAACGGCAATGAATTGATTTTTCACCTTCGCATGACGGGACGGTTGGTCTTTGAGCCCGATGGCAAGCCACAGGATGCCTATGCGCGGCTGCTGTTTCATCTCGATGGCGGCGGTCTGCTGGTCTATGGGGATACCCGTACCCTCGGGGCGGTTTATGCCTTAGCTCCTGGGGAGCGCTGGCGCATTCATGGCTTGGCGGAGATGGGCCCTGAGCCCTTGTCCACTGAGTTTACGCCAGAATACCTCTATCAGTTGGTCCAGGGGAAAAAGACCCGCATTAAGTCGCTGTTGCTGAATCAAAAATACATCGGTGGCATCGGCAATATTTACGATGACGAGGCCTTATTCCTGGCGGGGATTCATCCGGAACGCTGTGCGAGTACCCTTACCAGGGAGGAATGTCAGCGCCTTTATGGAACCATTAATTCGGTTATCGAGGCTGGAATCCGCGATGGCGGCACCACCTTCCGGGATTATCAAAATGGTGAGGGCAGACAGGGAAGTCATCAGGAGCATCTCTTTGTCTACAATCGAAAGGGACAGCCCTGCCGCAAGTGCGGTACGCCGATCGAAAAGATAACCGTAGGAGGGCGGGGAACCCATTACTGCCCTCGTTGTCAAAAATGACCCAAGGAGGAGCGGGGGATGAAAATCATCGGTCTTACGGGGGGCATAGCCTCTGGCAAGAGCACTGTTTCTGCCTATTTGCAAAAAAAAGGTGCCAGCATCATCGATGCCGACGGGATTGCCCATGAACTTCTAGCACCGGGCAAACCTCTCTATGAGGTCTATCGCAATCATTTCGGGGAAAAAATCCTGTTGCCTGATGGTGGACTTAACCGCCGCGTCATCGGGCAGCGGGTCTTTTCTGACCCTGGAGAACGGCAATGGATTGATGCCACGGCTCATCCGCTGATTCAGCAGGAAATCTGCCGGCGGGTGAAGCGGTATCAAAGGGAGAAAAAATCTTTAATTGTGTTGGATGTTCCGTTGCTCTTTGAGTCGGGATGGGATAAAATGGCAGAGAAGGTTTGCCTCGTATATGTAGAGGAAAAAATCCAGTTGGCGCGCCTTATGAAGCGCAACGGCTATGGAAGGGAAGAGGCGGCGGCTAGAATTGCCGCGCAAATGCCTTTAGAAGAGAAAAAAAAACGGGCTGATTGCCTGATTGATAATAGTGGAAGCCTGTCGTCAACCCTGCGGCAGGTGGATAATCTATGGAAGGAGTGGACGCATGACGGAGTTTCATGACAGGGTCCGTCAAAGCAGGAAGATGCAGCATCGCCGCATGGTGTCCTGTTTTTGTGTTGCGTTATTCATTATTTTCGCAAGCCTCAGTGCTTTTTTTGTGTTAAAGTTTGAACCGGTGCAGCGCAGTTATTTTTACGTTTATCCCTATCACGATACGGTGATGAAGTATGCTTCGATGTATCATGTGGATAGTAATCTTACGGCTGCGGTCATCAAAAAGGAGAGCAAGTTCAAACGGGAAGTGCATTCCCACCGTGGGGCCATTGGGCTTATGCAGATAATGCCGGATACGGCAAAGTGGATTGCCGGGCAGCTTGGGGATACAAACTACTCGGAAGAAGGGCTCCATGAACCGGACCGCAATATCCGGTATGGAACTTGGTATCTTTCTACCCTGCAGAAAGAATTTCACGGAAATAATGTGTTGGCCTTGGCGGCCTATAATGCCGGCCGGGGAAACGTGCAGGAATGGATTAAACAATATAACTGGTCAGAGGATTTTTCGGATATCGATGCCATCCCCTTTGCGGAGACACGGGATTATGTCCGGCAGGTCCTGGCCGATGAGAAGAAGTACCGGGAGCTTTATCCGGAGTAAGAGGAGCTTGGGGAATGCAGAAGTATCGAATCGTTCCGCAACAGGAGAATATGTTTTGGCAGCTGGTTCAGGGAATGGCGCTGGATGATGAGCAAAAAGAGCTCATGAAGACAGCGTCTATTCGCCATGTGGAGGTATGTACTAAGACCAACAGCTGGGAAATCGTGCTGATTAGCCAGACCCTTATTCCCGATTCCCTCTTACAGGAGGCTGCTGCCCAGATTCAGCGGAAATGCCAGCTGAACCAGGTGCTGTTCTATCAGGAAGTCATCGACGTGGAGGACGGCATCCAGAAAATCTGGACCAAACTTGTGACGGTGGTTTCCGAAGGCAACCCCACGGTATTTCAGCTCTTAAAGCGCTCGAAATACCGAGTGGATGGCAGTCGGCTGATTCTCGACGTGCCGGGGGAACTCGGCGGCGAAATCATGCGTGCCCACTCGGTGGCTCAGCTCATGGGCAAAGCCATCAAGCAGCTACTGGGATATCGTTGCCCCGTGGAGTGCAATGCCAGCGACGAAGTTTTGCAGAATCTCGAGGTGGACGACAGCTTCAATACGCCGGAATACCGTGCCGCCATCCATCAGGAACGGGTGGCTGAACAGAAAGCCACCGCGGCAAAGGCAAAGGCGGTTCGTGCTAAACCCGCCGCAGAGAACAAGCCCTCAGCGCCGAAGGTTCCCAAACACCACGACGACTTTGACCGGCCGGTGGTGGTTCATGGCGCCGGCAACCTCATCTTTGGCCGCGGCGTTATGGGTGAGCGTAAGCTCATTGACGAGCTGGAAGGGGAGATGAAAAACGTCATTCTCGAAGGCTTTATCGGCGAAGGGGCCATTTCTGGTATTAAGACTAATGAGTTTAAAACCGGGACGAAGCTGCTTTCCTTCTGTCTGTCCGATGAGAGCAACGGCATCGCCTGCAAGAAGTTTTTCAAGCCTAAACGCGGCAAAAATGGTCCGGAAGAGGATTTCGATGAAATCATCGGCAAACTCAAAGAGGGGATGGAAGTGCGCATTCGCGGTTCTGTCCGCTTTGATACCTATATGAATGAGTATGTGCTCTTCTTGGATTCACTGGCCAAGAAGGAAACGGAATCCCGCATGGATAATGCGGAGGTAAAGCGGGTAGAACTTCATGCCCATACTACCATGAGCGCTATGGATGCCGTGGTATCGGTCAAGAATCTGGTCAAGACGGCGGCCCGTTGGGGTTGGCCGGCCATTGCCATTACGGACCATGGTGTGGTTCAGGCTTACCCGGATGCGGCCAAGGCTGCCAAGGATGCTGGTATAAAGGTCATCTATGGCATGGAAGGCTATCTTACAGGCGATGATTGGGAGCAGAAGCGGGCCAACCATATTATCTTTTTGGCCAAGAATCCCAATGGCCTGCGGAATCTCTATCAGATGGTATCGCTGGCTCATGTTAAATATTTTCACCGGCAGCCACGTCTGCCAAAAAAAATCATTGAAGAATACCGTGAGGGTATTATCATTGGTTCTGCCTGCGAGGCGGGAGAACTTATCCGGGCGATTGTGGAGGGCCAGTCGGATGAGCAGCTCATCGAGATTGCCAATTTCTACGATTACCTTGAGATTCAGCCCATTCACAACAACGACTTTTTGAAGCGCAGTGATAAATTCCCCGATATCAATACGGATGAAGACCTTATCAACATTAACCTGAAAGTGGCGGAACTGGCGCAGAAGCTCGGCAAGATGCTGGTGGCAACCTGCGACGTTCACTTTTTGAACCCTGAGGATCAGATATACCGTGCCATTCTCATGAAGGGTAAGGGCTTTGACGATGCTGAGCTGCAGCCGCCGCTCTATTTGCGGACGACGGAAGAAATGCTGGCAGAATTTGAATACCTAGGTGAGGAACTGGCTTATGAGGCCGTCGTCACGAATCCGCGCAAAATCAACGAGATGATTGAATCCTTTAAGCCGATTCCGGATGACTTGTATTCGCCGATGATTCCCGGGGCCGATGAAGAAATCCGGTCTATGTCCTACAACAAGGCCAAGGAAATGTATGGCGAGAACTTGCCGGAAATCGTTGAGGCCCGCCTCCAGCAGGAGTTGAAGCCGATTATCGGCCATGGATTCTCCGTGTTGTATCTCATCGCCCAGCGACTGGTTAAAAAGTCCAACGACGATGGCTACCTGGTTGGTTCCCGTGGTTCCGTTGGCTCTTCTTTTATTGCGACCATGACGGGCATCACGGAAGTTAATCCGCTGCCGCCTCATTGGCGCTGTCCGCACTGTCAGTACAGCAAATTCATCACCGATGGTTCCTATGGCTGTGGTTATGACTTGCCGGATAAGACTTGTCCGGTTTGCGGCGAGCCACTGATAAAAGATGGCCACGATATCCCCTTTGCCGTATTCCTGGGCTTTGATGGGGATAAAGTACCGGATATCGACTTGAACTTCTCGGGTACCTACCAGCCGGTGGCCCATAAATACACGGAGATTCTGTTTGGCAAGGACAACGTCTATCGCGCCGGTTCCATTCAGACCGTCGCCGATAAGACGGCCTTTGGCTACGTCAAGAAATTCTTCGAGGAGAAGGGCGTTAAGAAACATGGTTCCTATATCGACCGGCTGGCCCATGGCTGTATGGGTGTCAAATCCACAACGGGCCAGCATCCGGCCGGTATCATGGTTGTGCCACGCAATATGGACGTTCATTTCTTTACGCCGATTCAGCATCCGGCCAACGATATGAACTGCGGCACTATAACCACGCACTTCGATTATCACTCCATCAGTAGTCGTCTGGTCAAGCTCGATATTCTCGGCCACGATGACCCGACGGTTATCAAGATGCTAGAAGACCTCACCTGCCGTGACCCGAAGACCATTCCCTTTGACGACAAGGCCACCATGTCGATTTTTAATTCGACGGTTGCCCTGGGGCTTACCCCAGAGGAACTGGGGGCGACTTCGGGAACCTTTGGTATCCCGGAGTTCCGCACCCCCTTTACCCGGCAGATGATTGATGACACCAATCCGGACGTGTTTTCGGACTTAGTGCGTATATCGGGATTCTCACACGGTACGGATGTGTGGCTGGGCAATGCCCAGGACCTCATTCGCGGGGGCCAGTGCACCATTAAAAATGCCATCTCGGCCCGTGATGATATCATGATGTATTTGATTCATAACGGCATCGATCCGCTGCTTTCCTTTAAGACTATGGAGAAGGTTCGTAAGGGCAAGGGCATTGCGGAGGATACGGTGGAGATATTGCGCAAGGGCGGTATTCCCGAATGGTATATCGAATCCTGCCAGAAAATCAAGTACCTGTTCCCTCGGGCTCATGCAACGGCTTATGTTATGATGGCCTACCGTATTGCTTTCTGTAAGGTTCATTACCCGTTGGCTTATTACGCTGCGTATTTTTCCATTCGTGCCGCCGAATTTGATGCCAATGTCATCGCTAGGGGCAAGGACTATGTGGGGGACCAGATTCACCAGTTGGAATTGGCTTCAAAAGAGAAGAAGCTGGACGCAAAGCAGAATGCTACCCTTATCGTCCTGCAGCTGGCGTGGGAAATGTATCTGCGCGGTTACAGTTGCGAATATGTTGACATCTACGAGTCGGATGCGGAAAAATTCGTCATCCATGAAAAATCCCTGCTGCCGCCAATTGCCAGCCTCAGCGGCATGGGCACCAAGGCGGCCCAAAGCATCGTGGAAGCCCGCAAAGACGGCGTGTTTACGAGTATTGAAGACCTTCGCCGCCGCACGGGTATTTCCAAGACCAATATCGAAATCCTGCGGGATCACGGCTGTTTGGATGGTATGGGGGAAAGCGACCAGATTGCGCTGTTTAGTTAATTGTGTTCAGAAGGAAAGGGAAGAGAGGCAGGCTTATGAAAAAAATCGGATGGATGTGTTTCTTGTTGCTGTTGTTGTTGCCGCTGCGATTTGCTGAAGCAGGCCATTATCATAACGGTTTGTTCTTTTATGATGATGCGAATCATTACCTGCGCATCACCCATTATTCGGGTTCCGGTGTCGCTAGTTTTGTTGATTTGACCTCGGCCACAAAAGTGCAGACAAATGATTCGGATGCCATATTCGTCGCTTGTGCCTATGAGTGGTCAAAATCAAATCCGGTTCTTACCTCCCATGGTTATTTCTATGTTTGGAAAAAAACGAATGGCACGTATTATATCAAACATGCCGATACTGCGGATTATACAGGGGATTATCACCGCCTGCCCGAGGCATTAGGAAGAGAAGCCCAGTATATTGAATCCTGGGCCTATGGAAATATGCGCAATAGAAATTAAGGTTAAAAGGAAGTCTCATTAGGTTATGGAAAAGAAGTTTGACATCAATGAAGAGGGCTTTAGCATTCGCTGCAAGCTCTTTACCCGTGATAGTGATAAGACGGTGCGTATCTTTCGTGACGTGGTTATCCTGACCCATGGTTTTGGCAGCCATAAGGATACGGCTGGTACGGCGAACTTTGGCGAGCATATGGTAAATAAATACAAAGGCTATGCCGTTATTGCCTTTGATTGGCCTTGTCATGGGGAAGATGCTCGTAAGAAACTGGAAATCGGCGAATGCATGACCTATTTGCGGCTGGTGACGGCTTATGCAAAAACGGAGCTGCAGGCAGAACGTGTCTACAACTATTCCACCAGCTTTGGGGCATATCTGACGTTGCGTTATATAATCGAGCAGGAAAATCCCTTTGCCAAAATAGCCCTGCGCAGTCCGGCGGTCAACATGTTTGACTCCATGGAAAAACATCTTACCGAGGATAATCGGGCAAAGCTGGCCAAGGGTAAAGAGGTGCAGGTGGGTTTTGAGCGCAAACTAAAAATCGATAACGGCCTGCTGGATTCTCTAGAGGCCTTTGATGTCCGGGACCATGAGTATTTTGACTTTGCCGATGATATGCTGATTCTGCACGGTACGAAGGATGAAATGATTCCCTTTGCAATTTCCCAGGAATTTGCCGAGAACAATGTCATTGAATTTATTGCCGTCGAGGGGGCAAATCACCCCTTCCAGAATCAGAACCACATGGCCTTAGCCATTTCAAAGATTGTGGAATTTTTTGGCCCAGAGGTGCAAGAATAACAGATAGGGGAATGAGCAAGATAACCTATGAATAGTTTGGATAAAAATGAAGAGAAGGAACGCATTTTTAGCGAACCATTTGCCGAGATTAGTCCCAAAATGCATCTGTTGCTGCATACGGGACAGCTGCTGATGGAAAATGGCGCCGATTCGGACCGTACCCTGCGTGATATGATGCGGGCGGCCTCCTTTATGGGAATCCCGAAGGATCGCATTCATCAGCATGTCATGTATACGACGCTGATGCTTAACGTCAACGATGACCGGCATTCCTATACGGAGTTTCGCAAATGTACCAAGCATGGCGTCAATATGACGACCCTTTCAGCGGTCAGTAAGCTGACTTGGCGGGCCATGGCCAAAAATTATTCCCTGCAGGATTTTGAGCGGCAGCTGGAAAATATCCGCAAGCTGCCACGGAATTATCCGGTATGGCTCACTGCCTTAGGGGCGGGGGCTGCCTGTGGTGGATTTTGTAAACTCTTCGGTGGCAGCTGGTTGGATTTTTTGCTGACGGCTGTCTGCGCGCTGTTGGGCTTTCTGATTCGCCGCGTTTGCCTAGGCTATGGGTTTAACACCTATGCGTCCATAGCCATTACTTCCTTTGCAACGACGCTGCTGGCCTGGGCTACGCAGTTTTTGACGGGGAATCTCAACTGGTATCCGCTGATTGCCTGCACCCTGTTTTTGGTGCCAGGTATTCCGCTTATCAATGCCGTGGATGATTTACTCAACAACTTTATTGTTTCCGGCATGACAAGAGCCATGCATACGCTGCTAGTTGTTGGCTCCATGACCTTTGGCATTGTGATGGCTATCCGCTTAGGGGGCGTTACAGACTTTACGGCCGTGAGCCTTTCGGCGGCGGAGACTTCTTACGTATCCCAGGCTCTAGCGGCGGCGATTGCCTCTATCGGGTTTTCCATTATCTTCAACGTTCCGAAGCGCTTGTTGCCTGTGGTGGGAGTTGGTAGCATTATCACCGTATTGCTCCGCAACGTGACGGTGATGGAACTTGGCTGGTCCCAGGCGGCTGGCTCCTTCTTTGGGGCGGCTGTGGTGGGCGTCATCGCCCTGCGGGCAATCCATTGGTTTCACACTCCTAATATCATCATGACGATTCCATCAGCCATTCCGATGATTCCCGGCGTTTTGCTTTATCGGCTGCTCTTTGCCTTGCTGAACATTCAGTTCATCACCTCGAGTGCTTTGCTAGATGGCATACGAAGCGGTGTCGAGGCGGTTATCATCATCATCAGTATTGCCGTTGGTGTGGCAATTCCCAATATCTTCATTCATCGCTACATTCAAGAGCGAAAGTTGGAAAACGAACGCCGTCTGCTAGCTCAGCGCTATAATGAGGAATAAGCCGCTTTACGAATAAGAAAACGAAAAGAATCTCTTTTAGATAGGGATTCTTTTTTTTTATGGCGAAATACTTAGTAAAGCAATTTATGCAGTCAAGCTAAAAAAATGATGAAAAAGGACGTGATGATTATGGATAGCAGAAGGATGTTTTGCCAGGGGATGACAATGGCCGCAATGGTTATTCTTTTGTCCAATACCGGAATGGCTCAAAGCAGTGTGCCAGTTGAGACAAAGCCCGCCAAGGATCGGGCGGTGGAAATCCAGTTAGAATATCTCGATGGCCACTGGTTTGCTAGGCGTGACATCGACCTTTACAATCTTCATATCTATCGGCAATACAAAAAAATAAAAGATGTCTCGCTTCACTATGGCCTCAGCGTGTCGCGCCCTTTGGGTAAGATCACCGATGATGATATTGCCCGGGACTCGGAGGCGGTGGGGCTGGGCCCATCCTATATGATGCGCTGGGAGAAAAATTTATCCAAGAAGTGGTCGGCATCCATCGATGGGGCTGGGTCAATCTTGGCGTATAATCACGCGCATCCAGCTAACGGCAGAGCCTTTGGCTTCCTCTGGCGGATTGGCCCGCGAGTCACCTATCATTTCACTGCAGAGGATTCCATAAGCGCCGCCTATATCATCCACCATGCTTCCAACGGCTTCAAGACCCATAATCCCGGCTATAACGGTGTAGGTATATCCTTAGGGTATCGGCATGCATTCTGATAATTGACCGGTCAATTATGACAAGTCAATTCCGCCCGCCTTTGTATTTTTACGATGAAATTTATTGAGAAGTTGGATGAATAAGCAACCGATGGAGGCTTTTTTCTATTGCTGATTATAGTGGCTGAGCCTGGTGAAAAGAAACTTGAGCAGCTTCCACGTAAGGTAAAGCAGTGTAATCAGACCAACAAGAAGAATAAAACATAGAATCAAGAACATTACCATAAAAGACCCCTATTTTGCATAATCATAACCTTCTATTACGACGTCTAATTTACCAGTTCGTGGATGGAAAATCAAGCCATGGACCGGTACGTCGGAAGGAATTAGTGGATTTACCCGAATGGCTTCGACGGTATCGATGACGTTTTGTTTCGGGTGCTGGAATTCGTCGGCCCATTCTTTGAGTTCCTTGGCAATCATGTGAATGGCTTCCGGTTGAACACCGCGCGACAACATGGCTTTGGTGAGGCTCTGGGAGGTGGTCTTGGACATGCCGCATTCATGATGGCCGATGACGAGGATTTCTTTCACGCCTAGTTCATAGATGCACACCATCAGGCTGCGAATGGTGCCGTCAAAAACGCCCGTTATGGAGTTCCCGGCAGTCTTGATAACTTTGGCATCGCCCCGGGCTAGTCCTAAGGCGGGTTCAAGAAAATTGACCAGCCGGGTATCCATGCAGGTGATGATTGCTACCTGTTTTTGGGGCAGTTTGCTCTGTTGGTGGTCTTCCTGGGTATAGTCCATCGGCGGGGTTTGGCAGAAGGATTCGTTGACCGCTAGAATATCTTGTAGTATTGACATGGTATTGTCCTCCTTTTTGACAATTGCTTCCGTATGTATTTCTTTTACCTGCGGCAATTATCCTGCTTTGGTGGTGAATTTGACCGGACAATTTGCTTATAGCCAAAGGATACGGATGCGATTATAATATAGATAATCGAGTTACAGGGAGGGAATGTTATGGGGACGTTGCTACTGATTGGTTTTGGCGTATTTCTTGGCTGGCTGCTATTCCGGCCCCAAAAGGACAAGGGGAAAGGCGAAAAGCAGGCTGTTTTGACTGACAAGGACGAGCGCGGATTAAGGGACGCAACTATGCAAAATGCCGTGGCAGGACGATCGCAAGCAGCTTATCCAAAAGATCGAAACCATATGTTGCGCAGTGTTGCCGGTGGTGTGGCTGCTGGTGCGATCTTGGGGCATATATTAAGTGGGGATAAGAAAACGGTGAACCAGGAAATTACCAATGATTACACGAGTTATTTGGATAACTATGATTATGAGGAATACAAGGCAGATGATGATTTGCTTTGGGATGACGATGAAGGGGAAATTGGTGACGCAGCTAATGCGGATTATGATTTTGATTATGAGGACTTGTCGGATAGCAGCGCTGAAGATTCAGACTGGAATGATTCCGATGACGATGAGGAGGATTGACGTGCTTGATTGAAAGGAGATTCAGCTCGTAATCCTTATCGATGGTGAAGCGGATTACATCGGCAGGAAATTTGACATTATCGGTTTGATATGATACGGTAAAACCATTAATGGTAGCAAAGGAGTCCAGGCGAGTGAAGAATTTGCCTGGGCTTTGTTTTTGTCCTGGGAAAGGAAGGGAGAACGGCACGAATAGGGGAAAAAAGAAAAAGCCGCTGGTCCTATGCCAGCGGCTAAAAGTATCTTCCTGTATGCCCCTCATCGAATCCATGATGCATTTATTAAGCGGTAATATTGATAAAAGAACCAGCGAGAATACTGTCCATGTTGTCCTGATAGTGATAAATTTCGCGCTGCTGCCCCGGTGCGTAGTTTGTTGTTAAGGTCAAGTTCTTGCCGGTGCGTGAGTAGGTATGCGAAGTAACCACATTATCGCCGTGCAGCGTCAAAACAACCATGGCTCCATCAGACATACGCTTGGTAATCGTAGCACTCTCCACAGTTTTACGTTCCAGCGATATGTCTTTTTTATTGGGAGCTTCGTGGGATGAATCCGTCGTTGCAGCTGAGGCCCGGATGGCTGATATTCCTGAGGCAGCCAAGCTCCAGATGCTAGGTGACCCATTGATTGCACCAATGCCGCTCATGATAATCCCTCCTTTGCTTGGTGCAATACAGGAAATACTACTATTATAATTATATCATTGGACGAAAGTTCTGACAATGAGTAAATGACGTCTAGGAAAATTATTTTAGAAGGATGGGGAGAATCTTGGTATAATTAGATAAGAGCGAGGTTTTGTTTTAGGAGGGCGTAATCATGAGACAGGTAACTTTGGGGACAACCGGCATTACCGTGCCACAGAATGGTTTTGGTGCATTGCCGATTCAGCGCGTGACAAAGGCGGAAGCGGTGAAGCTTTTGCAGGCAGCTTATGCGGGGGGCATGCGCTATTTCGATACGGCGCGTGCTTACAGCGATAGTGAGGAAAAGCTTGGCGAAGCGTTCCATGGTATGTGGGATAAAGTGTTCCTGGCAACGAAGACCCATGCTAAGACCCCCGAAGGCTTTTGGCAGGATTTAGAGACCTCCCTGGGGCTGCTTCGAACCGACTGCATCGATGTGTATCAGTTCCACTGTGCGGATCAGTGTTGGCGGCCAGGGGATGGTTCAGGCATGTACGAGGCTATGCTTGAGGCCAAAGCTCAGGGGAAAATTCGTCATATTGGTGTGACGGCCCATAAAATCAAGGTAGCCTTTGAATGTGTGGAGTCTGGGCTCTACGAGACGATGCAGTTTCCCTTTAGTTACTTGGCATCCGAGCAGGAGATAAAACTGGTCAACCTATGTCGGGAGAAACATGTCGGCTTTATTGCCATGAAGGGGCTGGCTGGGGGACTTATCAACCGTTCTGAGGCGGCTATGGCTTATATCGCCCAGTATGATAACGTGGTGCCTATTTGGGGCATCCAGCGTCAGCAGGAACTTGAGGAATGGCTTTCCTATATGGAGAAAATGCCGGTCATGGATGAAGAAATCAAGACCTATATTGAAGGGGAGCAGCAGGCCCTTTCGGGGGATTTTTGCCGTGGCTGCGGATATTGTATGCCCTGCCCGGCTGGCATCATGATTAACCAATGTGCACGTATGTCGCTGATGCTGCGCCGCGCTCCCTCCAAGGCGTGGCTTACGCCGGAGATGCAGGCGGAGATGAAGAAAATCGAGAATTGTCTCAACTGCCGTAAGTGTACCATCAAATGTCCCTATGAGTTAAATACGCCAGAGCTTTTAAAGAAAAATTATGAGGATTACCAGAAAGTCCTCGCTGGCGAAGTTGAGGTATGATGTGATTACGTTTTATCCGGATTTTTATGAGAAGTTTACCTGTAAGGCAGCGGCCTGTCAGCACAGCTGCTGTAAGGGCTGGGAGATTGATATTGATGCACAGACGGCGGCCCGTTATCAGCAGCTGCCGGATGCTTTGGGGGCAGAAATCCGGCAAAATATTGTCAGATGTGATGGCCTTTGGCAGTTTCGCCTGAACCAAGATGGATGCTGCCCCTTCCTGCAAGCCGATGGCCTTTGCCGGCTGATACGGAAAGCTGGAGAGTCCATTCTCTGTGACATTTGTGCCAATCATCCGCGCTTCTTTGTGACAGCCGGAGCGTTTGAGCTGGCAGGAGTGGGACTTAGCTGCGAAAAGAGCTGTGAACTTTTGCTGGCTGACTTGTCAACTTTGACATTTCACGGGGAAGATTCTGACCGGTCAATTGACTTGTCAACACTGCTGCTGCAAATGGGGATGGAACTGCCGGCGGAGGAGCTTGTCTATATGGCGGGAATGACCCCAGAGGATGCCAAATTCGTTCTGGATTGTATGAAAAAAACGGCCCCCATTGATGATGCGTGGACTAAACAATTAGAGGAGCTATCGGCGATAACGGACAAATTGATGCCGCCTACGGAACGGGAGCTGGCCCTCCTTACGCGGATTTATCAGTATCTGGTTTATCGAGCCTTGGAGCATTTGGAAACTTATGGGATGGCTGCCATTCTATCCTATGGGCAGCTAAATGCGGACTTTATTTCGTTGCTTTATCAATTGACCGGTCAGCTGGATGAGTCGGTTCGGCGTTGGTCAGAGCAGATTGAGTACAGCGTCGAAAATGTACGCTGTTTGATGGAGCTGGTTTAAGGAGTTTATATGATTTCAATGGAAGTGGTACAGGGGCTGCTTATTCCCTTTGCAGGAACGAGTTTCGGGGCAGCCTGTGTCTATCTCATGCGAAAAGAGCTTCATGTAAAGGTGCAAAAGGGACTTACGGGGTTTGCCGCCGGGGTCATGGTGGCCGCCTCCATATGGAGCCTGTTGATTCCGGCTATGGAGGCGTCGGCAGGGCTGGGGAAATTATCCTTTTTGCCGGCGGTTATCGGATTTTGGGTGGGGACTTTGTTTCTGCTGGTCCTTGATCATGTGATTCCTCATCTGCATATGAATGCCGATACCGCCGAGGGGCCGGCCAGTTCCTTTTCCAAGACGACAATGCTGGTACTAGCCGTAACGCTTCACAACATTCCCGAGGGAATGGCGGTAGGTGTGGTTTTCGCCGGTTGGATGGCTGGTAATGTGGATATTACCATGGCGGGAGCTTTTGTGCTGTCCTTAGGCATTGCCATTCAGAATTTCCCGGAAGGGGCAATCATCTCCATGCCGCTGCGCAGTGCGGGGATGAGTCGTCATAAAGCCTTTGCCGCTGGCGTTCTCTCTGGAGTGGTAGAACCGGTGGGCGGTCTATTAACGATTGTGGCTACCAGCTATGTGATTCCCGTGATGCCGTATTTGTTGGCCTTTGCCGCCGGGGCCATGCTTTATGTGGTGGTGGAAGAATTGATACCGGAAATGTCTGTTGGCACGCATTCTGATGTGGGCGTTCTTTGCTTTTCCATAGGATTTACTCTGATGATGGCCTTGGACGTTGCCTTGGGATAAATGGCGGCGAATAGAATATTTCTCCCCAGCAGGATTTTTGCTTTTCGTCGAGAACTTAGTGGAAAAAGAGATTTTATCCAGGATGACAGGTTTTGCTAGAAACGAGGTGTGGGAATGGAACAGGAAATGAAAGTTGGCCGGATTGGGGTTGCTGGTGAGACGAATATCAGCCGGGAAAAAGCTGCCGGGACAAGTGGCTTTAAGGAAATGTTTGCAGATATGGTGGCGGAAAAGCTTGGTAAGATTCCCGAGACAATCGAAACCATGGAGGCAGTCGATAAAGAACTGAAGGAGCTTCGGGCCCAGCGGGAGTTTACGGAAACCGTTAAGCACATTCTTCCCGACGGCAGTATCCGCATATCGGAATACAAACAGGGCCACTTGGAAGCCTGCTACATTCAAAAGCCGAAACTTCATGCGGTGGTCGATAGTACCAAACCAATTCCACGGGCGGCAGATGGTTCGCTTTTGACCAGTCAGCAGGAAACGAAACTGGTACCCCGCCGCAACATTCTGGAGGAGTGAGCTTTGGTCGTTGGTATCGTATGGCGTGACTTTTGCGCTTGGATATGTTATGCTAAGAAAAGATTTTTATCGGGCAACAATAGTAGGGCGAGAAATCGCTACGGTAAGGACATCCATAATCCGGCAGTTTGCGGATTATGGATGTTTTTTGTTTGGAAGAGGAATGTTTTTTTATGACCGAGGAGTTATTTGCCAGAACGCCGATACCGAAGGCCTATATGACGTTGGCACTGCCGGTGGTTATGAGCATGGTGGTGCAGCTGGTCTACAACATGGCTGACACGTTTTTTATTGCGTTGACCGGTGATACAGCATTGATAGCGGGGGTATCGGTCTGCACGCCGCTGTTTACCTTGATGCTGGCTTTTGGCGATTTGTTTGGCCTAGGGGGCAGCTCGGTGATTGCACGGCTCTTTGGTGCCGGCAGGAAGGCGGATGGCAAACGGCTTAGCATCTTTTGCTTTTATGGCGCCATTGCGTTTGGTTTGTTTGCGGCCATCGTGCTTTTGGCCCTGCGTGAGCCGATGTTGGCGCTTCTGGGGGCTGAGGGGGAGGTTACTCCGCATGCGGCGGCCTATTATTCGTGGTTTATGGCTGGTGCGGCATTTGTCATCTTTTCGCTCGTGCCGACGAATTTATTGCGCACGGCAGGCTGCCCCCAAATCTCGATGAACGTTTCGATTCTTGGTGCAGTTGTAAATATCATACTTGACCCTGTACTGATTTTCGGTTTGGAGCTCGGTGCGGCCGGGGCTGCGCTGGCAACGGTCATCGGTTATATCTGCTCCGATATTTATGCCGTATGCTATATTCGCCGCCACTGTGCGGAGCTGTCGCTCGACTTGTCCGCATTTTCCATCGACCGCAGGGAAATTCAGGCCATCGTTTCGATTGGTCTTGCAGCAGCAGTAACGAATTTTACCCAGACCCTTGGCATTGCTATGACAAATCGCAGCCTCCTTCCCTATGGCAGTGATGGGCTTGCCGTCATGGGCATCGTCATGAAAATCATCATGATTGTGGCTTTGGTGGTGGTGGGGCTTGCCTTTGGTGGTCAGCCCCTTATCGGTTATACTTATGGAGCAAAAAACAAGGCCCGCATGAAAGCGGTAATCGCCTTTGCCTTAAAAGCGGTCGTGGGGACAAGCCTGGGGCTTGCGGTGATGCTTGCCCTATTTGCGGAAGAGGTTATGCAGATTTTCCTCCAGCAGCCGGCACTTATTGACCAGGGCGTTACCATGCTCTACTGGCAGCTGCCAGCAATTGTCTTTATGGGCATCGGGCTCGTGCTTATCTGCACCTTCCAAGCAACGGGAAAAAGCCTGCCGTCGTTGCTGCTTTCCCTATGCCGGCAAGGCATTGTCTATGGGCTGATGCTGATTATCCTGCCTCTATGGTTTGGCTATACCGGCGTCATCGCCGCCCAGCTGGCGGCGGATATCGTAACCGTGCTCATTGCCATCGGACTCTATCGGATTTATCTTTCTCGTTAATTGTTAGCCTGAAATGACTGGCGCTTCCTATATGCGAATGACAAAAACGCCTGAGGCTTTGTTAGCTTCAGGCGTTTTGCATGCTTATATGTCCTAAGAAGAGATGACCAAGCGGTTGTATTTCTTAGTCCTTAGTTTTCAACTTCCACCAGTTCAATTTTAAAGTTTAATTCCTTGCCGGCCATTTCGTGGTTGGCGTCAAAGGTGATGGTGGTTTCGGTCTTTTCTGTTACGGTGACGGGAACCGGTTGGCCATAGGCATTTTGCAGGGCGACTTTCTGGCCAATTTCGAGTCCTTCAGAACCTGGCAGCTGGTCAATTTCCATAGTAACGATGTTTTCTTCCGATGGCATACCATAGGCTTCTTCGGGCATCAGGTGAATGTCCTTGGTTTCGCCCACGGCCATGTCTTTGACGGCGTCGTCAAAGCCTTTTATCATCATGCCGGCACCGCAGACAAATTCCAGTGGCTCGCCACGGTCGTAGGAGGAATCGAATTTCGTTCCATCGTTAAGGGTACCGGTGTAGTGTACTTTTACTTTTTTGTTATCGTTGCTCATTGTGTAACTCCATTCTATGTTCGTAATAGGAATAGTATAGCATAAAAGGTATTAGGAATTCAGCAGCTGTGTTTTTAATTCCCGATAGCGGCGGGTGTAGTAGGGGCCGTTCTGGGCTTCCCGGTGGTCAAAACCATAGGCGCGGCGGCTGATGGCAAGAATCGGCGGGGCCTGGATGCGCTTGGCAATGGCCATGCCGCAGAAGAGGTTCCACCAGCGTTCGAGGTCCTCGATGAAGTCTTTAGCTGTCGGGAAATATTTGGCAACAAGACCTGGCTGGCAGCCAAGGTTTTCTTCCACGGTGCCAGCGGCATACCATTCGAGAATATCCTGGGGAGCAGCCTTTTCCCACCGCTCGATGAAGGAACGGAATAGGAAGTCATGATAGGGGTATTTGAGGGGGTCACCCTTGCCTTCGTCGACATTTTGCGCGTTGGAAAGCTCGGCACTGGGCACGATGTCGATGATGCCTTGGGGCACCACCTCGCGGCCATAAACTTCTTCGTTCATATAATAGGCCAGCGCGTAGACTTGATGCTTCCAAAGGTCCGCTAGGGCGGCAAGGAAGCCTGACTGGTCGCCGTAAAGGGTGGAGTAGCCAACGGTGGTCTCAGCCTTGTTGGCATTGCAGGTAAAGCCGCCGCCAAAGGCTGCTGCGGCACCGGCCAGGACTCTGGCACTGCGGTCCCGGGCTTGGATGTTTTCGGTGACAAAGGAGGAAACGGAAAGATTGCTCTTGGTGCCATCCGCCAGATAGGTCATGGGGGTGTGTTCAAGCTGGTCAATGGTATGGTCAACCGATTGCTGAATGGGGACAATCATGTACTGGCAGCCAAGGTTGTCAGCCAGTTGCTGCGAAAGGCCTTTGGTGGTCTCCGAGTTGAAGACGCTGGGCATGTTGACCAGCAGCAGATTTTCCGGTCCGATTACCTTGGCATAGAGGGCAGCGGCAACGGCGGAGTCAATGCCACCGGAGATACCGATGACCACCTTTTTCATATGGATATTTTCGAGGAAGCGTTTAATGCCGTAGTGAAGCGCCCGGTAAATATGGGCGATGTCTTTTTCCTCGGATTGGTCAATTGGTTTTGACTGGTCAAGAGCGTGAAGGTCGATGATGTGGAGGTCTTCGGTGTACTCCGGGGAAACGGCGCAAACATCGCCCTTGGCGTTGTAGGCCGTACTTGACCCGTCAAAGGTGTAGATGGTTTTGCCGTTGTTCTGAAGGCCGATGGCATTGACGTAGAAAAGCGGTACGCCGGCATCTTTTGCCTGGGCACCAAATACTCGATTGCGCTTGTCGTTTTTGCCCAGAGTATAGGGCGAGGCCGAGATGTTGACAAAGAAGTCTGGCTTATGATGGCGGCGCAGCATCTCAATGGGTTCCATCTCATAATTGTCGCTCCAGCCGTCTTCGCAAAGCAGGCAGCCGACGCGATAGTGACGGTCCTTGATTTTCAGCGTCACAGGCGAGAGTAGCTGATCGGGGGTGGTGCCCAGTTCCCGGGCCAGTTTCTGCAGGCTGAAGAAATGACGGGTGTCATCAAATTCCCGGTAGTTTGGCATTAAGGTTTTGATGACATAGGGATAGGGCATGTTGTCGGGCTGAATCAGTTTGCCATCCCGAGCGGTGAAGAGAGCGTTGTATTTGCGTACCCGGCCATCGTTGTTCTTTTTTGACCAGTCAACGGCAATGTTGCCAAACATTACCGTTATGCCCGTTGATGCGTTGATGATGTCCTGGCCATAGTCTTCGCAGTCTTTCAGAAAGGAGGACTGCTCCCAGGTATCTCCTAAGAGATAACCGGGAACGGCCATTTCGGGAAAGATGATGAGGTCGACGCTTTGTTTCTTGGCCGCTGCTATCATCGACAAAATTTTGGCGGTGTTTTGGTCCGGATGGCCAGGGATGACTTCCATCTGGCCCATAGCGATTTTTAACAAGGGTAGAACACTCCTTAGATTATTACACAAATTGGTAAATATTTGCGCAATAAATGGTAAAATGTAAGCTTTAAAAGAAAAACGTGTTTTCTTGAGTGACAATCTTATATTTTCTATAGGATTCACTCATAATATATGATATAATAAACTTCGAATACAGTCTAGAACTATATTTATGACGCAAAAGATAACAAAAGTACGAAGTAAATTGGTTTGCTATCTGTATAGGAGCAAGTGGAAAAGAAAGAGGCGGTTGATTTGAAGTATAGCAGTACGAGAGGCAATGGCGTAAAACTCGATTCCGCGCAGGCGATTATCCAGGGCCTCGCTACTGATGGTGGTTTGTTTGTACCGGATAGCTTGCCAAAGGTTGATGGGGCCTTTATTGCCGCTCTGCAGAACCTTACCTACGAGGAGCGGGCTGCAAAAGTTCTCGGTTTGTTTCTGACCGACTATACGACAGAAGAAGTGAATGGATGTGTGACCCGTGCTTATGGCATGGGGAAGTTTGATGCTGCCATGCGCGCTCCGGTTAAGATTTTTGACGATATGGGGGTGCTGGAGCTCTGGCATGGTCCCACCAGTGCCTTTAAGGATATGGCCTTGCAGCTGCTGCCACAGCTTATGAGCACAGCCCTGAAGAAAACCGGGGAAAAGGACGAGGTGCTGATTCTCGTGGCCACTTCCGGTGATACGGGCAAGGCAGCCCTGGAAGGCTTCCGCGATGTTGACCAGATTAAGATTATGGTCTTCTATCCGGAGGGAGGCGTCAGCCGCATTCAGCAGCTTCAAATGCTCACCCAGGAAGGCAGCAATGTCAACGTTACGGCTGTTCGGGGCAATTTCGATGATGCCCAGAGCGGGGTTAAAGAAATATTTGGCGACAAATCCTTTGCGGAGGAATTGGGGGACAAGGGGGTAAAACTTTCGTCGGCCAATTCCATCAACTGGGGCCGCCTGGTACCGCAGATTGTCTATTATTTCAGCGCCTATGCGGACTTGGTGAAGGCTGGCAAAATTAAAGCCGGGGAAGCGATAAACTTCACGGTGCCTACGGGCAACTTCGGCGATATCCTGGCAGGCTTCTATGCAAAATGCATGGGGCTTCCGGTTTATAAACTCATTTGCGCCTCTAACGCCAACAACGTGCTGACGGATTTCCTGCGCACTGGAGTCTATGACCGCAACCGTGATTTCTATAAGACCATTACGCCCTCCATGGATATTTTGATTTCCAGCAACCTCGAGCGTCTCCTTTACCACATGACTGAGGATACGGATAAAGTTGCTGGCTGGATGAAGGAATTGGCTGAAACAGGCCGCTATGATGTGGGACAGGAACTTTTGCAAAAGATTCAGCAGGTCTTCTGGGCAGATTGGACCGGCGATGAAGATACGAAAGAATTAATTGGCCGCGTCTATGACGAGAAACATTACGTGCCCGATACGCATACGGCCGTTGCTTGGAAAGTGGCGGAAAACTACCAGCAGGCCACGAAAGACCGTCACTACATGGTCATTGCTTCCACGGCAAGTCCCTATAAATTCAATGGCAGCGTTTTGGGAGCCCTTCATGTCGATACGGCAGATCTTGATGAGTTTGCCATGCTGGATAAACTTCAGGAATGCAACGATGACCCGACGCCCCAGGGCTTGGCATCGCTGCGCACCAAACCCTTGCTGCACAAGGAGGTCTGCGCAGTTTCCGCCATGAAACAGGCGGTGCTGGACTTTGCGGCAAAATAATCAAAAACAGCCGTAATCGGTAGCAAAACGCCAAAAATCGGCGTTAAATCCGGTTATGATAAAACACAACGAAAACAATAACACTTTTCGTTGTGTTTTATTTTATTCTTTCGTTTTGACAAACAATTGTGATAAATAAAAATTTAGAACTTTTAACAAATAAATAGTTGACATTTATGGAAAAATAAGCTAATATAATACTCGTGACAGGGCATATGAAAAATTATGACAAAGTCACTCAATTATTTAAACAATTTATGAAAGAGGTTGAATGTAAAATGGCAAACATCGATCTTAGTCAGTATGGAATCACGGGCGCAACGGAAATCATCCACAATCCGTCTTACAAAACCTTGTTCGCAGAGGAAACGAAGGCTGGTCTCGAAGGCTTCGAGGTTGGTCAGGTTTCGGAACTGGGGGCAGTAAACGTTAAGACGGGCATCTTCACGGGCCGTTCCCCAAAAGATAAATACATCGTTGATGATGCTACGGCACATGATACGGTATGGTGGGATTCGGAAGAGTATCACAACGACAACCATCGTCTGTCCGAAGAGAATTGGGAAGTTCTCAAAGAAATCGCCAAGAAAGAGCTCTCCAACAAGAAACTCTATGTTGTTGATGCTTTCTGCGGCGCTAACAAAGATACGCGCATGGCTGTACGTTTCATTGTGGAAGTTGCTTGGCAGGCTCATTTCGTTACGAACATGTTCGTAAAACCGACGGCTGAGGAACTGGAAAACTTCAAACCGGATTTCGTTGTTTACAACGCTTCTAAGGCTAAAGTTGAAAACTACAAAGAGCTGGGCCTCCATTCGGAGACGGCTGTTGCCTTCAATCTCACGAAACGTGAGCAGGTTATCATCAACACCTGGTATGGCGGTGAGATGAAGAAGGGTATGTTCTCCATGATGAACTACTTCCTCCCGCTCAAAGGCATTGCTGCTATGCACTGCTCCGCTAATACGGATAAACAGGGCCAGAACACGGCTATCTTCTTCGGCCTTTCCGGCACGGGTAAAACGACGCTGTCCACGGATCCGAAACGTCTCCTTATCGGTGATGACGAGCACGGCTGGGATGATGAAGGTATCTTCAACTTCGAAGGCGGTTGCTATGCAAAGGTTATCAATCTGGATATGGAATCGGAGCCGGATATCTATGGCGCCATCAAACGCAACGCTCTGCTTGAGAACGTAACCCTTGACGACAAAGGCAACATCGACTTTGCGGATAAGAGCATCACGGAGAACACGCGTGTATCTTACCCAATCGACCACATCAAGAGCACGGTTAAAGGCTTCGTTAACGACCGCAGTGCTGCTCCGGCCGCTAAGAGCGTTATCTTCCTTTCCGCTGATGCATTCGGCGTACTGCCGCCGGTTTCCATTCTGACTCCGGAGCAGACGAAGTACTACTTCCTGTCCGGCTTCACGGCTAAACTGGCTGGTACGGAGCGCGGCATCACGGAGCCGACGCCGACCTTCTCCGCTTGCTTCGGGCAGGCATTCCTCGAACTCCATCCGACGAAATATGCTGAGGAGCTCGTTAAGAAGATGGAAGCTAACGGCACGAAAGCATATCTGGTCAACACGGGCTGGAATGGTTCTGGCAAACGTATCTCCATCAAAGATACCCGTGGCATTATCGATGCGATCCATAGCGGCGCTATCAAGAAAGTACCGACCAAGAAAATCCCGATGTTCAATTTGGAAGTTCCGACGGAACTCGAGGGCGTAGATACGAATATCCTCGACCCGAAAGATACCTATAAAGATGCTGCTGAGTGGGAAGCAAAAGCTAAAGACCTCGCTGAGCGCTTCATCAAGAACTTCAAGAAATATGAGACGAATGAAGCTGGTAAGGCCCTCGTCGCTGCTGGCCCACAGCTCTGATTCATTCTCTTACACACATCTTCACCTAATGAAAAAGGAGTCAGGTTTTGACTCCTTTTTTAATTTTTCTCATCGAATTGCAACAATAGTATGGTATAGTAATACTCGTATAAGTTCGAAGGAGATGATTGTTTGAAGTTAGCGAGGATAGTGCTGGGAGGAATCCTAATGCTGGCGGCTCATGTCTTTCTGCTTAGCAGTGTGGAGGCTGCTAAGGGGAAACTGGTCTTTATTCCTCATGATACGCGGCCCATATCCTGTGAAGAGACTGCGGATGTGGCGCGTGCGGCTGGCTACGAAGTCATTGTTCCACCGCGAAACCTTTTGAGCGATGGTGTGGATAAACCGGGAAATCCAGAAAAACTTTGGGAGTGGGCCGAGCAGAATGTAAAAAATGCCGATGGGGCGATGTTTTCCTCGGATTCCATGATATACGGCGGCTTGGTACCATCGAGAAATCATGAATTATCCGAGCAGGCGTTGGCTAAGCGGGTAAAGCGCTTTGAAACCCTGCGGCAGGAGAATCCCAAACTGAACCTCTACGTGTTCAGCTCGGTGATGCGCACCCCGCGCAGCGGCCTTTATTCCGGTAATGCCGAACCGGCTTATTATCAGCATTATGGCGCGGATATCTTTCAGGCTACGGCTTATGCGGATAAAGAAGAGATGCAGGGGTTAGAGCCCATCGAGAAAAAGGCCATGGAGCTTCATGAACAGGCTGTGCCGGCAAAGGTCTGGAAGGATTGGCGCGAAAGGCGCGAGAAGAACGTCAAGGTAAATGAACAGCTGATTGACCTTACCCGCAAGGGTATTATCAGTTACTTGGTGGTGGGCAAAGACGACAATGCCCATTTTTCCCAGACTCATCGCGAGGGCCGGAACCTGGAACAATACGGGAAGGATATTCCTAGCACGCGCTTCCAGGTGCTAGCTGGTATCGATGAATTCGGAGCGCTGCTGTTAAGCCGGGCCATTAACGATTTGGAAAAACAGATTCCCTTTATTTACGTCCAATATAATGAAGGAAAAGGGGGAGCTACGATTCCGGGCTATTCCGATACCCCCATCGATGAGACCATTCGCCAGTCGGTTCGCACCGCTGGCGGCATGGTGGTGAACAGTCCCAAGCGGGCCGATTTTATCCTGCTGGTAAATACCAATGCCGATGGCCGAACTGGTGAGGCGAATCAGATTACTGCAGTGGGCGATGGCATTGCCAACGATGGCCGCGATCGTGGAACGACGAAATATTTTGTCCAACTGATTCAGAAAAATCTCAGTTATGGAACGGCTGTAGGGGTTGCCGATATTGCCTTTGCCAACGGTGCCGACAATGCGCTGATGCAGGCTCTTCATGGTGAGAATCTGCTCTATAAACTTCGGGCCTATGGCGGCTGGAATACCCCCACCAATACCACGGGCTTTGTTATTGCCACGGGGCTGCTCTCAGGGCGCATGACCGACGATGATGCGGATCGTCTGCTGACCCGGCGTTATGTCGAGGACTGGGGCTATCAGTCGGTGGTTCGCAGCCAGGTGGGCAAGAGTATTGCTGGTTTCCGTCGTTGGGATGTCTACAGCAATATGGGGGATATGGAACCGGGAATTGTCAGTCGGATTAATATCCTGATGCGGGAATTTGCCATCAGAAATCTGCCCCCTTATGAGGGGCTGGATACCATGGAGGTAACCCTTCCCTGGCATCGCATGTTTGAAGCGGATTTTAACTACTAAGCAAACGACAAAAAGGATGTATCGAAGACGCAAAAGCGTTTCGATACATCCTTTTTTTTTAAGAAAGCACAGTTTGAATGGCGGCGGCTACGCCGTTATGAAGATTGTCTTTGGTAATATGGGCAGCGGCTTCTTTGAGTTTGGCGACACCGTTTTCCATGGCCGTGGCGTTTGAGGGGAAGGCCTCAAACATGGAAAGGTCATTGGTGCCATCGCCCAAAACAAGCACTTCCTCTTCGGCGATGCCAAGGCTTTTGGTCAGAACCTTTAGGGTGTTGCCCTTGGTGGCAGCGGCATCGTTGATTTCGATATTGGTGCGGAAGCTGGCGGAGATGGCAAGATTTGGTACTTCGTTTTCTAACCGCTCAGCCAGCGCGGCCAACCGGCCGGGAGCACGGCTGAAGGTGATGAATTTGGCGATGTTTATATCGCTTTGCCAGAATTCGTCGAAGTCCTTTATATATCGAAGTTTTTTGAAGTGGGGATTTTTAAGGGACCAGAGAAAATTTTTCAAGAAATTGGTGCCGGGGCGAACTTCCCGCATGCGATCTAAAAGGCCGCGATAGGTTTTCAGCCGGGAGTTGGCACTAAAATGGCCCTGGTCGGTGTAGATTTCCAGATTGAAGTGCTGGAACTGGGCGATGATTTCGTATATCTTTTGACTTCGCTGATGGTCGATGTAGGCAGAGTGAAGCAGTTGCTGGTCAGGAGCATGAAGCTCGGCACCGTTCATCGTTAGATAGTAGGGGGCAAGACCATAGCTTTCGATGAAAGCTTGGACATCGGCCATAATGCGGCCGGTGGCTATGACAAATTTTATTCCCTGCTGCTGGGCAGCGCGGATAGCGGCGATGTTTTCCGATGATATCTGATGGTTGCCGTCAAGCAGGGTACCATCCATATCGGTAGCAATTAATCGAATCATTTGAACCCTCCTGTCGTTATTATTATAAAGACAGGGAGCATGGATAGCAAGGTATTGCACAGGTTTTGCCATTGTGGGAAAAGATGGTTTTTGGTAGAATGAAAGAGTACAAACGAATGTTTTAGGTGATGACATTGAAACTGACAGATTCCATTCAATATGTGAGGGGCGTTGGACCGAAAAAGAAGGCGGAACTCAATCGTTTGGGGATTCGCACCGTTTATGATTTGCTGACTTGGTTTCCGCGAACATATGAGGACCAAAGCGTCCTAACGAAAATTGGGGCGTTAAAGCCCGGAGAGCGTGAGACCGTTGCTGGCGTTATTATGAACGTAACCGAGCGGCAGGCGGGGCGCCGTGGCATGTCGATACTTACAGCCCTTATTGGCGACGGTTCGGGATTCTTGCAGGTGACCTGGTTTAATCAGAAATTCCTCAAGAAAAAACTGGTGACCGGAAAGCGGGTCTTTGTGACGGGCAAGGCGGAGTACGCCTATGGCGGCCGAGGCCAGTTTGCCATGAGCCAGTTATCGGGGTTTCAGATTTTAGAGGACGAAGAAAGTCCCGAGGCGATGTGTGGGATTTTACCCGTTTATCCAGCCACCGATAAATTGCCACAAAAATTTTTCCGCAAGATTATCGCCGGGCTTTGGCAGGAAGACTTCGATCTGCCGGAAGTGATTCCGAAAGGAATCCGGGAACGTTTCCATTTGCTGGCGCGCCGGGAGGCCTTTTATAAGATTCACTTTCCCAGAGATTTTGCCGAATTAAAGGCGGCGCGCAACCGGCTGGCCTTTGAGGAACTCTACTTGATTCAGTGTGGCCTTATGGTCCTAAAGAAACAGTCTCGGGAAAAGAAAAAGGGAATCCGCCATTTGCTAAACAGTGAACTGGTGCGAAAACTCGAGGACAACCTGCCCTTTACCCTTACGGAGGATCAGTCCAAGGTGTGGCAGGAAATATGCCGGGATATGGAAAGCCCGATTCCCATGCGGCGCCTGGTGCAGGGGGATGTGGGCTCTGGCAAAACCGTAGTGGCCATGTTGTCCCTGGTTAAGACTGTGGAAAATGGGTATCAAGGAGCGCTGATGGCTCCTACGGAGATTCTGGCCAGCCAGCACTATGAGGGCTTTTGCCGCCAGTTAGAGCCTCTGGGCATCCGCATTGGGTTCCTTTCGGGGCGGCTTACCAAGAAAAACCGGGAAGCGATGTATGGAGCCATTGAAAATCACGAGCTCGATATCGTTATTGGAACCCATGCCTTAATTCAGGAGGGGGTTCATTTCTCAAAGCTTGGTTTGGTGGTAACCGATGAACAGCATCGGTTTGGCATTGCCCAGCGGGCAGAACTGGAGAAAAAGGGAAGTCTTATGCCCGATGTTTTGGTTATGACGGCAACCCCAATCCCTAGAACCATGACCCTTACGGTCTACGGGGATTTGGATGTATCCCTTATTAAGCAGTTGCCGCCAGGTCGCCAGCCAATCCGAACCTTCCTGCGTCAGCCGGACCGCCGGGAGCTCATTTATCAATACGTCTTATCCCAGCTTCATGCAGGGCGGCAGGCATATGTGGTTTGTCCTCTTATCGAGATGAACGAGGAAAGCCCGCTGCCCTCGGCAGAGGAAATCTATGACGAATTGCGTTATGGCATTTTCCGAGATGTACCCGTTGGCCTGGTTCACGGCCGGATGAAGCCGGCGGAAAAGGAACAGGTCATGCAGGACTTTTACGAGGATAAGATAAAACTCTTGGTCTCAACTACCGTTATTGAGGTCGGGGTCAATGTCCCCAATGCCAGCATCATGGTCATCGAGAATGCAGAGCGCTTTGGGTTAGCACAGCTTCATCAGCTACGCGGACGCATTGGCCGCGGGAATTATCAGTCCTTCTGTATTTTGGTTTCGGAGATGAAAACCGAAAATGCCAAGGAACGCCTAAGTATTATGGCGGAAACCACCGATGGCTTTAAACTGGCCGAGGAAGATTTGAAGCTTCGCGGTCCGGGGCAGTTCTTCGGTTCCATGCAACACGGTTTGCCAGATCTTAAGATTGCCGATGTGCTAAAGGATATGGATATTTTATTGGCGGCTCGTAGGGCAGCCATGGAGACGATGGAAAACCGGGAAGATGTCCGCTTTGTCCTGCCGATTTTGGCCCTGCAATATCAACAGCAGTTCCTCAATATTACCGATACATGATATTTTTGCAGGGAAATCCGTCTTTTAGTCGTGAACATCTTGACATAATTGGCGGACATGATATACAATATACACATCTTTTGTGCGTAAAAAATTCTAGGAGGCGCATAGCTTGACTAAAGTATTCGTTAATGGTGCCTGTGGACGTATGGGACAGGCAGTCCTCAAAGCAGTTCAGGAAGATAAGGACTTGACGCTGGTAGGGGCATGTGACATTCATGGTGGTGCTGATACGGGAACCCTTGTTGGGTTGCCGGCAAACGGTGTGCTGGTGGAAACTGACCTTGCCGCAGCCTTGGAGCGTTTGCAGCCGGATGTCATGATTGATTTTACCCGTCCGGATGTGGTTTATGGCAATGTCATGACGGCACTGGCTCATAAGGTATCGCCGGTTGTCGGTACCACGGGCCTTTCGGAGGAGCAAAAAGGGGAAATCCGCAAAGCGGCAGAGGAAAATAATACGCCGGCCTTTATTGCACCGAATTTTGCCATTGGTGCAGTTTTGCTGATGGTTCTCTCCAAACAGGCGGCTAAGTATATGCCAGATGTGGAGATTATCGAACTCCATCATGACAACAAGCTTGATGCCCCTTCGGGTACCTCGATTCAGACGGCGGCCATGATTGCCGAGGTTCGTGCGGAACACAAACAGGGTCATCCCGATGAGAAGGAAAAAATCAGCGGAGCCCGTGGTGCCGATTATGAAGGCATGCATATCCACAGCGTTCGTCTGCCGGGATATGTGGCGCATCAGGAAGTCATTTTTGGTGGCTTGGGCCAGACCCTTACCATTCGTCATGACTCGCTGAATCGTGAATCCTTTATGCCGGGAGTCTGCCTGGCGGCGAAGAAAGTTCGCGGGTTAAGCGGCCTTACGATTGGCTTGGACCAGCTGCTTGAATTCTAATTATGGAATAAACATCGAAAGGAAGAATTTACATGAAAAAATACAATGTTGCCATTCTGGGTGCTACGGGTGCCGTTGGCCAGGAATTCCTCAATCTTATCGAAGAACGTAACTTCCCCTTTGCTGACCTCAAAATGCTGGCGTCGAAGCGCAGTGCTGGTAAGAAAATCCAGTTTATGGGCAAAGAGTATACGGTTGAGGAGACAACGGAAAATTCTTTCGAAGGTGTTGATATCGCATTGTTTGCTGGCGGCGGTGCCAGCAAGGTGTTTGCAAAACCGGCGGTGGATGCTGGTGCAGTAGTCATCGATAATTCCAGCGCTTTCCGCATGGATCCGGAAGTTCCTTTGGTTGTTCCGGAGGTCAATCCGGAAGCCATTGCCAAGCATAAGGGAATTATTGCCAACCCGAACTGTTCAACCATCATCATGCTGATGGCCCTTAAACCGCTTTATGATGTTTCGAAAATCAAGCGTGTGGTGGTTTCCACCTATCAGGCAGTATCTGGCGGCGGCAAAGAGGCTATGGCTGAGCTTGAGCAGCAGGTGGACGACATCGTAAACGGCCGCGAAGTGACGGCCAATATCCTGCCGGGAGCAGCGCTTAAAAAGCATTATCAGATTGCGTTTAACCTTATCCCGCAGATTGATGTATTCCAGGACAACCTCTACACGAAAGAGGAAATGAAGATGGTCAACGAGACGAAGAAAATTCTCGATGACCCGGACATTCGCGTTACGGCTACGACGATTCGTGTACCGGTATATCGCAGTCATGCGGAGTCGGTCAACATTGAGTTCGAGGATGAAGTCAGCGTGGAAGCTGCCCGTAAGGCAATCAATGCATTCCCGGGTGCAGTGGTAAACGACAACCCGGACGAGCAGGAATATCCGATGCCTCTCTTCACCTCGGGCAAAGATGACGTGGAAGTGGGCCGCATCCGCAAGGACTATTCTTGCGAAAATGCCCTGAACCTTTGGTGCTGTGGCGACCAGATTCGCAAAGGTGCCGCTCTCAATGCACTGCAGATTGCGGAATACATGATTGAGCATGATATGATTAAAAAATAAGGGGTTCTTACCCGCAGAAAATACCGTTTGTCCCGCAGGACAAGCGGTATTTTTTTGGAATATGATATACTGTGGATATGGCAAAGAAAAGAGGTTGATAAAGTTGAAAGACGAGCAGTACATTAAAGCGCTATATGAAGAAGCCCTGAATCAAGCGGCGGATTATTCCCTGGATGAAGAACAGCAGGGTGTGGCGGAAATCCACCGCTACTACGCAGAGCGGCTGGGCAGCATCATCGAGATTCCCGCGGGTGAGACTGACGCCGCAATTGCGGAAATGGCGAAAAAAAATGACAAGTCAAAAGTTGACTTGTCAAAGGAACCGGAAACCCGGCTGCGTTTCGAAGTTGACCGCATCATCGATGGGGCAATCGTATTTTCGGAGGATGAATACCAGCTCCTGCTGCAAAAGTTAGCAGAATTTCACGAGCTCATGGATTCTCCCCTGTATGACGTCTTGCAGCAGACTGCCTGGCAGATTCTGCAAGCCCTTCATCCCCAGCTTGACATGTATGAGTTAGAAGGCCTCTTGATGGAAGACCTTCAGCGGGCGATGGGGCTGCAGCATAACGATATATCCTTTTGATTTTATTTTTCGGTGGATTCCATCCAATGGAGCCGTGGACGGCGGGATTTTTTCTTCTCGTCATCTTCCATGATTTTTTTATCGTTGGCGCGGTCGTTGCATTCTTTGATGGCCTTGTTTAGTCGGCCGATACATTTGGAACAATAAACGCCCCGGTTGATTGGCTTGCCGCAGCGGCTGCAGGGGTAGAGATATTTGACGCCATCGGTATAAAACTGCCCGCGCTGTACCATTTGGGTTACGAGCTTTACGTCCGTTCCGGTTTCATCGCAAATCTCTTTGACGGTGGAGTGAGGATATTTACGGACGTATTCAATGACACGCTTTTCCGTCTCACGTGTTTCTTCGTAGCACTTCGAACATGATCCTAGGCCGGTATCCATAAACAAGCGGCCGCATAGTGGGCAGTTATGTAAATGTGGTTTTCTGGTTTTATTCATGATCGAGACACCGTCCTTCCCTGGCATCCTTGCGGATCGAAAACTTATTTATTCCATTATATCATGAATTTTTAGAATATGATATAAATAAAATATTTTTACGAGGGATTTATCATTTCTTTTCCGAAAATTTATAGGAAAATATGGCAAGAGTATGGTACAATAGTAAATGCGAAAACATATTCGGGAGGTATTCAGATATGGTAAGCGAAGAAACTATGATGTTTAAATTCGGCAATGATGAGAACAAAGCCGAGACGATTATCCGCAATGTGTGCAAGGCAATGGAGGAAAAGGGCTATAACCCCATCAACCAGCTCGTTGGCTATCTGCTTTCTGGTGATCCGGCTTATGTGACGAGCCATAATGATGCCCGCAGCCAGATTCGCAAGCTAGAACGCGATGAATTGCTAGAAGAGTTGGTACGTGCTTATTTGGAGAAAAAAGATAAATGAAACGATATATGTCGCTAGATATTGGTGACCGGACAATTGGCATTGCTGTTAGTGATTTGCTGGGCCTTACGGCGCAGGGGGTTGAGACAATCCGCCGTCGCAAAGAGGAAGATGACTTAAAGCGGTTAGGGGAGCTCATGGAACAGTACGAGACCAAGTCACTTGTCTCGGGGCTGCCCAAGAATATGGATGGCTCAGAGGGCGAACGCTGCAACATTGTGAAGGATTTTATGGCAAAGGTACAGGAGGTCTATCCTGAGGTGGAGGTTACCTTTTGGGATGAGCGCCTTTCTACGGTGGCGGCTTCCCGGTCTCTGATTGAAGCGGATGTTTCCCGCAAGAAGCGCAAGAAGGTCATTGATAAGATGGCGGCAGTTTTTATCCTGCAGGGGTACTTGGACAGCCTCCGTTAAGGGGAGTAATGCTTGACAAGATTTCTGGTAATAGGCTAAAATGCTAAGAGATAATTTTAATTCGAGAGGTGATTCCTATGGCAGATAAAGAGATGAATGAAGAGAACATGGTTGTCGTTATGACGGACGATCAGGGCAATGAATATTACTACGAGGAAGAGATGATCATTCCAGTAGGTGATGAAAAATACGCACTGCTCATCGGTTTGCATAACGAAGAGGATGAACACGACCACAGCTGTGGCTGCGGTTGTGGTTGCGACGATGAAGACGTCCTGATTGCGAAAATCGTTGTGGGTGAGGACGGCGAAGAAGAATATATTGAGCCGACGGACGAAGAGTTCGAAGCGGTTCAGAAGGCCTATGACGCTTTGTGTGACGAAGCTGAGCAGGACTAATCCTGTTAGAGGGCTGCCATCCAGTCGGGTATGGCAGCTTTTTCGTATTTTATGAGGAATGGGGAGATTACGGTGTGGGATAAGTTCAAGGGCCGGCAGGAGAGCGTACAGAAGTGGTTGTCGGATCATGAAGACAGCTGTGAGTGGCTGACGGATAAGTTGGCGACGGTTAGCGATACCATGACCTGGAAGCGCTGGGCGGCAGTGGCAGTACTGGTGCTGCTGCTTTTTGTGGGGGCTTGTACAGCCCTCTTTCGCGGCAGTTCTGCCCCACGCGCATCGATTTCTGCGGACCAGCCAATTTATGTTTCGGTAAAACCGGGGATGAGTGCCAGTGATATTGGGGATGAATTGGTAAAGTATGGTGTCCTGGAAAGTAAGTTTTCCTTTTGGTGGAAGGTGAAGACCAGTGATGTGGCCAGCCATTTTAAGTCTGGCGTATATGCCATGAAGCCGAATATGTCGGTGGAGGAAGTGCTGCACAAGTTGGTTTCCGGGGATACCACCGTAGTGAAGTTCACGATTCCGGAAGGGTTTGGGGTCAAAGAAATCGCCAAGCGGCTAGCCGATGAGGGGCTGGTGGATGAGCAGGAATTTTTAGCGAAAGCGAAAAAATACGCGCCTTATGATTATATCGAGCGCAAGGAAGGGATTCGCTATGCCTGCGAGGGATTTCTTTTTCCTGATACCTATGAACTCCATGAAGACCCTACGCCGGAATCCATCATGAAGATGATGGCTGAGGATTTTGATACCCGTTTGACGCCGGAGCTTCGCGCCCGGGCCCGGGAGATGAATCTTTCGATTTTTGATCTTATCACCCTGGCATCGTTGGTGGAAAAAGAGGCCCTTTACGCCGAGGACCGGCCGATTATTGCTCAGGTGTTTTTTAAGCGGCTGAAGATTGGCATGCCACTGCAATCGGACACGACCCTGCAGTATTTGCTGGATGCCCCCAAAGAGGATGTATCGATTAAGGATACGAAAATCGAATCGCCCTATAATACTTATCTGCATCGCGGACTGCCACCAGGGCCCATCGCCAGCCCGGGCATGGCGGCCATTAAGGCGGTGCTCTATCCGGCGGATACCGATTATTTGTATTTCGTAGCAGACCGCAAAGGTCACAATCACTATTCGACGAATTATGCAGACCATCAGGTTATCGTCAATCAAGTGCGTTGATGAGGCAAAGGCAGGAGTAAGTTTTGAAAGATATGGAATTGCTGTTCCGGGAAATGGAACAATATGCCGCGGAAAATCATGTGCCCATAATCAATGAGCGGGGGCGCAAGGCCTTTTTGCAGGTGGTGCGGGAACAGAAACCCCATCGCGTGCTGGAAATCGGCATGGCGATTGGTTATTCTACCCTGCAGATTGCCGCAAACAGTGCCGAGGATGTAACCATCACAACCATGGAACTCAGTGAAGAGCGGGTGAATACAGCCCGCTCTTATATTGCCCGTTCCTCTTATGCCGACCGCATCCGCATTCTTAGCGGTGATGCCGGGGAACTGTTAACGGGAGAAGCCGCTAAGGATGCTCCCTTTGATTTCGTTTTCATCGATGCGGCCAAGGGGCAGTATGTGGACTATTTCCACAAAATTGAGCCCCTGCTGGCGGATTCGGCGGTTATCTTAGCCGATAACGTTCTGTTTCGGGGGTATGTGTGCTCGGAGGAGAAACCGCCGCGGCGCTATAAGACCATCGTGAAGCGACTGCGTGAGTATCTTGAATTGGTGACGAAGCGGCCGGGATATTCCACGAAAATTATGGAAAACGGCGATGGGCTGGCGGTTACGCGGCGGAAAAAAGATACGTTTTAAGTTTTTTAGGAGGAATCCTTTTATGATAAAAAAGCCTGAGCTGTTAGCGCCGGCGGGAAATCTGGAAAAAATGAAGATGGCAATCCTTTACGGAGCGGATGCTGTCTATCTGGGGGGCAAAGCCTTTGGCCTTCGGGCCTTTGGCGGCAACTTCAGCCGTGAAGAATTGAAGGAAGCCGTGGAATTTGCCCATGAGCGGAAGCGCAAGGTCTATGTGACGGTCAACATCTTTCCTCATAATGGGGATCTTGTCGGCCTGCCGGATTATCTGAAGTATTTGGCAGCGATTAAGGTTGATGCCTTATTGGTGGCTGACCTGGGGGTTTTTATGATGTGCCGGGAACTCATTCCGGAGATGGAGCTTCACATCAGCACTCAGGCTAACAATACCAACTGGGCAACGGTCAATGCCTGGAAGAAGCTAGGGGCCAAGCGCGTGGTGCTGGCCCGGGAGATGTCTCTAGCTGAAGTGCGGGAAATCCGTGAGAAGTGCGATGTGGATTTGGAAATGTTCCTGCATGGTGCCATGTGTATCTCCTATTCCGGGCGCTGCCTGTTGTCGAATTATTTTACGGGACGGGATTCAAACCGCGGCAGTTGTGCCCAATCCTGCCGCTGGAAATACGCTCTGGTGGAGGAGACCCGCCCCGGACAGTATTTCCCCATTGAGGAGGACGAGCGTGGCACGTATATCATGAACTCCAAGGATATGTGCCTGATGCCTAATATCCAGGACGTAATCGAAAGCGGTGTGGACAGTCTGAAAATCGAAGGCCGCATGAAAAGCGTTCATTATGCGGCCAGCGTCGTCAAGGCTTACCGGCTGGCCATTGATGCTTATTTTGCAGACCCAAACCACTTTGCCGTCAAGCAGGAATGGCTGGATGAATTGGAAAAAGTTTCCCATCGAACGTATACGACGGGCTTCTATTATCATCAGCCCACGGCCGAAGACCAAATTTATGGCAAGACGTCCTACGACCAGACGTCGGATTTCGTCGGCTTGGTTCGCGCCTATGATGACGCCACGGGCTGGGCAGTGGTGGAGCAGCGCAACAACATGAAGCTGGGGCAGGAAATCGAAGTCTTCCAGCCAACGGGCCCCCTTTATCGTCAGGTAATTACGGCTATGAAGAACGAGGCGGGGGAGGATATTGAGGTGGCACCTCATCCCCAGATGATTCTTCGCATGAAAATGGAACAGCCGGTGGAACCCTATACGATTTTGCGTCGGGATGTAACAAATGTGAAGCAATGACTCACATTTTTGAATTTTTATTGTAAAGTTGAATATGTTTATGATATGATGAAGTAGATGTTGTTTATACTATGAAAAATTGGAAAGTGGTGTTGATTTTGGCTATTCGTTATTTTGGTACCGCTGCCGGGCGCGTTCAGGGCGTCGGCTTTCGTATGTTTGTTCAACAGCATGCTATGGACCTTCATGTTACCGGTTGGATAAGAAATATGGAGGATGGAACCGTTCAGATGGAACTGCAGGGGGAACCGGAGGCCATCGACAAACTGGAAGGTTTCATTCGGGAAGGCAATTACTTCATAAAAGTGGAAAGCTTCAGTCTTGAAGAACGACCGGTGGTGGAAGACGAGAAGCGTTTTGATGTCCGCTATTAACACGGACAGGAGGAAGTTAGATGGCAAAAATCCTTGTGCTCAATGGCCCAAACCTCAATCTTTTGGGCACTCGTGAGCCGGAAATCTATGGCAGTACGACGCTGAAGGATATCGAAGTGATGATGACAGCCCGTGCGCAGGAAGCTGGCCTTACGATTGACTTTTATCAGTCCAATCATGAAGGCTGTCTGGTTGATAAGGTTCAGGAAGCCAATCATCATTACGATTACATCATTTTCAATGCGGCCGCCTTTACCCATTACAGCATTGCGTTGCGTGATGCGATTGCCGCTATTGATGTTCCCCTTATCGAGGTTCACATATCCAATATCCATCAGCGGGAAGAGTTCCGCCACAATTCGGTGTTGGCTCCTGTGGCCATGGGGCAGATATGCGGGCTCGGCATCGAAAGCTATATGGCGGCGTTAGAGGCCATTATTTATAAATTGAAAAAATAAGACCTTAGCCTTTCTCTAAGGAGGAGGGCTACTTTTATTGTTGGGAGTTGACGTTTATGAAAGAGAGTCGTTTAGAGGCAATCCGTGCCCTTATGGAAGAAAATGGCTTGGATGCGATAGTGGTAACAAAATATGTGAATTTGCATTACTTTAGCGGCTTCCGTGGCGATGACACCACGCTGGTCATCAGCCGGGATAAGGCCATGCTCATCACCGATAACCGTTATACGGAGCAAGCTAGCCAGCAGGCACCGCTGTTTGAGATTGTGGAACAAAAGGATGGTTTGTGGAAAAAAACAGCGGAATGCGTGAAAAAGGCCGGGGCCAAGAAAGCCGGCTTTGAAGGCAATGCCCTGATTTATGCTGACTTTGTGACTTTGACGAATCTTTTAGCTGGTGTGGAATTTACCACAGCGGTCACCCTCGATACCCTTCGCCAGATAAAAGACGCCGAGGAAATCAGCTATATTCGCAAGGCTTGTGAAATTGCCGATATTGGTTTTAAGGATATTTTGACTTACGTGCGGCCGGGTATGACCGAGGTACAGGTGGCGGCTCATTTAGAAAACTGCATGCGCGAAAATGGTTCGGAAGGCCCGTCCTTTACGACGATTATGGCCTCAGGACTTCGCGGCGTTCTGCCCCATGGCATCGCTACGGAGAAAGTCATCGAAGAGGGCGATTTCTTGACCATGGACTACGGTGCTATTTACGCCGGTTATGATTCGGACATCACCCGTACCATTTGTGTGGGGCAGGCCGACGAAAAGCAGCGCCGCATTTATGAGGCTGTACTGGAATCCCAGAAGCTGGCGTTGGATTTGATTAAGCCTGGTGTTTCTGGCAAAGCCGTTCACGTTGCCGTACAGGATAATCTGGCTAAGTATGATTTGAAACAGTATTTTGGTCATGGTCTGGGGCACAGCCTGGGGTTGGAAATCCACGAAGAGCCGCGCATGTCGCCAAAAAAAGATTATATCCTGCAGAAAAACATGTTGATTACCGATGAGCCGGGAGTCTATATTCCGGAGTGGGGTGGTCTGCGCATTGAGGACACTGTGCTGGTCACGGAAACGGGCTGCGAGCCACTGACTAAATCCAGCAAAGAACTCATCGAAGTGGGCTGATTCCAGAAGAAGATGGCCAGGAACCCTTTTCAAAAAGCTGAAAATATGCTATTATAGATTCGTTACATTGAAGTTAATGCCGTGAAGGCAATATATTGGAGGGCGTAAGTTAATGATTAATAGTACTGATTTCCGCACGGGTCTCACGATTGAGATTGATGGTGGCGTATGGCAGATTGTTGATTTCCAGCATGTAAAACCGGGTAAAGGCGCTGCTTTCGTTCGCACGAAAATCAAGAACGTTGAGACGGGTGCTGTTGTTGAGCGCACGTTCAACCCGAATGAGAAAATGCCGGCAGCACATCTTGAGACCCAGAACATGCAGTTCCTCTATGAGGCAGATGGCATGTACACGTTCATGAACACGGAAACGTACGAGCAGGTTGAGCTGAACAAAGAGCAGCTGGGTGATGCCCTGAACTACCTGATGGAGAATATGGAAGTATCCATCCAGATGTTCAAAGGCCGCATCATCGGCATTCAGCTCCCGAATTCCGTTAACCTCAAGGTTATTGAGTGCGAGCCGAGCGTTAAAGGCAATACGGCAACGGGGGCTACGAAGATGGCAAAAGTTGAGACGGGCTATGAGGTTCGTGTTCCACTGTTCATCAACGAAGGCGAAGTTCTTCGCATCGATACCCGTACGGGCAACTACATCGAGCGTGCTTGATTCTGTTGGGATTTGATGCTTTGGACTGCCGCATCATGGAAAAATGGTGCGGCAGTTTTTTGATGATTTTTTCGTAATTATTTCCGGGTTGGCAGGAATCCCATGGCTGTTTCGCGAAAATATTATTATGTATAAATATTCGAGTAAGAGCATCTGTCATAAAATTGGAGGGATTCGTAATGGAAAAAGAAAAAGAAATCAAGAAAACCGGTACGTTAGGTTCTATCCGTATTGCAGATGAAGTTGTCAGCATCATTGCCGGACTGGCTGCTACGGAAGTAGAAGGTATCGCTGGCATGAGCGGTGGTATTGCCGGTGGCATTGCGGAAATGCTTGGCCGTAAGAATTTTGCCAAGGGTGTAAAAGTCGAAGTGGGTGAAAAAGAAGCTGCTGTTGACCTTTACATCATTGTGAAATACGGGGTACGTATTCCGGATATCGCATTGGCTGCCCAGGAAAATGTCAAGCAGGCCATTGAGACGATGACGGGCCTTTCGGTGGTAGAGGTCAACGTCCATGTCCAGGGAGTAGGTTTCCCAGAAGATGACAATCATGAAGATGAGGTACGTGTCCGTTAAAAGAGGCTGATGATATGGGGTTAATCAATCGATTTCTTCTCTTATTGCTGTCTCTGATGGCACTGGCTCTGTCCATTTCGGTCTTGGGTGCAGTTTTTGGATGGCTCCCTGAGGCGGTTTGGCTGGACGCGATTCACTATGCTTTAGGCCGTCAGGAGACTATTGCTGTCGCAGTGGTGGTGCTCCTGATTAGTTTGAGGCTCCTTGGTCAAGTGTTTTCCAGTTCGAAGGAGAAGGTGGCCAGCAAGGGTGAGTATGTCATTGAAAGTGGTCCGCGAGGAGAAGTTCGTGTGGCATTAGATGCGTTGCGCAATTTCACCGATAGGCTGGCACGTGAGGCCCACGGCGTTCGTGATGCCCGAGTGACGGTGAAGGCAAAGAACCGCAAGGAGGGCGCTGACCTTTCCTTGCAGCTTGATTTGGTGGTTGGACGTGAGGCCGAAGTGACGAAACTGTCGGAAAAACTCACCACTACCATCCAGCAGCAGCTTGAGCAGACCATGGCACTAACTGATGTGCCGGTTACTATTGTGATAAAAGATGTCTCCGATGCGCAGCCGTCGAAAAAGCATCGTGTCGTATAAGGCGGTGACTGTTGATGAAAGAGGAGTTTAAGTCAATCTGTCAGGCATTGTGGCAGGAGCATCGCGGTAAGACTGTGGGGGCTGTGGCAGGAATTATCCTGGGAACCGCAATCCTTTGTTTTGGCTTTTGGCATACCTTCTTTGTCCTTTGCTGTGGGCTGATTGGTCTTTACATTGGCGCGCAGATGGACCAGGGGGAGAATGTCTTGGGCGGTATTAGCGACAGGGTGCTGCACATGTCGGAGCGTTTTCGGAATTAAGATTATAGGTAGAGGAAGGTAAGTAATGAGTCGTAGACAAGCAAGGGAAGCAGCCCTGCAGGCGCTTTTTCAGTTGGATTTAAATCAGGCAGATACGGAAGAGCAGCAGGGAATGTATGAGACCCTGGCTATCGATACAGCACTGAGCGAGGGGGAGAAAATGTCCTCCCGGGATCGTTTGTACGTGCAGACGCTTGTTCGTGGCACTCGTGAGAATATCGAGGCAATCGATGCTTTGATTACAGAGAGCTCGAAGGATTGGAAGATTGAGCGTATGGCAGCGGTAGACCGCAACTTGGTTCGCATTGCCATCTACGAGATTCATTTCTCGGAGGAGAAGCTTACGCCAAATATCGCAATCAATGAGGCTGTGGAACTGGCGAAGAAGTACGGTACGGATGATTCCAGCCGCTATGTCAATGGAATCCTGGGCGCGATGATGAAGCTTTCGCGCTAATGAAACGAACTGCCAGACCCAAAGAATGGTCTGGCTTTTTCGTATGTCTGGAGGGAAATAGGTGGCAATACATTCTGTCAGTCAGGTGAACAAGTTCATAAAGGGGATGTTTGACCGGGAAAATGTGCTCAAGGGCATCATGATTCGCGGGGAAATCTCGAATTTTAAATGTTATCCCTCTGGGCATTGTTATTTTACGCTGAAGGATGCCGGTGGGGCTTTAAAAGTCGTGATGTTTAAAAGCCGGGCGCAGCATCTGCGGTTTCAGCCCGTCAATGGGTTAAAAGTCGTGGCAGCGGGAACAATTTCCGTTTATGAACGGGACGGTGCGTATCAGCTTTATGTGGATTCTTTGGCACCTGAGGGAACTGGCGATTTGCAATTGGCCTTTGAACAGTTGAAGGCAAAACTTACCGAGGAGGGGTTGTTTGACCAATCCTGGAAAAAGCCATTGCCGGTATTTCCCAAGCGAATCGGTGTCGTGACCTCTTTAGCGGGAGCGGTGCTGCGGGATATCTATCATGTGTCGAAGCATCGCTGGCCTAAGGTTCAGCTGCTACTACATCCCGTACAGGTTCAAGGGGAAGGTTCGGCGGAACAGATAGCGTCAGCCATTGAGTTTTTCAACAAACTGTGTCCGGTGGACGTTTTGATTGTAGGCCGTGGCGGCGGTTCCATGGAAGACCTTTGGTCCTTCAATGAGGAATGTGTAGTGCGGGCGATTTTTGCCTCGAAGATTCCGGTAATTTCTGCCGTGGGGCATGAAACGGATTTTACTTTGGCGGACTTTGTGGCAGACGTTCGGGCCGCAACGCCGTCAAATGCGGCGGAACTTGCGGTTCCCGATTGCCGGGAAGTAGCACGTCATGTCCAAAATCTACAGGCCCGCTTGACAAGTCAAGTGAAAAAGGAAATCGAAAGCCGTCGCTTAAGACTGGAGGCCTGTCTGCGCAGTCCGGTGTTGGCGAATCCCCAGTCGTTGCTGGCGGCCCGCCGCCAGCGGCTTGACTATGTGCTCAGCGACTTGCAACGGCTGACAGAAAAGGTCATTACCACGAAAAAACACCGCTTGAATCTGTGGCTGGAACGGTTGGATGGCATGAATCCTGCCGGGGTCCTTCGCCGTGGTTACGCCATGGCGGAAAAGGGGGGCAAGCTGGTGAATAGCGTAGAAGATGTAGCGCCAAAGGATAAGTTGCTGCTGGTCCTTCAAGATGGAAAGGTTCCCGTTGAGGTGGTAGGTGTGCCGGCAAAAGCCAAAGCTGGAAAGGAAGGAAAATAAGATGCCAAGAAAAAAGGAATTGTCGTTTGAAGAATCGCTGGAGAAGTTGGAGCAGATTGTTGCTTCCATGGAATCGGGCGACAGCAATCTCAAAGATCTTATGGCAAATTATTCCGAAGGGGTCCAGCTGGGAAATACTTGTCTCAAGGCGCTGGCCGATGCGGAAAAGACTATGGACCTTTTGGTTCGGGAAGACAATAAGAAAGTAATCAAGCAAGAATTGCAGATAGAGGGAGAATAAACGATGAAGCTCAAGGAACTCTGGAAAGAAAGACAGCAATTGGTGGAGTCTGCTTTGGCTGGTGAACTCAATAAGAAGTCGCCTATTGACAAGACGCTGACGGAATCCATGGAGTATAGTCTGTTGGCTGGCGGCAAGCGCCTGCGGCCGGTACTGTTGATGGCGGCTGCGGATGCATTGGGTGTCGATGGTACGAAATTCCTCAAAACGGGCCTTGCCATTGAGATGATTCATACCTATTCCCTGATTCATGATGATTTGCCGGCCATGGATGATGATGACTATCGCCGTGGCAAGCTTACCAACCATAAGGTCTATGGTGCTGGTATGGCAACGTTGTCCGGTGATGCGCTGCTGACTTTGGCCTTTGAGGTAATATTGCGCCAGGAAGGCGTCGATGCGGAAACGCTGGTAAAGGTTGTTCGGGAGATGAGCATCGCTGCCGGTCCGGATGGCATGGTAGGCGGACAGGCCCTTGATATGGAGTCAGAAAACAAACAGATCGATATGGACACCATGCGGCTTGTACATCTGGGAAAAACCGGTGCGTTATTTCGGGCGGCCATCCGCAGCGGTGCGATTCTGGCTGGGGCAACGTCAGCCCAGCTAGCTGCCTTGACGGAGTATGCAGATAAATTTGGCTTGGCCTTCCAGATTACCGATGATATTTTAGATGTTATCGGTGATGCGTCCGTGATTGGCAAACCGGTGGGCAGTGATGAGAAAAATCATAAATCCACTTATGTTACCCTGACTTCGTTGGAGGAAGCCAAGAAACTGGCCCAGGAAACGGTCGAAGAGGCCGTAGCAGCGTTGAAGGATTTTGGTCCGGAGGCGGACTTCCTGCGTGAGCTCGTTTCTTATCTGGTCGACCGTAATAAATGATTGGGAGTGCTTGGCATGAATGCATATCCACTGCTGGATAAAATCAACAATCCGGAAGATATAAAGAAGTACAGTCTCTCGGAGCTTGAGGAACTGGCGCGTGAGCTGCGCGGTTTTATCATCGATACCGTATCGGAAAATGGCGGACATCTGGCACCGAGTCTCGGAACGGTGGAACTCACCCTGGCTCTGTACAGCGTGTTTCATTTCCCGCAGGATAAACTGGTTTGGGATGTAGGCCATCAGGCCTATTCCCACAAAATCCTGACGGGGCGTCGGGAGCGTTTTCACACCCTGCGTCAGTTAGGGGGAATCACGGGATTTCCCAATCGCTTTGAATCGAAGTACGATGCCTTTGGCGTTGGCCATGCCAGTACTTCGATTTCTGCAGCCTTGGGTATGGCCATATCCCGTGACCTCTGTGGCCGCTGCAACGAAGTCATTGCGGTTATTGGCGATGGGGCTCTGACCGGCGGCGAGTCTTTTGAGGCTCTGAATCAAGCTGGTGACCTGGGCAAGAAGCTCATTGTTATTCTAAATGACAACGAAATGTCCATTGATAAGAATGTCGGTGGCATGAGCGAATATCTTTCTCGTATCCGTACGGCCCCTCAGTATAACAAAGCCAAAAAAGATGTGGGAAATCTGCTTATGAGCATTCCTCATATTGGGGATAAGGCTTATCGGACGGCACAGATTGTGAAGGATAGCGTTCGTTCCGCCTTGGTGCCGGGCAGTATCTTTGAGGAAATCGGCTTTCATTACATTGGACCGCTGGACGGTCACGATATTTCGCTGCTCCAGGAAATGTTCTGCCGGGCCAAAGAGCTTGAGGGGCCAGTGCTCATTCACATTCATACGAAGAAGGGCAAGGGCTTCCTGCCGGCAGAGAATAATCCCAACAAGTTCCATGGCATTGGTATATTTGACCGCCAGACTGGTGAGTGCCCGAAGAAAGCAGGGGGAGCACCCAGCTACACGTCGGTATTTAGCAAGGCCTTAATAGAGCTGGCGGATAAGAATTCCAATATTACCGCAATTACGGCAGCTATGCCATCGGGTACGGGGCTTAAAGCCTTTGGGGAAGTCTACCCGGGCCGGTTCTTCGATGTGGGCATTGCCGAGGAGCACGCCGTTACGCTGGCTGCTGGTATGGCTGCTGACGGTCGCCATCCGGTGGTGGCCCTTTATTCCACCTTTGCCCAGCGGGCTTATGACCAGCTATTGCACGATGTCTGCCTGCAGAATCTGCCGGTGACCCTGTGCCTTGACCGGGCTGGTCTGGTGGGGGCCGATGGCCCCACCCATCATGGCGCCTTTGACTTGTCTTATCTTCGCCACATGCCGAATATGACAATCTTTGTGCCGAAAGATGAAGCAGAACTTCGGGACATGCTGGCAACGGCGGTGGAGATGGATTCCCCTACGGCTGTCCGTTATCCACGTGGCGCTGGCTTTGGTGTGCCTCTTCGGGAAGATTTTGCTGAGGTGCCAGTGGGCAAAGCGGAAATTGTCAAGACGGCTGCTGATGATACCGTGGCCTTTTTGGCCGTTGGCCCTATGGTTCACCAGGCCGAGGAAGCGGCAGAAATTTTGGCCGCCGATGGCATTTCTGCCTCAGTGGTCAATATGCGCTTTGTCAAACCCTTAGATACCGAAGTCATCAAGCAGATGGCTTCGCGCCAGCTGCTAGTTACCGTGGAGGAAAATTCTTTGGTGGGGGGCTTTGGCTCAGGAGTGGCCGAGTATCTGATGGATGAGGGGCTTTCGGACAAAGTAAAACTTCTTCGTTTAGGGCTTCCAGATAAGTTTATCGAACAGGGAACGCCGAAGGAACTGCTGGAACTCTGTGGCCTTACGCCCCAGCAGCTGGCAGCAGCAGTAAAGGAACGATTACAATAATGGCAAAACAACGATTAGATATTTTATTAGTAGAAAAGGGATTAGCCGGCAGCCGTGAACGGGCGAAACGCATGATTATGGCAGGCGAAGTCCTGGTGGATAATCAGAAGGTGGATAAAGCCGGAGCAACGGTAAAGCCTGAGGCGGAAATTCGCCTGTTGGGCAATGATATTCCCTATGTCAGCCGTGGTGGCTTGAAGCTTGAGAAGGCCATGAAGGAATTTGGCGTTGCTCTTGAGGGACGTCGCTGCGCCGATATTGGTGCCTCCACTGGCGGCTTTACGGACTGCATGTTGCAAAATGGTGCGGTTCAGGTATTTGCCATCGATGTGGGTTATGGTCAGTTGGCTTGGAAATTGCGCACCGATGACCGCGTGGTCAATATGGAGCGCACCAATATCCGCAATGTGACGCCGGAAGATATCGGGACGCTGTTGGACTTTGCTTCCATTGACGTTGCTTTTATCTCGCTGACCAAAGTTCTGCCCGTAGCCTTTTCGTTGCTCAAGGACGAGGGGGAATTGGTGGCCCTTATCAAGCCGCAGTTTGAGGCAGGCCGGGAGTTTGTCGGCAAGAAGGGCGTAGTACGTGACCCGGCCGTTCATGAAAATGTAATCCGCACCGTTACGGCCTTTGCCCGGGAACTGGGTTTTGTACCCATGGCACTTACCTTTTCACCCGTAAAGGGACCGGAGGGGAATATCGAGTATCTCATCCGGTTGACCAAGGATAAAGGCCAGCAGGATACCGTAACCGAGGAGCGCCTCGTAACGGTTGTGGCTGAGGCGCATGGAGCGCTGGATAAATAAGGAGTAATTGTGATGCTGACTATCGCCATTTTTCCGAATGTGGATAAACCCCAGGCCCCGGAAGTTTTAACACGAATAATGGATTTCTATCGGGACAAGGATGTAAAACTCATCATGCCCATTGATGAATCGCGCTTCTTTGGTTTCGAAGAATACGGGGTACCCAATATTGAACAAATTGAAGCCGATATCGCCTTGAGTCTTGGCGGTGACGGGACGCTGCTGGGGGTATGTCGCCGATACGGTGCCCGGTCGGTGCCAGTCTGTGGTATCAATATTGGCACCCTCGGATTTATGGCAGATATTGAGCTTGGGGAACTAGAAACCAAGCTTCAGAAAATCCTGGAGGGAGATTACCAGATTGAACACCGTCTGCTCTTGGCGGGCTTTGTCAAATCCAGTGGGCAGGAGCGGTTCTTAGGACATGCCATTAACGATGTGGTGGTGACTAAGGGCGGCGTGGCCCGCATGCTTCACTTGGGACTTAGCATTAATGAAACCCATTTGATGGATTACAAAGCCGATGGGGTAATCGTATCGTCCCCAACGGGGTCTACGGCTTATTCTCTTTCCGCTGGCGGCCCCATTATGAATCCGAATATCCGCGCGCTGCTGATTACGCCAATTTGTGCCCATACCTTTAATATGCGGCCGCTGGTAGTGGGGGAGGATGATGTGGTTCATATTCAGATTGCAGCCATCCATCAGGACATCATCGTAACCTTTGATGGACAGGAAAGTTTCCGCTTGCTGCCGGGGGATGAAGTCACCGTTATGAAATCAAATGTACAGGCAGGCATCGTGAAGTTCGAAGACAAGGATTACTACCAGATTCTTCGGACGAAGCTTTGGAAAGATGCCTGATATATCGTTAGACAAGGAGAGGTGGACAGATGAAAAGTGTACGTCATGCCGTAATCAAGAATATTATCGATAATCAAGTCATAGAGACGCAGGAGGATTTGGCCGAAGCACTGCGGGAACGCCGCATACAGGTGACCCAGGCAACGGTATCCCGGGATATCAAAGAACTGATGCTCATTAAAGTACCCACTGGCGACGGACGCTATCGGTATGCATCGCCGATGCAGAACGCAATTTTGTTCACAGAAGAGCGCATGCATCGTCTCTTTGCTGACACGGTTACCGCTTGCGATTACAGTGAAAATATCATTGTGGTCAAGACGCTGCCGGGGGGCGCTAACACGGTGGCTTCGGCACTAGACCACGCGAATTGGACCGAAGTCATCGGTACGGTGGCTGGTGACGATAACATCATCATGGTCATCAAGCCCAAGGAAGCTACCGAAAAAATTCTGCATCGCCTGCAGTCCTATTTGAAATGATGCACACTAAAGGAGATCTTCTTCGATGCTGAAAACTTTGACCGTTTGGAATTTTGCCTTGCTTGAACATGTACAGGTAGAGTTTGGACCTGGTCTCAACATTCTTACGGGTGAGACCGGCGCCGGTAAATCCATACTGATTGACTCTTTAGGAGCAATCCTTGGCAATCGCATCTCTTCGGATTCGATTCGCACAGGCTGTGAGTGGCTTCGGGTGGAAGCGGTTTTTACCTTGGAATCGGAAGCGGCGGCGTTGCATGAATATCTGGCATCTCAGGCCATCGATGATTCCGAGGGCATGCTAATCATCACGCGGCAGGTGACCCATGGCGGCCGCAGCATGGTGCTGGTAAATGGCTGTCATGTCACGTTGGCGGTCCTCAAGAAGATTGGTTCTTTTTTGGTGGATGTTCATGGCCAAAATGAAAATCTGGCCCTGTTAAAGGAAGAGAGCCAGTTTAATTTGTTAGATGGCTATGTTCCGGAACTTGCTGCTGCCCTGTCGGCTTATCGGCAGTCCTACGACAACTGGCACAGCTGTTGCAAGCTGTATGCAGAAAAGGAACAGGCTTCCCGGGAATATGCCCAGCGGCTCGATATGCTTCGCTGGCAGGATAAGGAAATCGAGGGAGCCCAGCTCAAAGCAGGGGAAGATGAGGAACTCGAAGCCCAGATTCGCAAATTATCCCATGCGGAAAAAATTGCTGGCTATGTGGAAGATTCTTATAACCTGCTGGAAAATGGTTCAAAAGACGGGGGCAGCGTCTTAGCTGCTTTATCGAAGGTCAAGAAAAACCTGTTGGATATGAGCCGCTTTGACGAATCCATGGCCAACGCGCAGAAGATGGTAGAAGAGGCGTTCATTTCCTTGCAAGAAGCGGCCTATGAACTTCGCGACTACGGGGAGGGCATGGAGTTTAGCCCGGAGAAGCTGGATAAACTTCAGCGCCGGATGGATGTCATCTACAAGCTTCGCAAAAAATACGGTGCCACGATTGAGGAGATTTTGGCCCATCAGGAAAAAGTCCAGCAGGAATTACAGGACATCGAAAATTACGATGAAGACATGCAGGCGCTGGAAAAACAGATTGAGTCCTTGAAGCAGGAACTGACGGCGAAAGCGGAGCGGGTGACCAAACTACGTACCCAAGCGGCCAAGGAACTAGGCACTGCTATTGGCAAACAACTCACGGCGCTGGGAATGCCCAAGGCAGTCTTTCGCATTGCCGTAACGCCAGCGGGCAAATTTCTACCGGGTGGTGCTGATGCCGTAGCCATGTATTTTTCGGCCAACCCTGGCGAAGCGGAAAAGCCCCTGCAAAAAGTTGCGTCTGGCGGTGAATTGTCCCGCATTGCTCTGGCTATCAAGACGGTGGCAGCATCTCGTGACGCTTCCGTTCCCAGCATGGTATTTGATGAAATTGATACGGGAATTGGCGGCCGCACGGCCCAGATGGTTGCCGAGCGCATTGCCTTGGTGGCGCGTTTCAAGCAGGTTCTTTGCATCACCCATCTTCCCCAGATTGCCTGCATGGCCGATATCCATCTCTACATTTCGAAATCCACAGCAGCGGGCGCGACGGTTACTTCGGTGCATCAGCTCTCCGAGCGGGAACGCATCAGTGAAGTGGCCCGCATGGCTTCCGGCGTTGATGTCACCGCCGCTTCTTTGGATAATGCCAAGGAAATGGTAAGTCATGCAATGGTAATAAAAAACAATTTTAGCTGATATTTTTGTAAAAATTCATATTGACTTTTTTTCAAAGCATGATAATCTTAGGAAGGATTGTGAGAGATTTGGAAAGAAGGAAAATTGAATGAAGGAATATGTACCTACCGGTCACCGCGTATTCCGTGGTGGCTGGAGTATCAGCTATGAAGTGGTAGCTGTGGAAGTAAGTGAGGATTCAACGTCGATGTCTGAGATGGTTGTGGAAGAACATCTGGATGTGGATAAGGAGAATGTGGCCATAATCCGCGTTTGATTTGGCCTTTTGATTTAGCAGGAGAGCCTTTTGTTTTGCGACAGAAGGCTCTTCTTTTGTAAAAAAAAGAGCTTTTGTTGGCAGGAGTTTGTTAAATTAAGGCGAAATATAATAAGGTGGATTGTGATATATATCCTCGATAGGGAGGAGAAAAAGAATTTGGACAAGCAGTTTGGAAAGATTACTGTTCTAGAGTCGACGGGGCGCAAGGACAAATTCGGCAGCGAGTATTACTGGTGTCGTTGTGCCTGTGGTAATTTCACAATTTTTTCCCAGGAAGAACTGGAAAGCAATTATATCCGGGATTGTGGCTGTGGTTGCGCCAGGGCTTCGGAGCAGGAAGAAAAACAAGTGGTCAATGCACAGAATCTTGTTGCCGTTGGCTCAGCGAATAGGAATGGTAAAACGAAAGAAAAGAAAGCACACCTTGAATCCTTTTCTTCACGTTGGGTAGGACTCGACGGTGTCGCTACGAATCCCAAACATATTCGTCCATGGCCGGAGGTTAAACGCCGTCGCTAAATGGAGGGAAGAGTGCCTCATTGCAGTTGCAATGGGGCGCTTTGCTTTGTATACTAATGGATAGAATCGAATTTGCAGGAGGTTTATTTATCATGTTAGGAATTCAATGTTATGCGATTTTTTGGCTGCTGGTCAGCGGCTATGCGTTGCAGACATTGCTGGTACATACGGGGCCGGATATTGATGACGAGGAACGAAAGCAGTGGCAGGACGAGATTGAGTCCATGGGAAAATTCATGTCAGGCAGAGGCATTGGCAAAATGTTTCTGCTGATGTCGATGGCACTGCTAATGATTGATGGATTGGGATTCTTCTTTACCTACCAATACGCGGAGCTTCGCCCTTGGCAGCAATGGGCTTTTTATTTTGTTGCGGCGGCGTTGATTGTGGATTCCCTGGTAGACTTTTATCGCATGCGGAAACTCTTGGCAGCAAATGAGCCCGATGAGATTGCTCACCGGATGAGTGAATATATGGATGTCACATCGGTTTGGGCCAATTTATCAATGTTTGTGGTGGGAGGCAAATGCCTGCTGGCCGTGGTGCTGGTTTTGTGGACGGTTTTTCGCTAAGCAAGGGGAAGGCTTGAAATCCTGGAGGTCCCATAGTAAAATAAATAAGATATGAACAAATAGGGGGAGCAACGATGGACGAAGAATTGATCGAGAAAAAAGTCAGCAGTGAAGATATTTTTGATGGTGCTTTGCTTCATGTCAAGCGCGATACAGTCACGCTTCCCAATGGCAATAAAGCGACCCGGGAGTGGATTGCTCATCCGGGGGCATCGTCGATTATTCCGCTTACCGATAAGGGAGAAGTAATTTTGGTTCGCCAGTATCGCTATCCCATTGGCAAGGTTACGCTAGAAGTTCCGGCCGGCAAACTCGATGCGCCGGATGAAGACCCGCTTTATTGCGCGAAGCGTGAGCTTTCGGAAGAAACCGGTTATGTGGCGGAACGGATTACCAAACTTTCGACTATTGCTACCACGGTGGGCTTTTCGAATGAATATATCCACATGTATCTGGCTGAGGGCCTTACCCCGGGAAAACAGCATCCTGATGAGGATGAGTTTATCAACGTGGTAAAGATGCCGCTGGAAGAAGCGGTGGCTATGGTTCTTGATGGACGGATTTGCGATGCCAAGTCAGTGGCTTCGATTTTGCTGGTGGAACGCTGCCTGCGGGAAAAACAGGACAAGTAATACCCATAATGGAGGAATGAGATGTTTGATTTTAATCTGATGCATATCGTGGCTGGACTGCCTGGTTTGATTATTGCCATGGTGGTTCATGAATATGCCCATGCGCAGGTAGCTGTTTGGCTTGGTGATTTTACGCCGCGCATGATGGGGCGCTTGACCCTTGACCCGCGGGCCCATGTGGACCCGATTGGTATGCTTATGCTGTTTTTGTTTCACTTCGGTTGGGCTAAGCCGGTTATGATAAATCCTCATAACTTCAAAGAGCCTCGCCGTGATGACATTCTGGTATCCATTGCAGGACCGGCGGCAAACCTTATCACCGCTTTTGCAGCGCTGTTGTTCTTGCAGCTGTATTTCGTGGCAACAGGAGGCCAGGTTCATGACAAGGGCGTAGAGACGGTTTTCCTGCTCATAACGGAGTACAACATCGGTTTTGCTATCTTCAATATGATTCCACTGCCGCCATTGGATGGCTCCCACGTGCTAAAACAGCTTTTGCCCCGGGATTTGGCTTATCAGTTCGCAAACTTGGAGCGGTACAGCTTTATCATTCTCATTGTGATTCTGGCTACGCCGGTTTTGGATATGATTTTTATTCCGGCACGGCGGATGATATGGCAGCTCTTTTCCTTCCTGCTCGGCTTGCTCTTCTAAGGGAAAATTTGGGATATGGAGGACTACAAAGTAAAGATTGATGCCTTTGAGGGGCCCATGGACCTCCTCATGCATCTGATTGAAAAGAATAAGATTGATATTTATGATATTCCTATAGCTGAGCTGACCCGGCAGTATGTCGAATATCTAGACCATTTCCGTGAGTTCAACATCGAGATTGCCAGTTCTTTTTTGGTTATGGCCGCAACTCTTTTGCAGATTAAATCTCGCATGATGCTGCCAAAACCAGAGGTAAACGAGGAAGGGGAAGTGGAAGACCCGCGCTTAGAACTGGTGGCGCGCATTTTGGAGTACCGAAAATTCAAGCAGGTCAGTGGTGTCTTAGGGGATATGGCTGGGGTGCAGGAGCGCTATGTAAGCCGTGAGCCCATGGAGCTTCCGGTGCACCATCTGCCCCCAGGAAATCTTTCGTTGCGACTCTTAGTGGAGGCCTTTCATACGGTTTTATCCGTCAAACAGGAATTGTCAATTCCCAAAGCATTGGTAACACCGGAAACCTTCAGCATCAAGGATAAAATGGCTGATATTTTGTCGCTGTTGGAGCGAAGCCATGGGCGCCTGTTGTTTTCGGAAGCTTTTGAGACGGGAACGCGCAACGAGCTTATTGTGACCTTTTTGGCTTTGCTTGAGCTCATGAAGCTAAAGACCGTAACGGTCAAACAACAGCGTGCTTTTGCGGAAATTTATATATGTACCCGGGAGGAAAAAGAAGATGACTGAACCAGCACAGCGGCTGGATATAACCGACCTCGGTATGCTTGAAGCTGTCCTTTTTGCTGCGGGCAATCCGATGTCGGCGGCAGAACTTGCCCGCATTTTGCAGCTGGATGTTTTGGGAACGCAAAATCTGTTGCAGGAATTGTCCCAGGCATTAGATGAAAGGCGGAGCGGCCTTACGATTCGGCAGGTAGCCGGCGGTTATCAGCTGGCCACGCGGCCGGAGGCCTTTTCAGTGGTGGAACGGCTGACGGAAGTTGTCGACCGCAAGATTTCGGCGCCGACGATGGAGACCCTGTCCATCATCGCCTTTAAGCAGCCGATAACCAAGGCAGAAGTGGAGCAGATTCGCGGCGTTCGAGTGGAACGGGCCCTGCAAAAGCTCATGGAACTTGAACTCATTGCTGAAGTGGGTCGCAAGGCGGTAATTGGCAGGCCAATCCTCTATGGAACGACGGATACTTTCCTGCGGTGTTTCGGCATTAACTCTTTGGAGGATTTGCCGGATTTACCCACTACGGAGGAAGCGGCAGCCGGCCTTGATGCGGAGCAGATGGAATTATTCAACGAAGTCCGTCAGCTTCAGGCGGCAGAGAATCAAGAAGACAGCGATTCAACAGAGAATCAGGAAGAGCCCTAAGCTCTTTTCAGGAGGAAATGGAATTGGTAGAATTATTGGCACCGGCAGGCAGCCGCGAAGCGCTTATCGCGGCTGTGGAAAGTGGTGCGAATGCAGTATATCTGGCGGGCAGTATGTTTGGTGCCCGCGCCTATGCAAATAATTTTGATGAGGATGGCCTGCGCTGGGCCATCCGTTTTGCACACCTGCGGGGTGTGCTTATTAATGTTACGGTAAATACGATTGTCAGTGATGAAGAAATCCCAGCGGTTCGGGATTATCTGCGGTTCCTCTACGAAGCAGGAGCCGATGCGATTCTGGTACAGGATTTGGGGGTGGCTAAACTGGCACGGGAGACGGTGCCGGATTTACCCCTTCATTCGAGTACGCAGATGACCGTCCATAGTTTGGAAGGCGTCTTGGCACTGCAGAATTTAGGATTTACCCGGGTGGTGCTTTCTCGTGAATTATCGTTAAAAGAGATTCGCCATATCTGTGCCAACTGCGATGTGGAGATTGAGGTCTTCATGCACGGGGCGCTTTGTGTCTGCTATTCGGGCCAGTGTCTTATGAGCAGCATGATTGGTGGCCGCAGCGGCAACCGTGGCCGCTGTGCCCAGCCCTGCCGTCTGCCCTATACCCTAGTAGATGAAAAGGGGGAAGATGTGCTAGGGAGCGAGGCGGGAAACTATTTGTTGTCTCCCCGAGACCTCAACACTATTGACATTATCCCCGAGCTCATTGAAGCTGGAGTAGCATCGCTGAAAATCGAGGGCCGCATGAAGCGTCCGGAGTATGTGGCGACGGTGGTTGGAACCTATCGCGAGGCAATCGATACCTTCTATGCTGGTGCAGGCTATAAAGTTTCGGACCAGGCCCGCGACAATCTGGCGCAGATTTTCAATCGCGACTTTACCACGGCCTTCTTGCTGGGGCGCCCCGGCAAAAATATGATGAGCGATAGACGGCCCAACAACCGTGGCCTACTCATCGGCCGGGTCAGCCGATACGACTGGGATAGACGTATCGTGACGGTAAAGCTCAGTGGCAAATTAAGCCTTGGCGACCAGGTGGATTTCTGGGTAAAAGTCGGCGGCCGGGTGACTGCGACGATTCAGGAGCTTTGGGATGACAAAGGCAAAAATATCACCAGGGGCGAGGCCGGTGATACGGTATCCTTTGCGATTCCCTCGGCGGTTCGTGATCACGACCGGGTGTTTAAGGTCTATGATGCGGCTCTTATGGAAGCAGGCAAGGAAATGTATGCGTCCGGAGCACCGGTACGCCGTATCCCCATTTCAGCAACGGTTCGTGCTGCCATTGGCAAGCCCCTTACGATTCTGTTGGATGATGGAAAGGGGCACAAGACCAGCGCCGCAACGGAGTTTATTGGCGAATTGGCTCGGAAGCGTCCCTTGACCGAAGAGACGGTGCAAAAGCAAATCAATCGCCTGGGAACTTCGGTTTACGAACTGGAATCTCTTACGGTGGATATTGATGGCGAAGTCATGATTCCCATGAGTGAAATTAACGACGCCCGCCGCAAGGCTGTAGAGCAGTTGGATGAACTTCGTTTGGCAGAGTTCCGCTTCTCCAAACGGAACTTTGCCCCTTTGCAGACGGCGTGTCCGCAACCTGCCCAAAATGCAAGACTTATGGTGTCGGTTGACTCCATTGCAAAGCTTAAAGCAGCTATAGATGGTGGCGCCGATGGCATTCTCTTTGGGGGAGAGTCTTACACCCATAAAGCCATTTCGCTGGAAGAATATCAGCAGGCTTGGAACCTTGCTAAGTCTGCCAAGGTGCGCATCGACTTCAACCTTCCGCGTATCATCAAGGAAAATCATCAAAAGGCCATCGAAAAGCTGCTATTGGCCTGGCAGAAGACCTGCCCCCCTGATGCGGTTCATGTGCACAATATTGGTGCTCTGGCTTTGGTAAAACGGCTTACGGATTTTCCCGTTCATGCAGATTATTCGCTGATTTCCTATAATAAAAGCACGCTGGCATTCCTTAAGGAATACGGAGTGGCAGAAGCCACTTTGTCGCCGGAGCTTAATCTTAAACAAATCCAGGCCATTGCTAAAGACAGCACCCTGCCTCTTAGCTGCATCGTTCACGGCCGGCTAGAACTCATGATTTCCGAGTATTGCGTGACGGGAAGTTTCCTAGGGGGCGTCGACTGTGGTGCCTGCAGCCAGCCTTGCACGAAGGGACGTTATGCCTTAAAGGATCGCAAGGAGGCGCAGTTCCCGCTGGTCATGGACCAATATTGCCACATGCATGTGCTCAACAGCAAATGCCTTTCCATGCTGCCCCATGCGATGAAGTTTGCGCCTATGGGCGTTGGGACATTGCGGCTTGAAGCCAAGGCCATGACTGAAGGGGAAATCCGGCAGTTGGTCAAAGCTTACCGCAAAGCCATGAAATTTCCAGCAGAGCTCGATGAAGCACAGGAGGCTTGGGTAAAAGAGCAGGAAGGCAGCGAAATCACGCGAGGACATTTTTATCGAGGGGTTTTGTGATAGATGGAAAACGAGTCATTTAACATTTTAGAATACGAAAAAATCACGGAGATGCTGGCCGATAGGGCTGGTTCTTCCCTGGGGAAGGAAAAAGCCCGGGATCTTTATCCAAGTTCGGATTTCAGTGAAATCAGCGAATGGCTCCAGGAGACGGAAGAGGCCGTTACGGTTTTTGCCATGACGGCACCGCCTTTGGGGGGGATTCATGATATCCGCCCGCTGCTGGTGAAGACGGGCAAGGGTGCCGTGCTGGATTTAGCCGAACTGCAGGAGGTTATGAGCACCCTTTATGCCATGCGCACGGTAAAGCGCTTTTTCCGGGATTTGGAAATGGAAGTGCCGGTGCTCAAAGAGTGGGCGCATTCCATTGAGATTTTGGGCCAGCTCGAGCGCAATCTTTCGCTGACCATTGATGAACACGGCAACATGCGGGAGGATGCCAGTGTGGAACTTCGCCGCATCCGGCGGGAACTTAAAAGTTCTCAGGTCCGCATCAAGGACAAGATAAACAACATCCTTCACGATGCCCAGTATCAGAAGATGTTTCAGGATGTCATCGTTACCGTTCGTGATGAGCGCTATGTTATCCCGGTTAAGGCGGAGTATCGCACCCATTTTCCGGGGCTTATCCATGACCAGTCCGCCAGTGGTTCAACTCTTTTTATCGAACCCATGGCGGTAGTGGAACTCAACAACGATGTGAAACAGCTGACGCTGGCTGAGCAGCAGGAAGTTCAGCGCATCCTGCGCCAGCTGTCCCAGGAAATCAGCCGGGATAGCGAACCGCTTACCGCCAACTGCGAGATTCTTCGCGACATCGATTTTGCCTTTGCTAAGGCAAAACTCGCCCGGGATATGGAGGCCGTAAAGCCTCTTATCAATGAAGAGGGGCGCACGGTGCTGAAGAATGCCCGTCATCCGTTGATTCCTCGAGACAAAGTAGTGCCCACCAGCATTACCCTGGGGAAAGATTATCGCATGCTGCTCATAACGGGACCCAATACCGGCGGTAAGACCGTCAGCATGAAAACCCTGGGCCTCATGGTTCTTATGGCTCAGTCGGGCTGCTATTTGCCGGTGGAGGCCGATTCGGAGATTGCCGTATATCAGAATCTCTATGCCGACATTGGCGATGAGCAAAGCATTGAGCAGAGCCTTTCCACTTTTTCGGCCCATATGACCCATATCGTTCGGATTCTCGACAAAGTTGAGAGCGACGATTTGCTGCTCCTCGATGAGCTTGGGGCCGGTACGGATCCGGAAGAGGGGGCTGCCCTGGCTATGTCTATTCTGGAACGTTTGCTGGAGGTTCGGGCGACGACGGTGGCAACCACTCATTATTCGGAACTTAAGACCTTTGCTTATACCCGGGAGGGCATTGAAAATGCCTGCGTCGAATTTGATGTGGAGACCCTGCGGCCGACCTATCGGCTGCTCATCGGCATTCCGGGAGCCAGTAACGCCTTTGCCATCAGTCAGCGCTTGGGGCTTTCCGAATCCCTTATCCTGCGGGCCAAGCAGCTGGTTAAAGCAGACCATGCTCAATTTGAACACGTCATCAATCAGCTGGAAAGCGAAAAGATGATGTATGAGCAGATGAATGCCGAGATTCGGGAGCGTCAGCAGCGGGTTACCCAGCTGGAATTGAAACTGCAAAATGCCAAGAGTGATCTTTCGAAACAAAAGGGCGAAATCATCCGCAAGGCCAAGGAAAAGAGTGCGGCGATGATTCGTCAGACCCGCCGGGAGTCGGAAGCGGTTATCAAGGACCTGAAAGAGCAGTTTGACGACCAGGGCATCCGCGCTCGCCAGCAGGCAATTGCCGAAGCCCGTGCCAAAATCAACGAGGCGTCGGAGAAGGCAAGACCTGGCATCATGGCTCAGAAGGGCATTGGGCAGAAGATTGATGTCAAAAAACTGTTGCCGGGGGATGTAATCTACGTTAAGAAGCTGGACCAGAAGGGAACGGTTATCGAAGTGCAGGGCAAAGAGCTGACCGTTCAGCTGGGCAGCCTACGCACCAAAGTCAAGGCTTCTGGTTGTACCTTCCTGTCCCATGGAGAAAAGGAAAAGCCCCAGCCAATTGTCAGCAGCAAGAAGCGCAACAGTCAGTCTGGTTCCTTCTTGCAGAAGACCCAGAACATTGGCCGGGATATCGATATCCGCGGCATGATGGTGGATGAAGCCGAAATGACCCTAGGCAAATTCCTGGATGATGCGGTGATTGCCGGGCTCACTCAGGTTCTCATCATTCACGGCAAAGGAACGGGAGCCCTTCGCAAAGGCGTCCATGCCTATCTGAAACGTCATCGCAACGTTTCAAGTTTCCAGTTCGCCGATATTAACGAAGGGGGAACTGGTGCTACAGTGGTAGCGTTGAAATAAGGATATAGTTTGGAGCTGTTGATTTCATAGACGATGCAATCGTTTTGTGTTAAAATGAAACAGTATAAATTTAAGGAGGCAGCTCATGGATAAACATTCAAATACGAGCCGTCAAAAACGTCCCACAAAAAAAGGCAGCAGCACCGCGAAACGCGTGTTTCTGGGATTAGGATTGGTTTTACTGGTCATGGTTACTGGAATTGGCTGTGGTTTTTTGACTGCCAGTATGAATACGAAGCCGGATTTAGCAAATGACATTCTGCCACCGGCCTCATCGCAGATTTACGATATTAACGGCAACGAGATTGCCAACGTTCATGCGGCGGAGAACCGGCGGCCAGTTAAAATTCAGCAGGTCCCGAAGGACCTTCAGAATGCCTTTGTGGCCGTTGAGGATAACCGCTTCTACGAACACAGTGGTGTAGACCCGCGCGGTATTTTGCGCGCCCTTTATGCAAACATTCGCGGCCGCGGCGTATCGGAAGGTGGTTCTACGATTACGCAGCAGCTGGCAAAGAATGCGTACCTCACTCAGGAACGTACGATGACGCGTAAAATCCAGGAGGTATTCCTGGCAATGCAGTTAGAACGCCAGTATACGAAACAGGAAATCCTGGAAATGTATATGAATCAGATATACTTTGGTCAGGGCGCTTACGGTGTTCAGGCCGCTGCGCAGACTTACTTCGGCAAAAACGTCGAGGATTTAACCTTGAGCGAATGCGCTATGTTGGCCGGTATTCCCAAGAGCCCGAATTATTATTCTCCGATGAATAATATGGATGCCGCTATGGAGCGCAAGGGTGTTGTTATCGACCAGTTGGAAAAATACGGGTATATCAACAGCAGTGCCGCATCCAAGGCCAAAAAGGAAAAGCTCAATATCGTCAAGCCGGTAAAGAAGAAAGAGACTTCTGAGGCGTCTTACTTCATTGAATACGTGACCCAGGTTCTCATCGATAAATACGGTGCAGACGCGGTTTATAAAGAAGGTTTGAAAATCTATACCACCATCGACATGGATATGCAGCGGGCCGCTGAGGCAGCCATGAAGAAACTGCCGGATATCAAAGTCGATGCCAATAAGATTCAGCAGCCTCAGGGCGCATTGGTGGCAATTGACCCCCATAACGGCTATGTGAAGGCCATGGTAGGCGGCCGCGGCACGGATCAGTTCAACCGTGCCACGATGGCGGTGCGTCAGCCAGGTTCTGCCTTTAAGCCCTTTGTTTTTGCGGCAGCTCTGGAGGATAAATTCACGCCGAGCACCATCATCGACGACAGTCCTATTAACATTGATGGCTGGCGTCCACAGAACGACAGCGGTCATTTCAGCGGCAAGGTCACCATGCGTGATGTAGCCCGCTTTTCGATGAACGTACCGACGGTTAAGATTGCCCAAAAGCTGGGAATCGATAAACCGATTTACTATGCCCAGGAGATGGGTATTTCTACCTTTGTCCTCGACGGCCCTCAGAACGACCGAACCCTTTCTACGGCTCTGGGCGGTTTGACCAAGGGCGTGACGCCGATGGAACTCACTAGTGCCTATGGCACCTTTGCCAATAAAGGCGTCCATGTGGAACCGGTAGTCATTGTCAAAGTCCTTGACCGCAACGGCAAGGTGTTAGAGCAGGCTGAAGTAAAACAGCGCAGCGTCATCAGTGAAAGCAGTGCAGCCGAACTTACGGACATGCTGGAAGGCGTTATCAAGAAGGGCGGTACGGGTGCACGGGCCAATATCGGCCGTCCGGCAGCTGGCAAGACGGGTACCACCAGCAATTACCATGATGCTTGGTTCGTTGGCTATACGCCGGATTTGGTTTGCGGCGTGTGGGTCGGCAACGATGACAACACGGCTATGAACGGCGTCATGGGTGGACAGTTGCCAGCCCAGATTTGGAAGAACTTCATGGAAAAGGCACTGGCTCAGACGCCAGCTAAGAATTTTGATGGTTCGGCTGCTACTAAGCATGATAGCATTGGCGAGCTGGAAAATGATAAAAAGACGGAAGTCAAGAAAAAGGGCGAGAACAAGAAAGACGCCAAAGATGGTAAGAATGGCAAACAGGATACCAGCAAAACGGTTCCTGGACCAGGTGGTGCAAACGGTGGCAATGATTCCCCGTCCATGCCGGAATCGGTGGCACCGGAACCAGGCGGCGGCATCTCCAAATCCCGTAATTAATTGACAATTGACATTTCGTTTAAAGGTGACCTCAAAGGAGAGAGTTTGTTGGCAAATGTATTTGACACTTTAAAAGAACGTGGATTTATCGCGCAGTGCACGAATGAAGCAGAGCTGCGTGAACTGTTGGAGAAAGAAAAGGTCACATTCTATATTGGCTTTGACCCGACGGCTGACAGCCTGCATGCTGGTCATTTTATCGCACTGATGGCTATGGCGCACATGCAGCGTGCCGGTCATCGTCCCATCTGTTTAGTGGGCGGCGGCACCGGTACTGTCGGTGACCCAACTGGCCGCACGGATATGCGCAAAATGCTGACGGATGAAGACATCGAGCATAATTGCGAATGCTTTAAGAAGCAGATTGCCCGCTTCATTGACTTCCGCGATGGCAAGGCCATCATGGTCAACAATGGCGATTGGCTACGCAAGCTCAACTATATCGACTTGCTTCGCGATGTGGGGGCCTGCTTTACCGTCAACCGCATGTTGGCAGCAGAATGCTACAAGCAGCGTTGGGAAAAAGGCCTGACCTTCCTGGAGTTCAACTATATGGTCATGCAGGGCTATGATTTCCTCGAACTCAACCGCCGTTACGGCTGCAAGCTCGAGATGGGTGGCGACGACCAGTGGTCGAATATCATTGCTGGTGTCGAGCTCAACCGCCGCAAAAACAATACGGCGGTCTATGGCTTGACGAATAAGCTGCTCACCAAGAGTGACGGCAAGAAGATGGGCAAGACGGCTGGTGGTGCCCTCTGGCTCGATGCAGAAAAGACGAGTCCGTATGAGTTTTATCAGTACTGGCGTAATGTCGATGATGCAGACGTAGAGAAGTGCCTGGCACTCTTGACGTTCCTGCCGATGGAGGAGGTTCGCCGCCTTGGTGCTCTTCAGGATTCGGCTATCAATGAGGCCAAGAAAGTTCTGGCTTATGAAGTCACGAAAATCGTACATGGCGAGGCAGAGGCAGAAAAATCGCAGAAATCTGCGGAAGCCATGTTTGGTGGCTCGGGGGCTGGTGCCGATATTCCGGAAGTTGCGGCAGAAGCTGGCAGCAAACTGTTAGATGTTTTGGCAGCTGGCAAGATTGTCGCATCGAAGAGTGAAGGCCGCCGCCTTATCCAGCAAAACGGCATTGCCCTGAATGATGTGAAGGTCAGTGATGTAGACTATGTCCTGACAGAAGCAGACTTCACAGACGGTGCTGCTATTGTTAAAAAAGGTAAGAAAAAATATTTTAAACTGGTGAAATAATCCTTATCCTGCCGGTTTTGCGTTTTATACGCGAAACCGGCAGGATTTTTTTTCTTGGTAGCGAATACAACGGTAAAGATGTTTTGACAGCAGTTGGCCAAACGGTTAAGAAAACACCGTGAGTTGTCAAGAATATTATTGCTTGTTTGCTTATTATCGGTTATAATATAAGTGACAAGGTACTCTAAAATTGAATAGCGGAACAACATAAGCGCTACAGTCATGCGATGGCTGTGCCAGCAAGGGAACACCTTAATCCCATTTCGGGTTAAGGATTCGCTGGTTTGTTGTGAAATTGGAATCTTCCCTGCCGACGGCAGGAGGGTGCGAAGCGTGGAAACTTGGTACTCATAAGAGGAAAATGGATCGACAAACGAAAGAGGCGAGAAAAATGAAAAGCTGGCGGCGGATGGTTTCCCTGCTGGTACTCGCGCTTATTGTTCTTGCTGTTTCGCCGGCATCGGCAGCAAATCTTGATGATGAGATTCTGCATTATGTAAACGCAGTTCGCGTTAATGCAGGGGTGGCTCCGATGGTATTGGATTATGAGCTTATGGCAGCTTCGTCGATTCGTGCAGAAGAGTCGAAAGCTCGTTTTGCTCATCAGCGTCCAGATGGCCGCGATGTTAAATCGGTTTTAGAGAATAAAGCATCTTATTCCTGGTTCGGTGAGAACCTGGCAGTTAGCAAATCGGATGATGCGGAAGCAATTGTTCGTGCATGGATGAATTCGCCGACGCATCGTGCCAACCTACTCAATCGCCATTATACGAAAATGGGCGTTTCTTGTGCAAAAGGGGCCGATGGCCGTTACTACGTAGCACAGGAGCTGGCTTGCGATTAATGGGATGAGATTGCTGACAGAGTGGATACTTCTATGGGAATGTTTTGGCCAAGGGCTGGAGCATTCCCTTTTTGTTTTGGTAGAAAGTGTGGGATGAATGATGGCAAAAAATGTGATGACAAAGGGAAGCGCCGCCATCGGCATACTGCTGGCTTTGACTGCTTGGAGTGAAAGCGCGGACTGCGCCCCAGCAGCCCTGCCGCCACTGGATGCTGGTACTTTGACAAGTGATGAACGAAATAACGGGGTAGAACTTCCGGACTTTGGCAGTGGCACGGCCGCCATTGCAGCTCCGGAGGAGGAAAAGCCTGAGATGTCCATGGCTGCGGAAGTAAAAGTTCAGGTCAATGGATTTCGCATTACGGGACAGGATGTCTACCAGGAAAAGGTTTTGCAGGAGCTGCTAAAGGATTATCAAGGGCGCATGGTGACGTTCAAAGAACTTCAACAGGGCGCAGATAAACTTACGGCGTACTTTCGCCAGCGCGGGTACTTGATGGCGCGGGCCTATCTGCCCGCACAAAAAATAACGGGCGGCATCGTTGAGTACACCATCCTGGTAGGGCGTCTGGGAAAGGTCAACGTGGATAATAAGACGAAAATCCATGATTACATCGTGAATCGGGAACTCGGTTTTATGAAACCTGGAGACTATTTGACACGGAAAAAATTGGAACGGGCCGTTTGGCTGTTGTCGGATTTAGCCGGCGCTGATGCCCAGGCTAAGTTATCCCCAGGGGAGGGATCGGGTACGGTGGACGTACTGATAAAACTAGCTCCCCATCAGGGAAAATGTGGAGCGCTAACCGGGGACAACTATGGCAATCGGTATACCAACTACAATACCTACGGCCTTTCCTATGATATTTTAAATCCAGAACACGAAGGGGGTCAGCTGGCCCTGGCTGGGTCTGCGACTGGGGAAGAGCTGTACAGCTATAATATCAATTACACCTTGCCAGTTCTGCAGAATGGCTGGAAAGCCTCGATAGGGTATAATATGCTATCGTATCACTTGGGAGACATCTATCGTCCCTTAGCGGCCTATGGAACATCGCGAACCCTTTCGGCTGGTTTGGATTATGCCGTAGTGCGGAGTCAGTACCGGAACCTCTATGCAGCGCTTCACTATGAGCATACCAAGCTTACCGATGAAATCCGATTGGCAGATTCCTGCCTTCAGAAATACAGTCATGGGGTGGTGGCGTCCCTTTATGGTGAGCAGACGCTGTCCAAGGGCGTTTCCAGCTGGCGGGTGGATTACAAATGGGGCACCTTAGGCTTCCGGGACGAGGAAGGCTGGCAACAGGATAAATGGGCACATACTGCTGGAACCTTCCACAAAATGCGGGTGAACTGGCAGCATTACCAGCATTTGCCCCATCGGTTGAATTTGTTGCTGTCCGCTAGAGGTCAATTGGCTAGTCACAATCTGGACTCTTCGGAGCATTTTTCCTTAGGTGGTGCATCGGGGGTACGGGCATATCCGGCCAGCGAAGCGTCGGGCGATGTGGGTTATCTGTTGCGGGCGGAGCTGCGGTATCCGCTGTGGCAGAAGAATAAAAATCAAATGCAGCTGGCTGGATTCATCGACCACGGCGGTGTGAATCTGGAATGCCATAAACAGGGAGCTGAGAAAAATCATCGCTATCTTCAAGGGGCCGGTATCGGCATTTTATTGACCCGTTCCGACGAAGGTTTTTTGCGGGCCGATTATGCCTGGCCCTTGGGGGCAGAACGCCCCCGCAACGACCGCAATAATGCCAGTGGCCATTTTTGGCTTCGCGGGGGAATTTATTTTTAAAATTCCCTTAGAACAAAATTAAAGGAAACTTAAATCTTTCAAATTCAGAAAATACACTTAAGTTTCGGATAGTTTTAATCGATATAATACATGTAAGATACTTTATCGACTTATTGTAAAGGAGGGAGCGTCTATGATTTCTTCAAGGAGGAAGAGGTGGCATTTAGCTTTAGCCGTGGGGCTTACGGTTTCTACTTTTTCGCTTACTAGTGTAGAAGCAGCTCCGGAAGGCGGTAAAGTTCGGTCGGGTAAGGCCGAAATCAGCAGGGATGATCACACATTAGTTGTGGACCAGCAGACGCGGCATGTGGCCTTGGATTGGCAGAAATTTGACATCGACCAAGGAGAAACGGTGGAATTTCGGCAGCAGGCCCATGATATTGCTGTAAATCGCGTGATAAGCAACAAGGCTTCGGAGATTTATGGCAACTTAAAAGCCGGTGGCAGTGTCTTTTTGATTAATCCCAACGGAATCCTATTTGGCCAAGGGGCACAAATTGACACGGGCAGTCTGGTGGCTTCAACGGCTAAGGTAGATGACCGTTTCATGACAAGCTTTGGTGAGGGCGTGGAGGCAATCACCTTGAAGCTCGATGAAACATCGACGGGACACATTGTTAATGCTGCGGATATCAAGGCCCAGGGCGGTTTAGTGGCCTTGCATGCATCCGTGGTGCAGAACACGGGACATATTGAAAATGCAGGTGGTCAGGTGGCGTTAAGCGCGGTGAAAAATCTGGATCTTTCCATCGACACCGCCGGAAAACTAAACTTTACTGCCAGCGGGGAAGCAGCCCAGGCCCATGTTCTCAACAGTGGCACCATTAATGCTACTGGTGGTCGCGTATTTATGACGGCGAAGAGTGCTGGCGATATGCTCAGCGAAGTGGTCAATCATTCGGGAATTGTTGAGGCGAAGAATCTTAGTGTCAATGACCGCGGCGAGATAATCTTAGATGGTGGCAGCCATGGTCAGGTAAATGTTTCCGGTACTCTTGACGTGTCGGGATTGGAAAAAGGAGCAAACGGCGGCATCATTCGCGTACTTGGTGAGGATACCAATATCGAAGCTGCGGCTGTGCTGAAAGCTGTTGGTCAGGGCAATGGCGGCTTGATTGAAACCTCAGGTGATGTTTTGCATGTCGATATCAACGCGTTGATAGATGCGGCTGGTATTACCGGAAAGCCTGGAGAATGGTTTATCGATCCCGTTGATATCATCATTAGTGATAATTGCCCAGCTGGCTATGTTGATATTACGCCAGAGAACACCGAAATTGTTTCGACAGGGCAAAGCTATATAAGCCAGAATGGAACAACGGAAGAAAAGCACAGTTATCTTGACGCGAATTATATCAGCTGGCGATTAAGTAATGGAACCAGCGTTAGGATTCAGGCATTAGATGAAAATATCAATGAGCCAAATGCAACTATTTATTCCTTACATATTTCTAATATTGCTGTGAATGCGCCTATCGAAAAATCCGTTTCTAAAATGAATGGAATTGCAGCTGCTTATGGTTCGGAAGACAAAGATGTAACGCTAACTTTGCAGGCAGAACGTAACGTTGTCGTCAATGCCCCGATTACATCGACGACAGGAAAACTAGCTGTTAATTTACACGCCGATACGGATGGTGATTTAAAAGGTATGGTTATGATAAATAGCGATATCACGACTAATGGCGGGGATTTAACGGTCGGTTGTGGAACTACGATTGATGCTGGGCGAGTTGGAACCTATTTTGGTCATGCGAACGATGAAAAAGATGTAGAGGGAAATTATCCCGTGGATGGGGATCGTAGACTGGTAACGAATGGTGGTAAAGTATCGCTTTATGGTGATGTTGCACTGGGGCTTAACAAGGGAAATTTGATAATCGATACGACCACATCAGATGGTAGTGGTGGCGACATTCATATCGGGGGAAATGTAGATTCGGCAAATTCTTACCATTTATTTGCTAATCCTATCGCTGGAGCGAATATACAAGATTCTGTAAAAAATGATCCTGACATTAAACGTTTGGCAGGAATTTATTATGAAAAGTATTTAAAGAATACCGTTTGGAAAGCGTTTGAGGATTTAACCGATGAAGAGCGAACTGAAATTCAGGAAAGATGCTTTCGTGATTATGCTTTACTTCATAATTGTGATTTGCCTACAGGACAAGCTGCGATTGATGTGGTAAGGGACTATTATAAATATAATGTAAAACTTGGTAAGAATGGTGTGATTAACAATACATCTTATGAAGCAAAAGATTTTGATCAGTTGAATGATAAAGAATATGGACAGTTGGCGAAACATATCCTTACGAATTTGGATTATAATAAAACTAGGAGCCATGAATCCATTTTGACACGTTGGGAATTGGCAGAAATAGCTGCACGAGAAAATACTGCGGGTGGTTCGGCAATCGGTGATAAATATTTAGCTACTATAACGACAGAACTTGAAAACTGGCTAGTGGGTTCGTTGATGGATGGCAGTCCGTACGAAGTGCTGGTTGGCGGTAAAACGGATGTGGTTGGCAGGAGTGTGAAAGCCGGACGAGAGTTTTATTGGGTAACGGGGCCGGAAGGAGAGGCAAACAACGGGAAAGGAACGCTGTTCTTTACGACAACAGGCAAGGGGAAAGGAATCGTAGCCGATAATATGTATCAAGGCTGGTCTCATGATGCCGTGCATGGGAAAAAGCCATTTAACGAACCGAATAACGATAGTGTTATTGATCAGCCGTTTGTTGGAATCATTTGGAAGACAGATGCTGGCTGGGATGATGTCAACAATCAGTGTAGTAGCGTTGTTGGCTTCATTCAGGAAACCAACACGGATCATTCTGCCTTGAATATTAAGAGTGGTACAGGTTTGGTAAATATCGGTGGAAATATTGGTAATTCGATTTCTCTTAGTAATTTGCAAGTAGAATCCGCTGGTATGTTTACCGTTGGGGGCGGTATCAATGCATCGGCAAGTGCCAATGTGAATGCTGATCCGTCGTTAATAAATTCAGATCGTTATACGGGATTGGTGCATACCGACAATACAGTCACGATAAAAGCCGATGAGGGAGTAACGATAGGCGATCGTATTACGACGGTAAATGGCGATGTGCAGGTGGATTCGGCTAGTAACGTGAAACTTGCTGGTATAACGGCTGGAGGGAAAGTCAAGGTTGTTACGGATGGAGATACGAGTAGTATCCAACTTAGTCGCAATATCCAAACAACGGTGACCGGAAATGATGCCGTCATCCTAGACGCAGGCAGCGGAAAGTTTATCAATAATTCTACAGAGTCTTTGGGGATTATAACTGGCATTGGTGGCAAATGGAAAGTTTATTCTGGTTCGCCAGCTGCTGATGTTTTTGGAACAAATCTCAACAGCGATACCTATGCACTCTGGAATCGCGGTTCTGATGCCTATAGTTACACTCAAGTAGAAGATGAAGCCGAGACGGGACGCTATATCTTCAAGTATCAGCCCACCGTTACCTTAACGGCGGCGAATATGGAGAAAATATATGGCGAGACCCTAAGTGGTGCTTCGGAGTGGCAGGCAGAGGCAGAGACGACACAGTATGCAGCCTTTACGGAAAATGCCGTGATAAACACGGCCAAGATTGCCGGTGTTGCTACAAGCAATGGGTTTGCGGCTGTGGCAGATCGTATGAGTGGTGTGGCTGTTGCTGCGGATGGGTATAATGCTATTTATGCCATTGATATGGATGTGAATGGCAGTTCCTTTGTCACGACAGACGCCTATCGAAATGGTTACCAGGCTGCTGCCGGAAATGGGGCAACTCTCACCATCAATAAGCGTAGTGTACCCATTCAGGTGAATCTTTCGACCACCTATGGTTCTGCGGATTATGTTGCTTCAATTGTTGCAACTGCTGATGATGGCCAGGGACATGGCTTGGTGAATGGGGCTTCTTTAAGCAATCCAAGCTTTAGCTTTGATGGGGTATACACGGATCAAATCCAAGCAGAGGCAACTACTCCTGGTGTGGGGACTTATACGGACGTGGTTCATTTTACTGGCGCATCCTATGAAAAACCCAATGACGCGGCCAATTATGAATTTGAACCACAGCTTGGCAAAACCACCGTTGCGCCCCACGAAATCGTGCTGAATTTGATTGGTCAAGGAGAAAGTTTTGACTCGTCGAATGTAGCGGTACAAGGGCAAAGCTACAGCGGCCAGTGGGTAAATGGCGATACGGCTGCTACCGTGCCAACCTTGGCTTATTTGCTCGGGTCGGCGAAAAGTGAAGATACGTATTCCCTTTATCTTTCGGTGGATGATACGGTGCTCAATTCGGGGGATGTAGCGGGTAACTATCGCTTCAAGTATGAAGGCGTATATAAAATAACGCCGCCAGCGGTGATTAACACGCAGCCAGTAGCAGAGGTAGATCCAGTAGTCCTCGATCCCGTAGTAAATCCGCAAGTGATTCTTGAAGATGAAGAGAACAACCCACCGATTTTGCCGGAGCTGGATGATAACGTAAAAGAGCCGGCGGATAACAAAGTAGAACGACCACAGCTGGATTATGCACAAGGAACTTGGCAGGCA
>NZ_JAILKR010000055.1 GCF_024693525.1 Selenomonas sp. | reverse complement strand
TTGGCCAGCAGGCTGAGGCTCTGGCAAACTATCAGGAATTCTACCGGCTGCGGCCGAAGGCCTTCCGTGTGATTCCTGAGGAATATCTGCAGGCTGTCAGCGACAAGGATTATAAAATGCTGCAAAAAGAAAAGGCAGAAGCCAGAAAGAAATACGAACAACAATGGAATAAGGAACACAAAGACAAAAAAGCTGCGGAAAAGAAATCCGCAGCCAAGTCTTAAGGTATTTCGTTTATCTCGATGACCTCCACGCCGTTGGCGCGGAGGTTTTTTATTTCGTCGCTATCGGCACCAGGGCAGGTAATCAGCGTATCGACCTTGTCAATGGTACCGGAGAGAAAGTTGTGCTCGCGGCCGATTTTCTGGCGGGCGGCCAGCACATAGCAGCTGCCCTGACAGCGGCGCATCATCATCTCGTTGATGGCGGTCTCGGGCAGGACCGACGTCGTGATGCCGCTGGCGACGCTGATGCCGCCGACGCCAATGAAAGCCTTGTCGGCATTGATTTTGGTGAGCGTCTGCAGGGCGAATTCGCCCACCAGCGACTTGCGGCGCTGGTAGATTTCCCCGCCGGTCAGGATAATCGTGACCTGTGGATCATGCGGATAATAGATGGCATTGCTGTTGTTCGTGACAACGATGACGTGTTTATCCTTGATGTAGTCGAGCATCATGAGCGTTGTCGAACTCGAATTCATGAAGATGGTATCACCATCCTCAATCAAAGAGGCGGCATATTGGGCAATGGCCTGTTTCTGTTCGGCATCGACACGGCTCTTCGGATCGGCCGTTGGGGTATCTTCTTCCTTTAAGGTTCCCTCAATAAGTTCGGCACCGCCATGGAAGCGCTTGACGAGATGCTGCTGCTCGAACATCACGAGGTCGCGGCGGATGGTCGTAGCAGATACATCGAGCTGAGCGGCCGCAGTATCTACATCGATGGTCCTGTTTTCCTTCAATAGCCGGAGCAACGCCTGCTGCCGGCGGAAGACTACGCTTTTACTGTTCTTCATATGATGAAATCCTTTCCTATGAAAGCGTGTAAAATAGGCAAAATGTAACACATTCATATCCGTATAATTTATGATTATATGGATATTATAGCGAAAGGATATGGAAAAATCAAGCATTAAATAGCCGTATAATGAGCATAAAATATATTACAAATGTCATATTTTGCTTATTTTATGAAAAAGTGCTTGAAATGAGCGTAACGATATGCTAAGATAAACATGTCGATAGGAAATACGGCAAAACAATCATAAAGTTACGCTTAAATGATTATTTTAGGGGGATTAAGATGAGTAAGATTTCCGAAATGACCCGCGAAAGCTGGATCATGAGCACCTTCCCGGAATGGGGAACCTGGTTGGTAGAGGATATCGAAGGCTACGAAGTGCCGGAAGGCCAGGTCGCCATGTGGTGGCTCGGCTGTACGGGGACCTGGTTCAAGACGCCGGGAGGTGCCAATGTAACTGTGGACTTGTGGTGTGGAAACGGCAAGCGTACCCACGGCGATGGCAAGATGAAGGTTGGTCATCAGATGGCTAACATGTGCGGCTGCCGCTCGATGCAGCCGAATCTGCGTAACGTACCATTCGTCATTGACCCCTTTGCGTTCAAGCAGGTCGATGCGGTATTGGCGACGCATTACCATCAGGACCATATGTCGGCTGAGTGGGCAGCCCATGTACTGCACAGCGGCATGACGACAACAGATGCGGACGGCAATGTGATACCGGTTCCGTTCATTGGGCCGCAGAAATCGGTAGATACCTGGGTCAAATGGGGCGTACCGGTAGAGCGCTGCCAGGTCGTCAAACCAGGCGATGTCATCAAGATCAAGGATATCGAAATCGTCTGCCTCGACAGTTTCGACCGCACCTGCATCACGACGACGGATTCCACGGGCCCCGACCGCGAGGAACTCACCGGTAAATGCCCGACAGATATGGACGAGAAAGCGGTCAACTACCTGCTCAAGACGCCGGGCGGCAACATCTACCACTCTGGTGATTCGCATTTCTCGATTTATTTTGCCAAACATGGCAAGGATTACGACATCGATGTTGCCTTCGGCTCGTTTGGCGAGAACCCAATCGGTATGCAGGACAAGATGACGTCCATCGATATCCTGCGCATGGCTGAAAACCTTCAGTGCAAGGTAGTCGTTCCCATCCATTGGGATGTCTGGACGAACTTCCAGGCGGACTGCAACGAGATCGAGCTCCTCTACAACTTCAAGAAGGATCGCAACGAGTACAAGTTCCATCCGTTCTTCTGGCAGGTTGGTGGCCGTTATGTCTATCCGCTGGATAAGGATAAGATTTACTACCATCACCGCCGCGGCTTCGAGGACTGCTTCGAGCATCCGCAGAACATTCCGTTCCGTTCCTGCCTGTAAGGAAGAGAGAGGACTACCATGTTTAAAGAATTTGTCGAGACTAAGCACTATTCGTTCCATGAAGGTTTTGCTGACTGGCGGGACGCCGTCCGGGCAGCTTGTGCGCCACTTTTGGCTGATGGTACCATCGAAAAGGAATATCCGGAAATCATTATCGAGAAAGTCGAAGAGCTTGGGCCTTACATCGTTATCGCTCCGGATATCTGCATCCCGCATGCAGAGCGCGGGCGCGGCGTAAATGGCACGGCTATGTGTTTCATGAAGACGGAAAAGCCCGTAAGCTTCGATTCGGATGACCCGGAAAAAGATGCCCGCATCTTTGTGGTATTGGCAGCTACTGATGATGAAGTCCATTTAAGCAATCTGATGGCTCTGTCAGAGACACTTTCGGATGAGGATATCGTAGCGAAGGTCCTGGCGGCCAAGACGCCGGAAGATTTGCTGCAGATCGAAGCATAAGAGAGCTTTAGTAAGGGAGTCTGGGGAGGCTCCTGTAGGGGAAAAACGAAAGTGGGGAAAATCAAGTTATGGAAATGTTATTGTCCGTTTGGGAGTTCTTCCAGAACAATATCCTGACGAAACCGGCCTTTTTCATCGGTTTTATCGTCCTGGCTGGTTATGCACTTTTAGGTAAGAAA
>NZ_JAILKR010000018.1 GCF_024693525.1 Selenomonas sp. | reverse complement strand
GGTATAGGCAAATTATCCTTCAAGATTTTTCTTATGACCAAGACACAAATACTCCTTTATAAACCATAGTATTTCCTATACCATTGCGCAAACTTTCCTAAGCCTTCTGCAATGGTAGTACACGGCCGAAAATCAAAATCTCTTTCCAACTCGCTGACATCGGCATAGGTCTGATACACATCACCTGGCTGCATGGGGAGATACTCCTTTGCTGCCGTTTTGCCCAAAGCTTTTTCCAGTGTCTCAATGAAATCCATCAACTTCACCGGACTGTTGTTGCCAATATTGTAGACTTTATACTGATCACCATTCTTATTCGCTTTTGGCGGATTGCAAAGCATATGTTCAATTCCTGTGACAATATCATCCACATAGGTGAAATCACGCAGCATATCGCCATGGTTGTAAATCTTTATGGACTTACCCTCGCGAATCAGATTAGCAAATTTGAAATACGCCATATCTGGACGACCATATGGGCCATACACCGTAAAGAATCGCAAACCTGTTGCCGGGATATTATAAAGATGACTATACGTATAAGCCATCAACTCATTGGATTTTTTCGTTGCCGCGTAGAGGCTGATGGGATGGTCCACATTATCTGTGGTGCTAAAAGGCGTCTTCTCCTGATTACCGTACACCGAGGAACTGGATGCAAACAACAGATGCTCTACAGGATTATGACGGCAAGCCTCTAATATATTGAAGAAACCAATTACGTTGGAATCAATATAGCTGCGCGGATGGTCGATACTGTACCGCACGCCAGCCTGTGCACCGAGATTCACCACAATATCTGGTTTTGACTTGTCAAACAGAGCCTTGACCGCTGACTCGTCAGCCAAATCCCCCTTGATAAACTCATACTTCGGATATTCTTGTAAAATAGCCAGCCGACTTTCCTTCAAAGACACGTCATAGTAATCATTGCAATTGTCAAAACCTACTACTTCTGCACCAAGCTCCAGAAGCCGCTTTGACAGATGGAAACCGATAAAGCCAGCTCCGCCAGTCACTAATACTTTTTTGCTATTATCAAATTCTTTGTATTTTGCCAATTTATTCACCTCATCCAAGCTCTACATGCCACCTTTCTCAGACAAAAAGACTAATTTCAATCTCTGCTGAAAATATCTCTTGTAAAAACCTTGTCTCGCACATCACTAAGCACATCATTCCAACGGTTGGCTACAATCACATCACTTCGATTCATAAAGTCTTCCAAATCGTTGACAACTTCAGACCGGAAGAAATTATCTTCCTTAAGTGTCGGCTCATAAACGATGCAAGGAATCCCCTTGGCTTTGATGCGCTTCATAATCCCTTGTATCGCACTTGCTCGGAAGTTATCAGATGCCGTCTTCATCGTCAGACGATAAATCCCTACAACCTTTGGCTGCTTTGCGATAATCGCATCAGCAATAAAATCTTTACGAGTACGATTAGCTTCCACTACTGCCCCGATGAGATTTTGGGGCACATCCTTATAGTTAGCTAAGAGCTGCTTTGTATCTTTTGGCAAGCAGTAACCACCATACCCAAAAGATGGATTGTTGTAGAAATCACCAATACGCGGATCAAGACTAACACCACGTATAATCTCCGCTGTATTAAGACCACGAGCCTCCGCATAAGAATCGAGTTCATTAAAGTACGCCACTCGCAACGCCAAGCAGGTATTCGCAAAGAGCTTTATAGCTTCTGCTTCAGTAGAGCCCGTAAACAGTGTGGGAATCTCTTCTTTTACGGCCCCTTCTGCCAACAAACCTGCAAATACCTTTGCCCGTTCCGACCGTTCGCCAACAATAATCCGGGATGGATAGAGATTGTCGTGCAAAGCCTTCCCCTCCCGCAGAAACTCCGGCGAGAAAATGATATTATCCGCCATATACCGCTTCTTCATCTGCTCCGTATAGCCCACTGGAACAGTAGACTTAATCACCATCACTGCCTGCGGATTAATATTTAACACTTCCTCAATTACTGACTCTACCGAAGAAGTATCGAAGAAATTTTTATCTGGGTCATAGTTGGTCGGCGTGGAGATAATCACGAACTCTGCCCCCTCAATCGCTTCCTGCGCGTTCAAAGTAGCTCGGAAGTTCAGCACCTTATGCGCCAGAAAATCCGAAATATCCCCATCCACAATCGGAGACTGCCCCTGATTCAGTATATCCACCTTCTCTGGCACAACATCCAGCGCCACTACCTCATTATGCTGTGCCAATAAGATACCATTAGACAGGCCAACATAACCTGTACCTGCAATTGTGATTTTCAAAACACACTACTTCCCTTCAAATTTTCATGATATAATATAGATAAAGGAGGTCATCATCATGTATGCTATACAAGAAGATCCTAAGATTGAACTGATTCAAGGGCGTGAAATAGCTATGAGTCCAGCTAGCATCAAGCACATATTGATACAACGCAACTTAGCCATAATCATAGGCAGCTTCCTTCGCGGGAAAAAATGCCAACTCTTTATGGAAGCAGCAGTTGTCTTCGATGAAGAAAATCACTTCATTCCAGACTTAATTGTTGTTTGCGATCCTGACAAAATCAAAAAGAATAACATCGAAGGTGCGCCAGACTTTATCGTAGAAGTTCTTTCCCCCAGCACCCGCCGTCGTGACATAACCATCAAAAAGGAAATTTACGAAAAGTACGGTGTCAAGGAATACTGGATCATTAGCCCTAAAGATGAAGCTATCGAAGTCTACATCCTCCGCAACGGAAAATACGAACTCGATAACATCTACCACCACTTCGATGAAGAAGACTGGGCAGCCCTTAACGATGCTGAAAAAGCCGAACAACAATTATCACTAAAAATCAGCCTTTATAATGATTTAGAAATCCAAGTAAAAGAAATATTTGAATAATTTCTGACCGCCGTTTATACGGCGGTACTTTTATTTAGATTGAACTTATCCATGATATACCGTACTGTATATCCCACAACATTCCGCCAATATATATAATCCAAAGTATGAAAAACTCTATACATAGCAAAAGCCTGTTGCCACGGATACAATGTATAACTTCTGTGTAAGATTGCCATGCACTCATCGTATGTAACGTCAACAGGAGAATTTTTACTAAAAATATCATAGGTATTATTCTGCTGTTCTTGAGCACGTATACTACTTATACTCTTTTTATGGATACGATATTTCAGCAAAACATCTGGCAGATTAGCAATCTTGAATTGCTTTCGTATTCTTAGCCACAAATCATAATCTTGTGCCGAAGAATACCGTTCATCATAAAATAAATTATTATCGATGATTGTTTCTCGCCGCATCATAACTGTTGGATGTGCCAGCGGTGACGGAATCAGGTAATATCTTTCAAGCTTTTCATCCGTCAAAGCATGGTGTTTATAGAGATTACATCCGCCACAATCAATCACCTGAAAACTGCCACCTAGCGCAGTAACTTCCGGATGTTCTTCCAAATATTTTACCTGCTTGGAAAAACGATCCATTAACGATATATCATCCGCATCCATACGAGCAATATATTTTCCGCTAGCCAATTTTATCCCCTTATTCAAAGAAGCAGGTAAGCGTAAATTCTCCTCATTTCTAACCAGCCGAATACGATTATCATTATACGATTTAATGATATCCACACTATTATCTGTCGAACAATCATCAATAATAATGAATTCGAAATCATCATAAGACTGATTCAATATACTATCTATGGCTTCCGACAAATATCTTTCACCATTATATACCGACATAACCACGCTTATAGTCGACACCATTCCCTCTCCTTTCAGTGCATATATTGGTAGCATTATAAGAACACAATAATGCTAAAATAACACCATAATACGTATTAAATGTAAGTCCTTTAAATTCCATGAAAGCAATCAATATTAATAGTATTGCAACATAAAATTTGTGCCAGCGATATATTTTGCTTTCTACACGTAAATAATAAATATATAACAATAGCAACAAAGATATGTATGACAACAAAGAGCCAATTATCCCATAAAAAAACATTTGTCGCATAGGGCCTGTATCTGTATACATATAATATGTCCCATCTGCATTAATGAACCTACCATCCCCTATCAATATAACACTGTCATTATCAGGTAAAAACCACATCTCTTCCACCAATTGATTTCCGCTACCGCCGAACGATATTTCTCCTTGTACTGCACCATCTATAAATGCAGCAACAGGTTCTGAAACCCAATCTATCCAAACTGCTATAATGGGTTCCTGGGTAGCATACCATACCGCACCAGCTATCAGCAGGCCACAGCTTCCTATTCCTATTATTAAAGTTTTCAACCTTTTAAATGACAATATACGTAAATTCATCACCAAGAACATTCCTAATGATATAATTAATCCCGACCTGCCATAAAGCATATTGCCAACTAACAACACAACTATTGCAACATTCCACCATCTTGAAATTTGTTTCATCTCTAGCAGGTATAAACACATCCATACTGATATGCTGCAAAACAACGTATTTGAAAACCCGCTATAACCTGCTAAGCCATAACGGGTAGAGTTCAAAATCATATCGCCTTTCTCCACCATTTTATCCGGCGTAATAATCATGGTGCTCCATATCTGTTTTAAATCAGGCAATAACAATAATACCACTGAAGCCATCACATAGATGACATTACAAAGCACATATATTTTCATAAAATTTTCATATGTATTCTGGGGGTAAACCCGCATAATTAGCACAGTTAACGCCAAGAATCTGAATATGCCGCTTATCGCATTTCCTAAATACAATAAACCTGAAGGTTCTCCATTTTGAAGAACAACCATCAGCAACCCCCAAATCATTGCCCCTACAAACAAAAGCAATACGAACAATATTTTTATCATATCCTGGCGCATATATGCCAACATTCTTTTTGTATACCGCCAAAACACCAACAATATAATTATCGGTAACCCATGGTATATTAACTTTCCTGTACTCTCTGTAAAAACAGCCAACTGTATATTAAACAGGAAATACATATATATGAGAACGCAACTAACCTTCTCCCCCATACTCCTCCATCCTTTTCTACTAAATATTATTGTTAATTATTTTTAAAATATTATATCGATACCGTCCTCCATCAAAATAGCGAGCACGCTTCCTTCCCTTTTCATAAAGCCGTTGATATAAGACTTCATCTTCAACAGCCATACACATCCCCTTACATAAAGAAACGTCATCTTCATTTATATTAGTAGACATAGATTGTTCATACCCATAAATAGCTGCGGGCACCATAATTCCATAATCTGCTACCATAGGAGCTTCTACCGATATCGTTGCATTATCCAATAAAATTTCCTTAGGACCAACCAAACAATTCACGGAAACGGCTGGACAAAAGCACATCCCCTCAATCAACGAATTAGACAATCCTTCATGATATGATGATAAGACATATAAGTCACATTTTGCCAAATATGCGAACGGATTTGTTTGCATACCTGCAAACTCAACATACTCTTCGATTTCTATTTCTTTTGCCAGTAGTTCTAAATTCCTTCTTTCCGTCCCATCTCCAATCAATAACAATTTCCAATTATCATGTTCCTGCACAAATAACTTAAAAGCCTTAATCAAGCGTGGATAATTCTTTACTTTCTCCAATCTACCACAACTGACCATATAGCGATATGCGCCATCAGGTTCCCAGCATATTTGCTCTTTACTCTTCATATATATTTTATTAATCATATTAGGATTATATAAAGGAAAACATTTATCAGAAATTTGAGGGAACCATGTTTTTATAGCATCACATAACCCCTTAGAACAAGCCGTAACGCAATTAGCCCGTTGATATATCAATCTTGTCAAAATACCTTTATTAATAGCTTTAAAACCATGTTCCTGCATTATGCAAATCACATCTTTACTTAAAGCTATGTTTAAAACCCCCGCACTTTCCGAAATACTTATTATATATTTTATATCTTTTCTTTTCACATAACGCCTTAACCTCCACATTCGTTTAAGGCAATTCATTATTTTTATAATATAATTATTAGACGGAGGAACATTCAATGATATCACATTACATGTTGGAAAAAATTTTTGATTTTCTAGCGAAAATGTACATATACTAACATCGTAATCCTGTCCAAGGATTTCAGCGATGTTAACAGCCACTCTTTCTTGCCCTCCCAGTCCAAGATTAGGTACGACTATCAGCAGCTTCTCCACTTTTTCCACCTCATACTTATTTCAATATTAATATTCATTACTTCAACTACTCTTGTATCACTGTATTTTGCCAGTTATTCATGAACCATATATTGTCATCACGGTATGTAGGAACACCGTAAAACACTCTATATTTTATAAATAATTCCCCATTATCACATAGTAATAAACAGTTTTTTCTATCCCACCAAATTCTTCCTTAAAACGGGTAATATTTCGCATTTTCTCCTCTCTAGACAATCCTCCCCAGTCATAAAGCGAAGTACCATTCCCCCCGAATAAACACATATCCTTAAAATGCAATAGACGATTTGCCCAGCCTATCATCTTCCTTTTTTCAGACTCTTCGCGGAATACACTGACAGAATGCAATAATCTTACAATGCCATCACCAATTACATAGCTGTGGTAAGCTGCTATTGTCCCATCTGGTAAATAGGCAACGCTAATTGCCAATTTACCAGCTTTTGCTATACCGATTAGACGCGATGCGATACTTTTAGCCTTTTGCCCTTTATCCTGATACATTGCAATATACGCTCTATCAAAATCAACAATAATATCATTATTCTTCAACTCAGCAGAATAATGTAAGCTAGTGGTTATTCCTTCTTTTATTGCACGTCGGATTTCGTTGCGCACCTTACTTTTGAATTTTACCTGTATTTCCTCAGGCGACACCGATATATCGGAGACAAATGTCTGGCTATGCCACTTTTTTAATGCTATTCCCGTAGCATTGCTTAGTGGTTCATACAGGTTATAAGCAATGCTCAGCAGGCTTTTGCCCTCTGCCCCGCAACTCTCCTTAAACCATATATCCCTAACAGGTATACCCCATTTTGTCCGTATAAAGTCCACTCTTACGCCTCCATACACACAATTTCATAAAATTTTCTTATTTCTTCACTAACAACGTTTACGTCATAAGTGTTGTATCTCCCTTTCACTTCATCATCTGCTGCCAGCATTCTTGTTATCTCTTCTGCCCATTTTTTTGCCGATTGGGACAGAGATAAAAACTTCAAGTCATCCGCTATCCTAACTTCATGAGGAATAACATCCGAGCATAAACATATTCTCTCATTTGCCTGTGCCTCTATAAGAGATACAGGCAATCCTTCATAAACTGAGGGAAAGCAAAATACATCCATTGCCGATAAATAGTCTGCCGTATTTTCAACCGAACCAGTGAATATGGTATCAACAGCCACCTCAAGTTCCACGGCTTTTCTTGCAACGTTTTCACGCAACGGTCCATCACCTAACAGTAGCAGCTTACTATCCGGATTTAGCCGACGATATTCGCGGAATATTTCCAGTAGAAAACAGTGATTCTTGGCCGCAATCATGCGTCCCACATGACCGATCACCACTGTATGTTCCATTATGCCAAGTTTTTCCCGATATTCTTTACGTTTCTTTGCAGAGAATTGGAACTTCTCCGTATTGATAGCATTATGCCAAAGGTAATAATTACTGCGATTATGCGCACCTCTACCAAATCGGTAATCGGCGGCCGCTGCCGAGCAAGCACAAAGATAATCACTTATATAGCGCAATGGATATTCCAGCAGACGCTTCACTCCATACACGATTCGTCCCCCACTTGTACTGGTACTATGGCTATGCGCAATCGTTACGCGGTCATATTTTTTCGCTAGCCCTAAATAAATACTGGCGGTAGATGTCATATGTCCGTGGATGATTTTCAACTCCGGATGACTGCCAAGCAGCTTTCGCCATGCAACTAAATACGCAAAAATATTTACTCCGACAAATTTAGGTAAGTGATATATCTTACCACCTAATTCTTTAATTATTGGTTCATGTACACCAATGGTCTCACCATGAACAGCAAAATCAAAGATTATTCCTTTTTTTCGCATATAAGGCATTATAGTCATCAGCATATTTTCAATACCGCCAATATTCATTGCCCCGACTACATGTAGAACGTGTAATTCTTCTGCCAAGATTATCCTCTTTTCTGCCTACGTCTTTTCCGATAAAAATACATTTCATGAATTGCTTTATCCAGCTTTCCATAAGGCCGAGCTTTTATTACACTACTAAAATTCACAAATTCTTTGCCATGCTTGATCAAAAAATTTTCTAAATGAATAAAGTCCACTGGAGTCATTTCATTGGGATGGTAACAAAAAGTTGTAACTTTAAAAGGCAAAGCACGGCATTTACCAGATTGCTGTGGCACAAAAGTTATGCCATTTTTTACATACACATCATTTGCTACCGTATCGGAAATGATACGAATTGGTGTTACTTCTTTTAATGCTTTGATTGTGTTGTCATCAAATGTATGGGAAGGTGCAAAAAACGTATCGACCGTGATTCCTTCTATCAATAGCTTTTCATATCCCTCTTTCAGCATTTTTTTCTGCATATCCAAAGAGACACCTGCAAACTCAGACCGCTGATTTACTGGGTTCATCCCACCACTTGTTGTGTGGTATACATGCTGATATCCATGCAGCGCTAAATGGGCAAAACCTGAATTTTGCCACTCTCTCGTCTTCTGCCAAAATTCTTTATCTTCTTCATATACAATAAGATCTTTATCCTGCACATCGGGAATTATGCCAATAAGGGGATGGATATTATACTTGCGTAGTATAGCCTCCATTTTGTTCCATCTAAAATGGTGCATGCGTGGAGCCGCATCATCCAAGCGTATTATATAGGACATTCCAAACCTTCTTTGCTCAATACTCTGCCAATCTGTTGATCTCTTTCATATAAGAATCAACTACCATCTGACGGTCAAATTGATTTTCCATTTTCTTCCGGCCATTTAATCCCATCGTTACTTTATCCAAGTATGGTAATTCAATAAATTTCTTTATTACTTTAACCAGTGCAGTAACATTGCGAGGCTCGAAGATATAGCCGGTTTTGCCATCGTCTACAGTTTCCTTACATCCTAACCAGTTGGTAGTCAGCACCGGTCTCCCCGTGGCTGCTGCTTCCAGGCAGACATTTGACATTCCCTCCATGTAAAAGGACGGATGAATAAGCGCATGCGATTTTTTCATAAAGCTATGTACATCCGGCTGCGCACCGTGGTAAATTATATCGCCCTGCTCGGCCCATTTCGCTACCTTTTCTTCATAACCAAATTCACAATTGCCAATCACATGAAACTCCGCCTGCGGATATTGTTTGCGAATAATCCGAGCTGCATCTACATATTCATGGATACCTTTATCCTTCATGATTCGCGCTACAAAGAGGAATTTAGGAGGCTCATTCTCTGCCGGATATGGTTCCAATGTATTAGCTGCAAGATTCACCCCCGAACCTGGAATTATCTCCGAACAAGGGAAGCCAATTCCTAAACGAATAAAGGTACTTCGATTCGTTTTGTTTTGAAAGAACACGCAAGTAGCATGCTTCATTACTCGGCGATACAGAACTACTATAGTTTTCTGCAACATATTTTTATTATCAAAAACCACACCCAAGCCTGTGATATTAACCAAATATGGTATACGCAATAATCTTGCCGCCATCCCACCATAAATATTGGGCTTAATGGTATAGGTAAGCACACAGATAGGACGTTTTGCCTTCATCACACGAAAATATTTCATAAAAAGCGCCATTTCCTGAAAAGGATTCTTGCCATGGCGATTAACCGGGATTTCGATAACTTGACAACCAGCTTTTTGCTTATAAGGTAGCAATCTTTTCCCTGCGGGTGATACGATGATGACTTCATAATTCTCTGCCAGCAAGCCTTCTATAATCTCATTACGAAAATTTGCCAAATTCGTGGCAGCATTAACGATAATCATAACTTTACGATTGTGGCGTCGTCTCAATTTGTCATCCTCCGTCACACAGTTTCTTCTTTTTTATAGCAGATGAGTCCATAACCAAAGCTAATCAGGCAGCCAATGACAAAGCCAATCGCTGTGATTAGTTTCTTTCTGGGAGCTGCCGGCTTATCTTCATCGGGGAGATTTGCCGCATCGATAATCTGGATATCCATACTTTCCATGGCTTCCTGGATTTTATCCTGTTCACACTGCTGGACGAGACTGGTGTAGATTTGCTGTTTGATTTTCGCGTCGCTTTCGAGTTTGATGTAGTCCATGACGGCTTCTGGCAGCTGCGAGATTTCTGTTTCTTTCTCGGCTTTTTTCGCCTTAATGGCCGCTTCGCTGGCGCTGGCAGCACTAGCCTGTGCCTGGGCTACCGCCTGGTTCTTTAACAGTTCCATCTGGGCGTTGTTGAGGCTAGCGGCGTTGGAGTTCACAACGGCACCGACTTCATCGGATAACGACTGACTCAGCTGAGTCAGCTGACGCTGTGCCGCGATAACAGACGGATGATTGTCGGTATATTTCTGACGCAGGCCGACGAGTTCAACTTCCTTCGCAACAATCTGCGCACGGATGCTCTGGACGGTGCTGTTATCGTTGATGTTGTAGCTGGCAGCTCCGGCTTTCTGCTCCCCGAGTTTCTGGGTAGCGACGTCGTACTGAGCCTGTGCCGATTTCTGCGCTACCTGCATTTCACCAATGGTTTTGTCATAGGCGTTTAACTGTTCGATAGCGAGCTTTGCCTGGTCACTGGGACTATAGAGCTTATGCTCTTTCTGAAAAGCAGCCAGTTTTGCTGCGGCATCGTCTGCTTCCTGTTTGGCATTTTCGATGCGGTCGTTTAGGAAAGTTACCAAGAGGCTCTGCGTCTGCTGGCTGTTTTCCGTCTGCATCGTGAGGAAGTTATCCACAACACCCTGGGAAATCAGCTGCGCTTCTTCCGGCGTACGGCCAGTTGCCGTTACCGTGATGAGGTTGGTCTGCTTGGTATTCTCGATTTTGAGGTTCTTCTTGGCAAAGGCCTTTGCATCCGGTTTCTTATCATCCGGCCACTCGATTTCATCGATAATCGGCTCGAGGACACGGCGGCTTTTCATCAGCTCGATGTAATTAAGCGGCGAAGTATTGGAGCTGCTGCCACCAATGTTTATCCCCATAGCGGCAGCCATGGCAGCCGCACCACCGATGTCCTTACCCGCGCTGCGCGTCTGGACGAGGGTTGTCGATTCGTACTGTTTCGGCAAGATAAATGCCGTACCAATCGCCAGTGCCGTACAGCCGGCGACGATACCCCCTACTACCTTCTTTCGCTCCAGCATGATCTGCATGAGTCGTCCCAGGTCAATGCTCTCTTCGTTTTCCATATCGTTACGCTACTCCTTTTCCTACGGTTTAATTTCATGTAGTTTATACATCTACGAATAAGTGCTAGGTTTATCAAAAAGTGTACTTTTTGATAAAGGTGCATTTTTCTTATTTACTTTTAATCTTTCGCCTTTTAGGGCTTATAAAGAGCTAAAAACAAACAAAAATGGACATATGTCAGTGTGAATGCTATAATAATCCTTGTGATTATCGTGTCTCAAAAAGTACACTTTTTGAGACAAAAAACGGCCCTACATCCTAGTGCTATTAGGATGTAGGGCCGTTTCTGGTCTCTACGGGCGATATTATTTATCCCTTTCTATAAATTCCAGGCTGGAAATACTCTCCTCCACTTCGTCCTTGGCCTTCTTGCTGCCAGCATGATAGATATAGGTCATGACGAGCATTTCGTGCCTTGGGGTGGTGATGACCTCCATTTCGTAATCTTTTCCTTGCTTCTCGCCGGTGAAGGAGTAATGCCGGACACCGATGTTATGGATGGTTTCCCGCTTCTGTTCTTTTAACGTGACATTTTCCAGCTGATACTGCTGGAAGGTTTCCATTATGCGCTGGGGAGGCGCTTCCGTCAGGAAATCATTTTTCTCCATCCCCTTAAGTTCCTTTACATGCATATCAAAGAAGAAATCTCCGCACTGCGCTTGTTGTACCAGCCAGCCTGTGGTATTAAACGGATAGATGTTTATTTCCTCCGGCAGTCTCACCCGTAGTTCTCCCTGCCATTCGGTGGAAAGCGGTCTGGCATTCCAGGAACAAGATGCTGGCAGAATATTGAACACCCCAGCTGCTATCAGTAAAACAATCGCGAAATAGATGACGCGGTTGCAAAGTTCGCTAAAAAAATTCATGACTCCTCCTATTGTATCTTCATAGAATCCAAGGATTTCTCAAAGGTATCAATCACGAAAGCTTCATCTTTCGCCTCCTTACTCCATGCGATACAAATGCACCAGACATCCTTGCCGTTCTGCGCTCCCATAAAAGCCTCTTTCGACTGATTCGTTTCCCCCTGTATGACGTTAAATTTCATACCACCGGCACGGCGAATCCCCGTATCATTTACTTGCAAATTCCTGGCTCGCGATAAATACAGCTTGCCAAAGAACTGCTGGTCGAAGGTCAGTTTCTGGTTTTCCTTCAACACTCCATGTATCATTTTAATATACCCCTCAGAATGCTCGCCTTTACTCTCATAACTAGTAAGTTCCACAAAAGGCGTCCACGAGGTAGATTCGTGATTTTCCACAACTTCCATGGGCAAATCCATCGCCAGTATTTTCCCATCCGATAAGTTGGCTTTAAAGGGATGCCAAAGGTAGTCAAATTCCTGCATTGACATCTCGGGAACCTCGTGCCAGCGAAATCCTTCCTCTGGCGCATTCCGATAAAAGACGATAATGCCAATACTGATGATGACCAAAACCAATTTGATAAGTTTCCTAATAATTTTCAAAGGTATCTACTCCTCTTGTAACGACTGCGAATCAGAAGCTGCCACCACCTCCGCCTCCACCACTGCTACTGCTGCTGGAGCTGCTGGATTTTTTTACGCGAACGACGGTCATGCCCACAAAGATATCTTTTTGATTCGTAATATTTACACTATCCTTATTCAAATAATCATCGGCTTCCTTCGCCGCTTTTACGTTTCCCATACATTCCAATAGGGCACCAGTAAAAACAGCTGCTAGGAAAAAGCCTAATACTCCGGCTATACCAGCAGATAGCTTGCTAAAAGCCTTCGGATCCTCCTCGATGGCCTTCTGCTGATAATAGCCGTCAATTTGCGTATCGACGCTTTCTACAAAAGCGGTAAAACTTTCCATATACTTCCCATTGGACAAGTCACTGAGGAATGCGTCTTTTAGATTCTCAATTCCTTTTCCATCGGTAATGACGGATTTCATTTTCTTGCTGGTTGCCACATACCATTTTCGGTTCTCCATATCCACTAGCAGCAGGATTTTTCCCTTTTCACTGTTGCTATACTGCTCGTTTAGAATTTGATGGGCATAATCGGATATTGCTTTGCCCGGTGGCAGCTTTTTTACGGTACAGATCGCTGCTTTAATTTTCTGCTTGCGTTCTACCCGTTCTATTTGTAGCTTTAGTTCGTCACGCTGCTGCGGCGTTAAAACTTTTGCCTGATCCACTACCGGCTGGTCATAGCATTTCATCGGGTCATCCGCCTTGGCAGCTATTGCCACCGATTGACTCAAGAGGAATAGCAGACAGAGCATCTGAATAAAAAATACGAATTGTTTTCTGGGCATATTACCATTTCTCCCTTTTGTTGCCATTCTTCCTCAGAAAAGAATCGATAGAATAACGGGGATGCAAAGCCAAATATAATCTCCTACTATGGGCAGACAGGTTTTGATTATGTAATATAAAATAACGGTCAAAACCGCAAAAACCACAGTGAAAAACGTACATCCCTTTAGGGTACTCACTGGCAGGGAACCAGCCACCTTACCAGTTTGGCCATTCATCATAAAGGTATATACTTTGCCCTTGTAGCGGCTGGTTACGACCCATACCGGTGCCATGGTATAGGCGACACTGCCCCTTATTTTTTGCATTTTCGCCTCGGTACAATCTACGCTTTGATATCCCTGCACCGATTCTTTGAGCTGTTCAATGGTGCTTTCTTTTACCCGTTCATCTGCCCTGGGGCCAGCGGCTTCGGCATCCACATCGTATTTATCCGCTAAAAATCCCGTCATATAGACATTGGAAAATGGTACCATCTCCTCATAGTTGAATGGCTCTATGCTTTCCATATAGTCATTATCCATTTTCTCACTGCCATCCACCGGAATCCTGGCAAAACTCATATTTCCCTGCCGCAAACATTCATAATGGCTGGTTTCCGTTACCGTTTCATCCCCATCGGTAAAGATGCGTACTTTTTTGGCATGAAAATTGGCAAAGGTTGTCACCGAAGAATCAAAAAGCCAAAAGGGCACGTAAAGTGCCTGCACGGATTCTATGCGATTCTGATTCATAAAACCATGAGGCAACAGCAGCAATCCCTTATAAAACTCCTTGATGGCCTTCTTGGCTTCATCTTTGGTTGTCTTAAACGGAATGATATAGTCCGGTCGCAGGGCCCCGCTGAAGCGCTGAGGGATCATGACTGCATGGCCACAATAGCAGCATTCCGTTGCCATTGTATTGTTATCGGCTATTATCTGTGCGCCACAGGATTCACAGACAAAGACCTTCATAGCCGCTGCTTCCTGCTCGCTCCACCTATCGCCAGCTGCAACGGGTTCCCATTTAATGCCTTCACCGTTTTCCCGTTGTGCTGCCATAGCCTCCTTGGCTTTGAACAATTCTTCCATTGCCGCCCCATCCAGTTCCGTATCACAGTGTTCACATTTTACCTTTTGTGCCCCTGGGCTAAATTTCAACGGAGCACTGCAATTCGGACATGGGTAGGCTACCGTATTATCCGCCACGTAACCACTCTTTTCTTATTTCTCAATCCATATCATTTGTTACCTATTCTCATTTTCATGAAAACACAATGGAATTATATTCTCCCATCCTTAAAAAATGTTTACGCTTTGCTTAACCAATAGTAAAATGCGGCAGTCATTATCGGGATAAATAACAAAAGACGCTGATGAAATGCTTGTCCATTTCATCAGCGTCTTTTTCGATATCGTTTATTGAATTAGAGGCAGGCCTTATGGCTGAGGTTTACGCGGCCCTTATCGTCGATTTCGACAACTTTGACCTGGAGCTGGTCGCCAATCTGGACCACGTCTTCGACTTTCTCGACGCGGTAGTTGGCCAGCTGCGAGATGTGGCAGAGGCCTTCCTTGCCCGGCAGCACTTCGACGAAGGCACCGAATTTCATCAGACGCGTTACTTTACCCGTGTAGACTTCACCGACTTCGACTTCGCGGACGATGTCTTCAATCATCTGTTTGGCTTTCTTCATGCCTTCCGCATCAACGGAGGAGATAAAGATATTGCCGTCTTCGTGGATGTCGATTTCAACACCGGTCTCATCGATGATTTTCTTGACGACTTTGCCGCCCGTACCGATGACGTCGCGAATCTTGTCGACTTTAATCTTGATCGTCTCCACACGCGGTGCATACGGCGAGAGCTCAGCAGCCGGCTCAGCGATGCACTCGAGCATTTTGCCGAGGATGAAGGCGCGGCCGCGTTTTGCCTGCTGCAGAGCCGACGACAGGATATTGCGGTCGATGCCGGCTACTTTGATATCCATCTGGATAGCCGTTACACCTTCGGTCGTACCAGCAACCTTGAAGTCCATATCACCGAGAGCATCTTCCATGCCCTGGATATCGGTGAGAATCGTGTAGGCATCGCCCTCTTTGACGAGGCCCATAGCGACGCCCGAGACCGGACGTTTGATGGGTACACCGGCGTTCATCAGCGACAGCGTGGAGCCGCAGACCGAGCCCATGGAGCTTGAGCCATTGGACTCGAGGATTTCCGATACGAGGCGAATCGTATACGGGAATTCTTCCGTGGACGGGATAACCGGTACGAGTGCGCGCTCAGCCAGCGCACCATGACCGATTTCGCGACGGCCCGGGCTACGGATTGGCTTAGCCTCACCCACCGAATAGCCAGGGAAGTTATAGTGATGGATGTAGTGTTTCTTTGTCTCAGGTCCAAGGCCATCGATAATCTGCTCGTCACCGAGAGAGCCGAGCGTCGTAACCGTAAGAACCTGCGTCTGACCACGCGTGAAGAGACCGGAACCATGCGTGCGCGGCAAGAGGCCGACCTCACAGCTTACTGGGCGGACTTCTTCAACCTCACGGCCGTCCGGACGAATCTTCTCGTGCGTAATCATATGACGAACGATGGACTTTTCGAGATCATGCAGAGCCATGGCAATCTCTTTATCCATTTCCGGATAGTCGACGAGGAAATGCTCCATGACCTCAGCGTTGATGTCGGCGATATGGGCATCGCGGTCGAGCTTATCCGGATTGCGCGTTGCTTCGTCGAGACGATCTTTTGCATAGTCTGCGATGGCCTTTTCAAGTTCTTCGGGAACCGTAAACAGCTTGACTTCGCGTTTTTCTTTGCCGCAAGCCTGCTGAATCTCTTCCTGCCAAGCAACGATGCGCTGGATTTCCTTATGACCATAGAGGATAGCATCGAGGATGACGTCCTCGGGCAGTTCGTTAGCACCAGCCTCAACCATCATGACGGCATCTTTCGAGCCAGCCACCGTAAGGTTCAGCGTCGAAACCTTGCGCTGCTCCTCCGTCGGGTTGATGACGAATTCATCGTTTACGCGGCCAACGCGGACGCCAGCAATCGGGCCCATGAACGGGATATCCGAAACCGTCAGGGCTGCCGAGGCACCGATCATAGCAGCAAGTTCTGGCGCATTGTCCTGCTCTACCGACAGAACCGTAGCAACAATCTGTACGTCGTTGCGGAAGCCTTTCGGGAAGAGCGGACGAATCGGACGGTCAATCAGACGAGCACAGAGAATGGCATCGCTTGACGGACGCCCTTCGCGTTTGATGAAGCCGCCCGGAATCTTGCCCGCTGCATACATCTTTTCCTCATAATCAACCGTCAGCGGGAAGAAGTCTACGCCCTCGCGCGGTTCAGCGGATGCCGTAGCCGTAACCAGCACGACCGTATCGCCGTAGCGAACCAGTACCGCACCATTTGCCTGTTTCGCCATTTTTCCGTTCTCAATGACGAGCTTGCGGCCCCCCAGTTCCATTTCGAAACTCTGCATGAATCTATTCCTCCTAGTATGTTAGTACGATAATTATTTCCAACGTAATGTATCATGTTCGACGTATTTGGGAATAATCCTTTATGGTAAAGTAAAAAAAGCGGGATAAAACCCGCTTTTTTATCAGGAATCGCCTGTTATTAGCCAATCGTAGCGCGGATGCCGAGCTTAGCGATGATGGAACGATAACGCTCGATGTCCGTCTTGTAGAGGTAGCTGAGGAGACGGCGACGATGACCAACCATTTTCAGCAGGCCACGACGGGAATGATGATCCTTTTTGTGCTCCTTCAGATGGTCCGTGAGGTACTGGATGCGAGCCGTCAGAACTGCGATCTGTACTTCCGGCGAACCCGTGTCACCCTCGTGAACGGCATACTTCTGCATGATTTCCTGTTTTGCTTCCTGAGTTAACATGTGAAAACTCCTCCTATAAATAAAATATTAGCCATCAGCTAAGGGTGCGTCGGAGAACTTCGCAAGCTGAGCTGAGGTCCTGTGGTAAAAAATCACCTTTGCTAGTATAGCATAAATACACGGACTTTGTAAATGCCTAAAACCAAATTATGAGATTTCACGCCAATACTTCCGAGCATTTTCTTTGTCGCGATGCATTTGCGCCACCAGGGCATCGATGCCCTGGAATTTTTTCTCGTCGCGCAGCTTGCCTAGAAATCTCACTTCAATCACTTTATCATAGATATTCTGGTTGAAGTCCTGGATGTTTACCTCCAGCCGGCAGTTGCAGCCCTCAAAGGTTGGATTATTGCCGATGTTGGCAAGACCAGCGTAGTGTTTGCCGTCATAAACGACTTCACAGGCGTAGACGCCATGAGGGAGCATGACGCGCTCGTCGGGAATGGCCAGATTCGCGGTAGGAAAGCCCAGCGTCCGTCCCCGCTTGTCGCCATGAATCACGCGGTCAACCACCGTGAAGGGATAGCCGAGGAAATCGTTTGTCTCTGCGAGATTCCCTAAATCGATAAGCGCGCGGATGCGCGTACTGCTGACAGGTCTTCCGTCCCGCAGGATTGCCTGGCATACTTCTGCCTGAAATCCATAGTCTTTGCCCTCCCGAAGCAGCTGGCGCTGGGTTCCCTTCCCCTTCGAGCCAAAGGTATAATTAGGCCCCGTTACCACATACCGGGGCGCAAAATACGTTTTTAGCATTGCGAGGAATTCCTCGGGGCTTTTGGCGGCGAAGTCCTTCGTAAACGGAATCGAGACGAGCACATCGACGCCAAGCTCCGACAGACGACGCTGCCGAAGCAGATTGTTGCCAATCTGTTTCGGCAACGCCACAGGAGCAATGACCGACATCGGATGATTGCTAAAGGTAAAAACCACCGCGGTTCCCTTGATCTCTTTTGCCAGCTCTACGGCCCGGCAGATGATGCTCTGATGTCCGATGTGAACGCCATCAAACATGCCTAACGCCACGACAATATTTTGGTATTCCTTGCTCAAAGCGGTCAGCTTCGAGTATATTTTCATGATATCACCTGTTTATAAAGAATATTTCATCGGTATATTATACTACACTTATGGCGTTCTGTCAGTTTATGTTTAATTCCGTCACATCGGCTAAGTACACGTAATAGACGTATTCCGTTCCGTTAAACACCTTATACCCCACATCGGCTACATGCCGGATGACACCGTCCTTGCGGATGATGTCATAGTCGATGTAATCGAGGTTGTCACTAGACTCCTGCTGTTGTTCCTCAATCGCTTGCTGCACGGCAAAAATATCTTCTACATGAACCATTGTTTTGAAGGAACCGCCCACAAACTGCATAAATTCGGCTACCGTCGAGCAGCCAAAAATAGCCGCCGTATCGGAATCTGCATAAATAATCTGTTCATCGAAGCCAGCCCGATAAACAAAGAAGCCACACAGGCAGCCAAGCTGCTGATATTTTTCCCGGAAGGCTTCCAAGGCGTCATGATGAACATAGCGGTCTTTCTCGATCAGGACATCCTCAATGGTATCGTATAACCGATCTACATCGAAGGGTTTGCCCACATGGGCATTCATTCCTGCCAGCACAGTACGATGTTTATCTTCGTCAAAGGCATTGGCGGTCATAGCAATGATAGGGATTCCTGCCTGATAGGGTCTCGGCAGCCTGCGAATCCTGCGCGTTGCCTCATAGCCGTTCATCCTTGGCATCTGGATATCCATCAGGATAAAGTCATAGTACCCTTCTCCAGCCTCTGCGGCCATCTTGAGGGCTGCCTCCCCATCTTCCGCATGTTCCACTTCAAATCCCTTATCCGTCAAAATGGTCATAGCGATTTCGGCATTAAGTTCGTTATCTTCCGCCAAGAGAATACGCATTCCCTGAAACTTCTTGTAATCCCGGACGATGTTCTCCTGTTTGTTATTATGGGCCAGCCGCTCGGTGATGCGGAAGGGGAAAGTCACCACAAAGGTCGTTCCCTTACCTAGCTTGCTGGTAACATCAATGGTCCCCCCCAATAAATCCACCATCTCCTTGACAATCAACATGCCAAGTCCCGTCCCCATGATGCCGCTCTGGGTGGTTGTTTTTTCACGGGTAAATGCTTCGTAAAGATGCGGCAAAAACTCTTCCGGCATACCGATCCCCGTATCGGCTATTGTAACCTGATAATAAGCTACCCCTTCCTTGTCAGACGGAATCTCCCGGATATCCATCGAAACACTGCCACCGGCCGGTGTATATTTATAAGCATTGCTCAATAGGTTCAGCATGATTTCCCGAAATTTGGTGAAATCCACCAGCAAGTCTTCGTGCTCGACCGACAAATTATGCGCAAAGGTTAGATTTTTTTCCTTCATCTGAGTCTCAAATACTGAACAAATGGCTTGATAAATCTCGCGGGCATTGCCATAAGATTCATCAATTGACGCTTTTCCGCTTTCAATACGGGCCATTTCAAGCACATTGTTGATAAGGGACAACAAAAATTCATTGGATGCCTGTATCTTTTTTAGATATTCCCGCACCTGCTCCTTGTCATCAATATTCTTCTCGATGAGATTCGTAAAACCGATGATGGCGTTCATAGGTGTACGAATATCATGGGACATGTTGAACAGAAAAGCCGTCTTGGCCCGATTGGCTGCATTAGCCGCATCCTTGGCAATTTCTAATTCGTCATTTAACACGCGAATTTCTTCGAGTTGTGCCTCCTGGGTCTCATAGGCTTCAGCCAGCTGCTTGCGCCGCTCCTGAATCTCGTCCTGTTTCCTCTTTTCCTTTTCCACAATCTCACTGACATCCCGGCAGCCATAGAAAAAGGCCACATTGCCATTCTCATCCAAAATGCGGGAATAGGTTCCCTGATAATAACAGTGTTTTCCCGATTCATCCACGAGCATATAATCCACTTGGTATAAGTCGCCCGACTGGGTCTTTTCCATCAGGGAATCGATGGAAACATCGCGTTTGATTCGCGCACGGTCTTCCGGAATGATATACGTGTTGCAAAATGTTTCGATGAATTCCTCATAGGAACCATCATCATACGCCGCCAGGCCCTCATTCGCATTTTCAGCTTTCCCATCGTTGCGTACTACCCGTATTTTATGATTCACTGCATCGATGATATATGTCGTCAAAAATTCCTGCGCCAAAACCTTATACATCTGCCACTGCAATTCCTGTTGTTTCGGTAGCTTAGTCTTTTTTTTGCCCATGATTTTGCCCATCCCATCGTGTTAACTTATACTTCCACCCTTCTTTTTCGTAATAAAAAAATTAGACAAAAGTAGCGAAACTCCTTTTTGTGACACAAAAAAGCCCCAAATCCAACGATGGATTTGAGGCTTTCGATCAATGCTTTAATACCTTGACAGGAACAACTTCCATTTTTGCCCGGTCAAACCGGCCAATTCCTATGAATTTTTCCTTGGCATATACCTTTAATGTCTCACTGGTAGGAATATGCTGGCGCACTCCCGTCGAAAGACCGTTGCCAAAGGCTTTTTCCCGCAGGGGATTTAAATCGTAGCGTTCTAAATGGCTAAGGAATCCAGCTGGGTCAAGCAAAGCACTTGCCCCCTTTTTCTGGAATTCTTCCAGCGTCAGCGCATCTTCCAAATGGAAATCCCCCACGCGGCGGCGCACTAAAAAAGCCATCGTCGCTGGGATTCCCAACACGGCACCAATATCCGTACAAAGACTGCGGATATATGTGCCCTTAGAGCAATCTGTGTCGATTAAGATGGTATCCCTGCGCTGGGCCAAGAGCTCTAACCGATGAATCATAACCTCCCGTGATGGTATCTCGACGGATTTCCCCTCGCGTATCAAATCACAGGCACGGCGTCCATTTATTTTAATGGCCGAATGAGCAGGTGGTACCTGGGTAATACGACCGGTAAACTGTTTCAGTACCGCGCCGATTTTGTCAGCAGCCGGCAGCACAAAGTCCTTCATCGACTCAAGGACTTCCCCCGTGTCATCCCCACTGTCTGTAGCAATACCAAATTTTACCTCAGCCCGATAGGTTTTATCGGCCAATTCGAGGTATTCAATCAAACGAGCGGCCTGTCCAACGGCAATGGGCAGGACACCAGCGGCTGCCGGATCCAGCGTCCCCGCATGGCCAACGCGCTTCACATGAAGCACGCGCCGCACGAAGCCGATAACATCATGAGAACTCATGCCTGGCGGCTTTAGGATATTCAAAAAACCGCCGATTTCGAGATTTACCGGAACTTCCGGTTTTCTTGCCGTCATGCCTGTTGCTCCATGGCGGTGCGAATTGCCGCCAAAAGTTCTGCTTTTGCTTCAGGAAAGGGTTTCTGGATGGCACAACCGGCTGCCCGGACATGACCACCACCACCGAACTGCGTAGCAATCTTCGTGACATCTAAGCCCTTGGAACGCATGCTGACGCGGCAGAAATCTTTTTCCTTCTCCTTGAGAACCACTGCCAGCTCGGTTCCCTCAATGGTGCGAATCATATCGACCAGGCCTTCACTTGACTCAATCGTTTCCAGCGTAGCATTATCCAGGAATACGCCGACAACGCGTCCTTCCTGAAAAAGTTCCATGTGCTGCAGTGCATCCGCCAGCCCCTTGACGCTTTCATAGGGTCGGCGTTCCAGGCCTTCGGAGATGATATTCGGCTCGACCCCTGCCGCCAAAAGCTCAGCGCCTGCACGCATCGTCGCTGGCGTCGTGTTGGAATAGCGGAACCAGCCGGAATCCGTCGCCAATCCCGTATAAAGGCACATCGCACATTCCTTCGTAAAGGCTCCCTTCATCTCTTTGACCAATTGATAGATTATTTCTGCGGTAGCCGCACAAGTTCCATCGAGATAGAGCATATCGGCTGCATCGTCATTCGTTATGTGATGATCGATATTTAGGACCGGAGCCTTGACCACATCGCCGACTTTGCCGATGCGGTCAAGACTTACATCAAGCGCCACCAACAAATCGGCGTCGATGGTCTGGCCTTCTTCCGGTTTCCCTATATGCTCATATCCCGGCAACATATCAAATATTGCCGGGATATCATCATCGATGAGAACCTGCGCCTGTTTGCCAAGCTCTTGCAGAAAATGCATCAATCCCAGCGATGAACCGATGGCATCCCCATCGGGATTCGTATGTGCTGTGATGATAATCTTCTGCGCAGCGGACAACTTGGCCGCAGTTTCCCTCAATGAAATTTTCATATATTATTATTGCTCCTCAGTCGGATTCGCTTTTCCTTCCTCGTCTGCTTTGATTTTTATCAGCAGTTCCTGAATATGCGCACTGTAATCCAGCGATTTATCCAGGGCGAAGGAAAGCTCCGGCGTGAAGCGCAGGCGGATACGTTTGCCGATTTCGCGGCGGATGAACCCGAGACTGCTCGTAAGTCCAGCCCAACAATCCTTTACCTGCTGCTCGCTGCCCATGAGGCTCACGTAGATTTTCGCTTCACGGAGGTCACCCGTGCATTCAACGGAAGTAACCGTCACAAACCCGATGCGCGGGTCTTTTAATTCCTGCAGGATAATCTGGCTGATTTCCTGTTTCATGAGCTCCTGAACTTTTTCTACTCGAAGCTGACTCATCGGCACACGCCCCCTTTATTGTTCCTTGTAATTATCAATCTTCCATCTCTTTCTGAGCTTCTGCCTGTGCCTTGCGTTTCTCAGCAGCTGCTTTATTGGCCTCGGCGATAGACGTAGCAATCTCCTCCATCGTGTAAGCCTCGATGATGTCGCCTTCCTTGAAATCGCGGAAGTCAACGATGGAAATACCGCACTCATAGCCCTCGCGGACTTCCTTGACCTCATCCTTGAAGCGGCGCAGCGAATCGATTTCGCCATCGAACACTTCGATGTTGTCGCGGATGATGCGAATCTTGGAGTTGTTGCAGATCTTGCCTTCGAGGACATAGGAACCAGCAACGAGTGCCTTCGAGAATTTCATGACCTGACGGATTTCGACGCGGCCCTGGACGACCTCTTTGTACTTCGGCTTGAGCATGCCGCTCATAGCGTCCTTGACATCGTTGAGCGCATCGTAGATGACGCGGTACGTGCGGATGTCGACATCCTCATTGTCAGCGACCTTGCGGGCATTGGCATCCGGACGGACGTTGAAGGCAATGATGATAGCATTGGCAGCCGAAGCCAGCATGACATCGGACTCGTTAACGGCACCGACACCGGAGTGTACGATGGAAACGCGAACCTCATCGTTCTTGTTGAGTTTTAAGAGCGAGCCGCAGAGTGCCTCGACAGACCCCTGAACGTCAGCTTTGACCACGATATTGAGATCCTTGATCTCGCCTTCCTGGATCTGCTGGAACAGCGCATCAAGGGAAACCTTCTTGCTCTTCATGAGCTGGTTGCGCTCGCGCTCAACCCGGGCCTCGGCAATGCTGCGGGCCTGTTTCTCCTCGAGAACGGCCAGGATATCGCCGGCAGCCGGAACATCGTTAAGACCAAGGATCTCAACTGGTACCGACGGGCCAGCTTTCTTGACGTTGTTGCCACGGTCATCAATCATGGCACGAACCTTACCATAAGTCGTGCCGCAAACGATGGAATCACCGATGCGCAGCGTACCGCTCTGAACGAGAACCGTTGCTACCGTACCACGGCCCTTATCGAGTTTTGCCTCGATGATGACACCGCGTGCCTCACGGTTCGGGTTAGCCTTGAGCTCTTCCACTTCAGCTACCAGCAGGACGTTTTCGAGCAGGTCATCGATACCCATCTGTTTCTTGGCCGAAACCGGAACCATGATGGTATCCCCGCCGTATTCCTCCGGTACGAGGCCATGCTCCATGAGTTCCTGTTTGACGTGATCCGGATTAGCGCCCGGTTTATCAATCTTGTTGATGGCCACGATGATAGGAACCTCAGCGGATTTCGCATGGTTGATAGCCTCGATGGTCTGCGGCATAACACCGTCGTCTGCAGCGACTACAAGGATCGCGATATCCGTAATCTGCGCACCGCGGGCACGCATAGCCGTGAAGGCCTCATGACCCGGCGTATCGAGGAAGACAATTTTCTTGCCCGAGCAGTTGACCTGATAAGCACCGATGTGCTGGGTAATACCGCCAGCCTCGTGGGTCTGCACGTGCGTATTGCGGATGCAGTCGAGGAGCGACGTCTTACCGTGGTCAACGTGACCCATAACCGTTACTACCGGCGGACGAAGTTTCAGGGATTTCGGATCGTCCTCAATCTCTGGGATTTCCGTCGGGTCTACATCTGGCGGCAATTCCTCACAGGTAACGCCGAACTCCGAAGCAACAAGAGCTGCCGTATCGAAGTCGATTTCCTGGTTGATGGTAGCCATTACGCCCATCATAAAGAGCTTCTTGACTACTTCAGCTGCCGTGTAGCTCATCTTCGATGCCAGGTCTTTTACCGCGATGCTTTCCGGCAGTTTAATGTGCTTCGGACGAGCAATCTCGACCTTCGGTGCCTGCTGCTGATTACCCCCACGGCGATTGTTACGTCCATTGCGGCGGTTGTTGCGATCGTTGCGGTTGTTGCCGCCACGGTTATTGCGCTCATTGCGGTTGTTGCGTTCGTTGCGCTCACTGCGGTTATTGCCACCGCGATTATTGCGCTCGTTGCGGTCGCTACGGTCATTGCGGCCGCCATTGTGATTGCCACCATGATTCTGGCTGCTTTCCGTCCGGCGTTCCCCATTGTTATGGGCGCCATTACCGCCATTATTATGGTTATGGTTGTGGCTGTTGTTATGGGAATTGTTCTGCTTTTCCCCATGATTAGCCTGCTTTGGCTGCTCTTTCTTTACTGGTGCAGCTTTCGGCTGGCTCTTGGCAGCTGGTGCCGCTTTCTTGTCGAAATGGGCTTTAATTGCATTACGTTCTTCGTCACCAACACTGCTAAGATGATTTGCCACTTTATAATTACCTTTCTTCAAGATATCCAGTACAACTTTGCTCTCCGTATGGAACTCTTTTGCCAATTCAAAAACTCTGTATTTGGACATCGATCCACCCCCGATTATATCATAGCGATTCCTCCATAAGCTGGTGCAGTTTCTTGGCAAAACCCACATCGATCAGCGCAGCAGCTGCCCGGTATTCTTTCCCGAGGCAGGTGCCCAGCAACTCGCGGTTAAGCCCTTCTGCATAAGGAACCTCATATCTATTTGCTAAACCTATATAGGTCTTTTTCGATTCATCAGCTGCATCAGCGGCAATCAAAAGATAGACTGCCTGTTTTTTCTTCATCGCCTGCTCCACAGCAAAGGCGCCGGAAACAATCCGGCGCGCCCGCTGGGCCATGCTCAAAAGATTGGTAATGCGCTGTTCTTTGGTAAATGCCATAGTTATTCCTCTGTCCGAACCGCTTGAAGAACCTCAAGCTGATGCTGGAGTTCTTCATAGACGACAGGATCAATAGCATTCTTGAAGGAACGCTCGAGGCCATGATTTTTGCGTGCGGCCTCAAAGCATTCCTGCTTTGGACAGATATACGCACCGCGGCCGGCTTTCTTGCCCGTGGTATCCACGGAATACTCGCCTTCCGGGCTGCGTACAATACGAATAAGTTCCTTTTTCGGATGACTTTCCTGGCAGCCCAGGCACATCCGCTGCGGAATTTTCCTCGTTTTCAAAATCATTCACCCTCTGCCGTGAAAGACTCGTCGCTCTCGACCTCAACTTCATTCATGTTCGCATCGAGCTGTTCATCAGCAGCCTGCGACTCACTCTTGATATCGATTTTCCAGCCGGTGAGTTTGGCAGCCAGACGAGCATTCTGGCCTTCCTTGCCGATAGCCAGAGAAAGCTGATAGTCCGGAACCACCACGCGGGAAACTTTTTCCTCTTCGTTGACAGCAACGGAAACAACCTTAGCTGGACTCAGGGCATTGGCGATGAACTTAGCCGGGTCTTCGCTCCATTTGACGATATCGATTTTCTCGCTGCCGAGTTCATCCACGATGGCCTGAACGCGCATGCCGCGGTGACCAACGCAGGAACCAACTGGATCGACATCCTCGTCCTTGGACCAGACGGCAATCTTCGAACGATTGCCCGGTTCACGGGCCACCGACTTAATTTCAACGATGCCCTCCTGGATTTCCGGAACCTCGAGCTCAAAGAGGCGCTTTAAAAGACCTGGATGCGTACGGGATACGACAATCTGCGGGCCTTTGTTGGTCTTTTTAACTTCTACGATATAGGCCTTGATACGATCGCCATGTTCATAGCTTTCCGTCGGAATCTGCTCAGCCGGCGTAAGTACGGCTTCCGTCTTGCCCAGGTCAATGAAAACGTTGCGGTTTTCAATGCGCTGAACCAAGCCCGTCAGGATATCGCTCTCACGGCTCTGGAATTCCTCATAGATAATCCCGCGCTCAGCCTCACGAATGCGCTGAACAACGACCTGCTTCGCCGTCTGAGCAGCAATACGGCCAAAGTTTGCCGGCGTTACCTCGATTTCGATAACATCGCCCACTTCGTAATCTGGACGAATCGTACGAGCCTGAGCCAGCGAAATCTCCGTAATATCGTCTTCCGTGTCCTCCACAACCGTCTTGATCGCGTATACGTGATAATGCCCCGTCTCGCGAGAAAGCGTTACACGGACATTCTGTGCCGAGCTGAAGTTGCGCTTATACGCAGAAATCAAAGCCGCCTCGATAGCTTCAAACAGCACCTCTTCATCGATGCCCTTTTCTTTACCGAGTTCACGCAGTGTCTCCAGGAACTCCTGTCCATTATCCTTCGCTTTCGTTGTTTTTCTTGCCAAAATCTTATCCTCCCAATTATAAAAGGCCTTTGGTAACAGCCTTAAAAATCAATGTGCAGGCGAATCTGCGCCGCCTTCGAAAGTTCTACGACCGTAGAATCGTCCAGCGTAATGGCTTTGCCATCAAAGCCGGTCAGGACTCCAGTCAATTCCTTTTTGCCATCCATTGGCGCATAAAGGGAGACATCAACCTTCTTGCCCTGCTCGCGCTCATAGTCGCGCGGCTTACGCAGTACACGGTCAATTCCCGGTGATGATACCTCTAGGATATAGCTGTCTGGAATCGTGTTCTTCTCATCCAGAACGGCTTCCAGCTTCTCGCTGAGTTCCTGACAATCCTCGATATCAATACCACCGTCTTTATCGATGTAGACGCGCAGATACCAATCCGTATGCTCTTTGACGTACTCGACATCTACGAGTTCCACCACATCCTGTCCAGCCAGGAGTTCAGCTGCCATAGCCTCTACTGCCTCTTCGATATTCTTTGCTGCCATACATCCACCTCCCTATATAATCTGTTTCCATACATACGATTAAAGAGTGGGTTTGCACCCACTCTTTAACATAAGATAACTTAAATTAACTTTTAATAGTATAACACGCGCCAGGCCTTGTGTAAAGGGCTTTTTATGCTTTGCGCGAAAGCTTTTCGCCACCATCAATGGAAATATGGGGTTCTACATAGGTATTATTTTCCCAATAACCGCCTTCCCACTGAATGAACATGTCATGCTCACCATTTGCTTCCAAGATGACATAATGCCCCGAGCCTGGGTTCGTATTCGTGATCCCGTAAGTCCGTACAATACGGCAGCTGTTGATGACTCCCGGCTGAATATTCACTACAAAATGGCCATCTTTATCATACCATTTCCCTGTGAAGGTCTGGTCAGCCTCTGTCGCGCTAGCCGTAGACACCATGCCCAAATCCGGTGCCACATTCGACACCGCACCAAAAGAAAGTACAGATACTGCCAATGCTGCCGCTACCCAAAAACGTTTCATCATAATATATACCTCCTAATGTTGATATATATGATATTCGCGGGACTTAGGCAATATCCTTCTTTTTTCTTTACCCCATTGCTACAACATAGCGGCTTTGAATCGCTTCCATCATCTTTTCGTAGCAGGCAAAGAGATTTTCGAGAACTGTCAGGCTCTCATCGTACTCGCGGCGGCCAAACATATTGCGGATTTCCTGCCGTGCGGCGATGTTGTCATCGTCATAGATATCCAGCAGCAGTTTCATGCTGACACGATGACCAGAACTCCGGTCGCTGCTCAATTTGTTAAGCAACAAGGTATACAGGACTTTGAGCCGTTCGGTAAAATCATGAAGTCCCTTGGCCGGATAACGCTTGAAATGAATCGAAATGATTTGACCGGTCAATAACTTGAGTTCTTCCCACTTGTCATCATCGAATACCCAATCGTCACGCAGCCGCAGGTCTTTTTCGATAAATGCGTAAGCACGCATTCGCTCGGTCCAAGATGTCGACAACAGCCATCGATAAAACCTTTCCACAAAACCCCCTCACTTTCTTAGTGCTCCTCTGCAGAATCCTTATCGATTCCAGTTCCACCTGAATTGGTTGCTGTCTTCTAGTTCTCTAGACCTATTATACTGTATTTTTTTAATATTCGCAATATGGTCAGTGATGTATACACAGGACGCACAACGCCCCCTTTTCCGACGAAAAGAGGGCGCTGCTGCTATTATGCAATTGTCATCAGTGACGTTCCTTTACCAGAATTTTGACCTGTCGCAGGAAATCAATCATGCTACAGGCAATGACGTTTTTCTCACTCATGAGCTCTTTAAGGCCATGGATATTCTGGCGCATGGAAGTGACCAGCCCGCCTACCGAGTTGGCGCCATCCGCCACGGAAGCCATCATGCCGCTGGTCTTATGGATACCAGCAGCAATGCGGCGGCTGTAGTCGCCGACGCTTTCCGTGCTTTTGGTTACATCCTCAAAGTTGGCCTGTACCTGACCCACAAAGGAGGCATTTTCTGCCGTCTTCTGGCGGGTCTGTTCAATGGCTTGATTCAGTTCTGCAATGGACTGATAGAGAGAATTGATATTCGTATCGATACCTTCTACCAGGCCCTTCGTGGAGGCCGCCAACTCGCGAATGTTTTCCGCGACGACGCTAAAGCCACGGCCGGCCTCACCAGCGCGGGCCGCCTCGATGGAAGCATTTAAGGACAAAAGGTTGGTACGGGTAGCAATCCCCTCAATGCCCTCGGACATCTTTTTAATGTTGGTGAATTTTTCCTCCAGCTGTTGGAAGACCGTCGTAATATCATCCAACTTGCCTTCGATTTCCTCCATTTTGCCAGCCAGCGAGCCAACACTATTGCCCGCATCGCTGACAACGGACTGAGACTTCTCCATGATGGTAGAGATATTCTGGGCATAGTCCTCCAGCTTGTTAAAGTGATCATTAAGGGAAGCAAAATCCTCGTTTACCTGCCCGATGCCCGTATAGGTTTCGTTCATCTTGCGGACATATTCTGCGATGCCAGCTTCGGCCTGGGTGAGTTCATTCATGCGCTCATCCAGGTAATCGATGCCATAAGCAATCTGCTCATCGACCCGTGCATTCCCAGCCGCTGCCGGCCCGGCATTTCTTGCCACAGTGGCTGCCACCTTAGGGGCTGTCACCGGCTGCGGTTTCTTTTCCACTGCTCGCTGATTGTACAGCGGCTCTTTGCTTTTTCCAAAATTAAAGAATCCCATGATATGCTCCTTACTCAAAAACCGCGGCAATCATCGTCTGATTGAAATGCTGCTCATAGATTTGCTCGCCATAGCCACCCCAGCCAACGTAATCGCCTAGAGCCGTGCCCATGCTGCGGAAGAATTCATCCGCATAGCCTTCACTTTCAAAAAGCAGGGTGCGGGCCAGGCAGTTAACCATAATCGACAGGGACGGACGTGGCACCTCCCGCTGGATTTTCTGTATGGTCTCCCGGTTGACCTGACGATAGTCGTCCGGCTGCAACATGACAATTTGGTCATTCTCATAGATTCGCGCATGGTATTTCATCGTCCGGCGATCCGTGTCCAAGTCATCGTTGGCGATGATATACATATCCTTGCCGATAATGCGCCCCACCGGATTGCTGTCTAGGAAGCTGCGATCCAGCTGGGATACCGACAGGTCATGCATCTTAGCCTCCATTTCCGACGCAGGACAGCCATCGTAGGCCATGACCTTGCGATGAAAGGCATCCACCGCCGTAGCCGTCAGCGGTTCACAGATTGGCTTGTAAATATTTTCGCGATAGAGATGGATACTGCCGCCAAGATTGCGCAGCAGCACGAAGACACTGGCCTTGTCATAGACTTTGCCGTTTAGCGATACCAGCGTCTTTTCCGCCAGCCCCCTATCCCCAGCAGTTCCGCCAAAGACTGGGATATTTTCCTTGCGCAGTACCGAATTTAGTACCGCCAGCACCGACTCCTCACAGGAAATCAAGCCATTGGTAGCCGTCAGACAGATGGTATCATCGGCGCGATGCATACCAAGCCTCCGCACTGCCTCCTGCACCCGGCCCACGTATTTGAGCGGGCAGCGGTCCGCCTCCTCCAGTACGTTACCCACGCATTCAATGCCACTTTCAATGGAGAGCACTTCCAGCGTATCGTGGAAGATGCCCGCCTGGGAAAAGGCTGCTATCGACGTGGTTCCCATGACGATGCTCTGAGGGAACCGAGCCTGCATCTTGCTGGCGGTCTCGGTAAAAGCATCGACGGTTGTCGTAAACCAAACGAATTTTGCTTGCGTCATACCCTGGCAAGCCCGATTGATGGCATCATCCACCGGCACGGCCTGACTGCGTCCAATTTTATACTCCATGTTGTTCTCCTTGTCTCTGTTCAACTCTGCAAGGACTTTTGTCCATTTTAATCAACATTTAATTAAAGTATACTACGCCGCATTTTTTTCTGTCAATTAAAAGCCCCCTTGCCGCCATACCAGCAGCAAGGGGTAATACACAATTCGATAAAGTTTTATGCCTTGGTTATCGGTGCATATTTTTGCATGAAGCCCTTAACGCCCTGACCGGGGAAGGCAATCTTGAGCTCCACTTCTTCGCCGCTGCCCTTAACCGACACGACGGTGCCGACGCCCCATTTGCCATGGCGCGCCTTGTCCCCCACCTTCCACTGGATGCTGGTATCGGGACGAATGACGCCGCCACTTGGCTGCACATTGACGTTTTTCTTTTGCAACGCCGCCATGGCCTCCAGAGCCGACTGGGGCTTGCCGCTGAAATGAACGCCATTTCCCATCTGGTTGGCACTGGGCCGAAAGCTCATAAAACCGCTTTGCTGCTGAGCACCGTAGTGGTTGGCGTTGGCAAAGCCATAGGCATTAGCCCGGGCCACCAGCCGCTCCACATATTCGTCGGGAATCTCCTGTAAGAAGCGGGAGGGCGGGAAGGCATTGGACTTGCCGTAAATCGTGCGCTGACGGGCATTGGTCAAATAGAGCTTGCGCTCAGCCCGGGTAATGCCTACATAACAAGTGCGGCGTTCCTCTTCAATCTCATTGTCGTCCATGAGGGTTCGGGAATGGGGGAAGAGCCCCTCCTCCATGCCAATCATGAACACAATGGGAAATTCCAACCCCTTGGCCGAATGAAGGGTCATCAGCGTGACCCGATCTTCTTCCATATCGGCGTTGTCGATATCCGAAACCAGCGACAGCTGGGACAGGAAGGTCTCCAGATTTGGATTGTCCTCGGTCTTTTCAAAGTCCTTGGCCACACCGATGAACTCCCGCAAGTTTTCAATACGCGACTCGTTCTCCGGCTTATTTTCTGCCTTGAGTTCAGCCAGATAGCCAGATTCCTCCAACACCTTGTCAATGAGATCATCAAGATGCATGTTAGCCTGATAGCCCATAAACTGGAAAATAAAGGTAGAGAAAAACTCCAGGGGCTTTTTGACCCGGGCCGTAATTCCCGGAATGGTATCCAAAAGTTCCGGGTTGGAAATGACATCAAACAGCGACAAACCGTTCTCATCGGCATAGGCCGTGAGTTTTGCCAGCGACGTGGCGCCAAGGCCCCGCTTGGGCACATTGATGATGCGCAAAAGGCTAACGGTATCTAACGGGTTGTAAATCACCCGCAGATAGGCAAGGATATCTTTGATTTCCTTGCGGTCGTAGAACTTAAGGCCACCCACCATGGTATAGGGAATGCCCGAGCGCATGAACATTTCCTCGATGACACGGGACTGAGCGTTGGTGCGGTAGAGAATGGCCATATCGCCATACGAAGCATTGAAGATGGTCTTTTGCTTGGAAATCGTGGTGGCGATAAACTGCGCCTCGTCGCGCTCATCACGGGCCTCATAGCTTGTAAGCTTCTCCCCCGTAGCGTTCTCCGTCCAAAGGTCCTTCTTCTTGCGGTTGATGTTATGCTCGATAACCGCATTGGCCGCCGCCAAAATATTTTTCGTAGAGCGGTAATTCTGCTCCAATTTAATGGTCCTTGCCTCGGGATAGTCCTGCTCAAAATCCATAATGTTGCGGATATCCGCCCCGCGCCAGCCGTAAATAGACTGATCGGCATCACCAACGACACAGAGATTATGATGCTGGGCCGCCAAGATTTTCGTCAGCTGATACTGAGCTCCATTGGTATCCTGATACTCGTCCACCAGGATGTATTTGAACCGGCGCTGGTATTTCGTGCGGATTTCCTCGTTTTCCTCCAGCAGGATAACCGAAACCATCAAGAGGTCATCAAAGTCTAAAGCGTTGTTGGTGCGAAGTTTCTGGGCATAAAGCTTATATACTTCCGCCACCTTTTTTTGATAGAAATTATCGGCATCCCGTTCCATGGCCTTCGGGCCCATCAGCTGGTTTTTCGCATTGGAAATCGCGTTTTGGATGGCATTGGGCGCATATTGTTTTGGGTCGAGATTAAGTTCCTTGAGGCAGTCTTTGATGACCACCTGGCTGTCACTGGAATCATAGATGACAAAGTTTTTCTTATAAAGGTCTGTCGCTTCAATCTCGTGGCGCAGGAACCGGGCACAAAAGGAATGGAAGGTGCTGAGCCAAACATCCTTTGCTCCTTCACCAATCATGCGGTCAACACGCTCACGCATCTCCGTGGCGGCTTTGTTGGTAAAGGTAATGGCCAAAATATTCCAGGGCTGCACCCCCTGCGCCAGCAAATTGGCAATCTTACAGGTCAGTACCTTCGTCTTACCTGAACCGGCACCAGCCATAATCAAAAGCGGGCCGTCCGTATGCTTTACTGCTTCTGTCTGCGCGGGATTCAAACCTTCAAAAATTTCCAAAATGTCCTCCTGTATCCTAAATCAACGGAATAATAAGCCTTCCCCATATGGGGAAGGCTTTAATTTCTATGGTATTATGCCCAATCTTAGTTGGCAATGCGTTTTACTGCCTCGGAAAGTGGCGGGATGATCTGCTTCTTGCGGCTCATGACGCCCGGCAGATAAACATGGGTGCCGCTGGCATCCTTCTTGAAGGCCTCGCCGATAAGCGTCTTCGGCGAACCAGCGTACAAGAGATACGTTGCCTCTTCGAGGATATCCGTAACCATGACCAGGCTCATGTCGAAGCCTTCTTTTTCGCAGATATTGGTCATAGCTTCAATCATCTGCGGCTCCAGATCCATAACTTCTTTCGGGTCCATAACGGAAATCTGGCTGACGATAATGCGGTAATCGCCAATCTGGAACTCCTTGAGGTCATTCTTGGCAATCTCCACCGGCGTCATGTCGCCGATACCGGAACCAGCTTTGAGCATGGCCATGCCGTACTCGTTGATGTCAACGCCAGCGATTTCCGCCAGGCGCTCAGCCGTCTTCTTATCATACTCCGTGCAAGTCGGGGACTTGAACAGGACCGTATCGGAAAGGATAGCCGACAGCAGCAGACCAGCAATCGAAGCCGGAATCTCGACATCGTTCTGCCAGTGCATGTTGGCCACAATCGTTGCCGTGCAGCCTACCGGCTCAGCATGCGTGTAAATCGGCTCACTCGTCTGGATGCCGCCTAAGCGATGATGGTCGATAATCTCCACGATCTTTGCTTCCTCAATGCCCTCAACGGCCTGACCGCGCTCGTTGTGGTCCACGAGGATAACCTGCTCGCGCTCTGGCATAACCATGTTATCACGAGAAATGATGCCGACGAGGCGGCCATTCTCGATAACCGGATAGTTGCGATAATTCGTTTCTTCCATGGCGCCCTTGATATCCGACAGCATATCCAGCGGCTTGAAGCAAACCGGATCCGCATGCATAATGCGGCGGATTGGTACACACTGGTTAATCAGGCGGGCAATCGTATAGGTGTCATACGGCGTCGACAGGACGAAAGTATTCTGCTCCTCCGCCAGTTCCAGGACCTCTGCACATACGCGGCCATTGCCCGTGATAATCATGCAGGAAACGCCCTGTTTGACAATGTCAATCATCGTCTCGTCATGACGATCACCAACGAGGACGATGTCTTTTTTATCGATGACTTTTTTGATGGTTTCGATGCTGCCAGCAGCAATGCGGACACTTCCCTCGATGAAAGCACCTTCATCGCCAGCCACGAGAACCTCGCTGTCCGTAGCAGCAATGATGTCACGATAGCGAACACGCATCTCGGAAAGATTCTGCATCGAGAGCTCCTGGAAGTAGCGTTTTGCCAAATCCGAAACCGTGACGATACCAACCAACAGGCCCTTGCTGTCCGTTACCGGAACCGATTTAAGGTCATGCTCACGCATGACTTCGCCCAAATGACGAAGTGTATCATGCTGCTTTACCACGATTTTGCAGTCCATGGTAATATCTTTTACCCGCGGGTAAAGATCCGTCAAGAGAAGCGGCTGCTCTACCTTGAAATACTCCAGCGCATATTTCGTCTCAGCATTGACTTTGCCTGCACGTGCTGGAACAACATTCTGGCCAAGAGCCTGCTTCAGATGCGCATAACCGATGGCCGAACAAATAGAGTCTGTATCCGGGTTGCGATGTCCGATTGTGTAGATTGGTTTCGTATTCTTCATGGTTTGGAAAAACCTCCTCAAAATATCTAAGCGTGACCTGCGTCACGATTTTTACATAGTCCGTTTTTTATTATACCGCTAGACCCCACGGTGCGTCTAGTTCTTTCTTTCGATTGGTAATAACTTTTACTCCTATCCCTACCTAATGCAAAAAGCAGTGAATCCTTACCAAAATAAAAGCGGGCGACTTGACTTGTCAATTTGACTTGTCAAACTGCCCACTTTGCGTTCTATATATTCCGTTTATTTGACGAGCTCACCATATAACTCCGGCCGGCGGTCGCGGAAAACGCCCCAGCTCAGGCGGTCTTGCTGGCACTGCTCCAGGTCAAAGGAGGCAGTGAGTATCGTTTCATCACTGCGATTCGCCTCGGCAACAATGGCACCTGTGTTGTCGGCGATAAAGGATGAACCATAGAAACTCAGTGCCGACGACTGGCCGCCGTTTTCTTCGCTGGGCTCGACCTCCTCGACGCCCACGCGGTTGGCCGCGACGACTGGCACGAGATTGCAGCCCGCATGGCCCTGCATGCAGCGGCGCCAATGAGGCATGCTGTCCGCCCCCAGGATGGGCTCAGAGCCGATGGCCGTCGGATAGAGCAGCAGCTCGGCGCCTAAGAGGGCCATGGCCCTGGCCGCCTCGGGGAACCACTGATCCCAGCAGATGCCGACACCGATCTTGCCATAGCGAGTCGTCCAGACCTTGAAGCCTGTATTGCCCGGCGTGAAGTAGAACTTTTCCTGGTAGTAATGGTCGTCAGGAATATGGGTCTTGCGGTAGATGCCGAGGACCTTGCCATCGGCGTCCAGCATCGCAATGCTGTTGAAAAGCCGCGTGCCATCCTTTTCATAGAAACTGATGGGCAGTACGACCTCAAGCTCGCGGGCAACCTGCTTAAAATGCTGCACCGCCGGATTTTCCTCGGCCGTTGTGGCAAAGTCATAGAATTCATACTGCCGCTGCTGGCAGAAATAGGGCCGCTCGAAAAGCTCGGGCAACAGGATGACATTGGCCCCCTGCCTTGCCGCCTTGCGCACCAGTGCATCGGCCTTCTGGATATTTTCCTGTACGTCAGCCGTCATCTGCATCTGCACGGCAGCTACGGTCACATTTCGCATCGAATCACCTCGTTGATCAAATCATACTGCTGGTATCTGCTGGGTCAGGCAATGGAAATTGCCTCCGCCGACAATAACAGCCCGGGCAGGCAGCCCCACGACCTTGCGCTCGGGGAAACAATCGCCCAGGATACGCAAAGCCTCCGCATCCATCCGATCGCCGAACTGCGGCACGATGACCTTACCGTTGCAGATATAGAAATTGACATAGCTGGCCGCAAGGCGCTCGCCAGGCTCGCGCATATCTTCGCCATCCGCAAAGGCAAAACTTGCGGCTTCTGCGGCCGTAATGCAGACAGGCTGCTCAGGAATGGGCACCTTGTGTACCACTAGCCGGCGTCCCTTGGCATCGGATTATCCTGAATGATGGCTCTCGGGATCTCTCCTGCCACACATGCACTCAGACAGATCAGTCCCTCATGATACTGACGCAGGATTTCCTTGTCAATGCGCGGACGATAGTACATGCCCTCAATATTGGCCAGGGAAACCAGCTTTACCAGATTCCGGTATCCCTGCTGATTCTCAGCCAGCAGGATCAGATGATAGTAGCGGATCCCATTGACTTCCGACCGTTCTTTCCTGTCTCCCGGAGCCAGATAGACTTCGCATCCGATAATGGGCTTCACGCCCTGCTTCTTCGCCTCTTTATAAAAATCGATGACCCCGTACATGGCCCCATGATCGGTGATGGCAATGGCATCCATCCCGAGTTCTTTGGTACGTGCAATGAGTTCCGGGATCCGGCTGGCTCCGTCCAGGAGACTGTATTCCGTATGCACATGGAGATGAACAAAATCTCCCTTCAGTTTCTCTTCCGCCATGACCGTCACCGCCTTCAAACACTCATAATCTAAATTATACCGCAAGTGCACTGATTTTCCAAGAAAAAACCTGTGGCCGAAGAGTATCGGTCACAGGTTTCCATGATGTCATTTTCTGTTATTACTCACTGATTTCATACATGGCAATCTCGTCCACTTCACGGTTGGTGGCAATGATGATATCCTTGCCGTCCCTTACATAGTGAAGCACATTTGCGGCACCGCATCCCTGATCCAGGACCTGTGCATGATACCCCTGCTTTTCATCATGGGTGAACGACAGGAGATAGCGCTCGCCCTTCCTGTGTCCCAGGACCCACGCAGGCTTGCCGCAGAGCTGTCCGCCGAAGATGGCGTGCAGGAATTCCAGCTTTTCCGGATGAGTATAGGCCAGTTCAAACTTGCCGTTCTTTTTCTCATAGACATTGATCGTGTCCCCATGGAAGGGTGCAATCGTGCAAAGCTCCTCCACGCCATCGTTGTTGAGGTCCAGAAGGAGTCCGTCACTGGCAGCATCGGAAACGAGCTGCTCGATACGCCACTCGCCGCCCTTCTTCTGAGGCGGGAAGAACTGATACACGCCGGAATCACAGGAAACAATGCTGCTGGTAGAACCATCCTCTTCCTCATGGACATAATACCCATGATTCTTCAGCATGTCATCCTTCAGCACCGTCAGTTCCAGCTGATGATCATCGTTGAAGCTGCTGAGATTCTCCGGCAGCACTGCACCGAAGACCTTGCCGGGAAAACGCCAGTCCTCTTTATACTCATGATCGGACTTCAAGGCACAGGCAATCAGATAATTGACCCCGTCTGCATGCAGGATGCCGAAACGATGGACAAAGGGCAGCTTCACCAGGGTGCGCATCTCCCAGTCATCCTTCCCCCTCGGAGTAACAATGACAATGGATGCTTCCTTGGAATCATTGGGAGAATAGAACTTCCGGGTAGCCAGGAACTGTCCGTCTGTTCCCGGAACCTGCTGCATGGTCATGACGCCGCCCGGTTCCTTCCAGACCGTCTCTTCCCGATTTCCTTCCAGATCATAGAGATAACAGGGGTTCACTTTCTCTGCTGCCACCAGGAAGTGTTCCTTTCCCTGATAGTTCAGCATCGCCAGCGCATAGCACTTTTCCAGTTCACCGATTGCCTTCTTCGTTACCTTCATTCTATGTAATTCCTCCTCATTCTGTAACCTTACTGAAATGCCCCCGAATGAAATCATTGGCATTCTTCAGTTCAGCTTCCCAGTCTGTTCCTTCCTTGTACCAGAATTCCGCCACATAACGACGTACTCCGAGCCCCCAGGATGTACGGATGATCTTATCAAAATCTACATGACCTGTACCATATGGTATTTCCCTGTATTTCCCCGGAACGGTTTCCTTCAGGTGAACTGCCACGATATGACCACGTCCGCGTTCCAGATCAGCGGCAACATCATCTTTGTAAAGAAGGGCCGCATTGGTAATATTGCCGGAATCCGGATATACGCCGAGATACGGTGAATCCACTTCCTTTACATAATGCATGGCCTTGTCCACATTGTCCATGAAGGGAGTCTCCATGGTTTCAAAGCCCATCTGAATGCCTTCTTTAGCTGCCATCTCCGTGGCCAGCTTCAGATTCTTCAGGAAATCCGCCCTGGTCTTCTCACTGCCTTCTTCATAGTATACATCGTAACCGGCCAGCTGAATGGTACGGATGCCGAGACGTGCGGCAAGCTTTACGGCCTTCTCCATGATTTCGAGACTACGTCTCTGCTTCTCAGGATCCGGACAGCCCAGAGGATACTTGCGATGCCCGCTGAGGCAGATGGAACGGAACGGCAGTCCCACAGCCCGCATGGCTGCAATCACTTCATCCACTTCCCCGTCTGTCATATCCAAACGGGCCAGCTTCGCATCCGTCTCATCAATACTGAGTTCCACATAGTCAAAGCCGGCGTTCTTTGCAGCTTGAAGCTTTTCTGCCCAGGTCAGCGTTCCCGGCATGGATTTTTCATAGAGTCCCAGCAAATAACTGCTCATGGACACACCTCACTTCTTTTTCTGTCCGTAATAGGCATTGGGGCCATGCTTGCGCATGAAGTGCTTCTCCAGCAGTACCTGAGGCATGGAATCACGGTCTCCGGTAAGAGCCTGCGTATGGAAGGCCATGAAAGCAACCTCTTCCAATACCACTGCATTGTGCACGGCATTGGCTGCATCCGTTCCCCAGGTGAAGGGGCCATGATTCTTGACCAGTACGGCCGGTACATAGTCCGGCTCAATACCGTATTTCTTGAAACGCTCCACTATGACAAGGCCGGTATTATACTCGTACTCGCCCTTGATTTCCTCCGGAGTCATATCCCGAGTGCAGGGTATCTCGCCATAGAAATAATCCGCCTGAGTTGTACCGTAGGCCCGTACCCCCATGCCTGCCTGTGCAAAGGAAGTAGCCCAGCGGGAATGGGTATGAACCACCCCTCCGATATTGGGGAACTCACGATAAAGCACGCGATGGGTTTCCGTATCGGAAGAAGGATTGAGATCCCCCTCTACCTTTTTCCCGTCCAGATCCACCACAACCATATCCTCAGGCTTCAGCTGATCATACTCTACGCCGGAGGGCTTAATGACAAAGAGTCCCTTTTCCCTGTCGATTCCGGATACATTGCCCCAGGTAAACGTGATCAGTCCATGCTTCGGCAGGAGCATATTAGCCTCATAAACCTTCTGTTTCAATTCTTCAAGCATTGTATTTCCTCCTTATCCTACATACATTTTTATACAGAAAGGGCTGTCACATTTCCCGGATAAATCCTAAAATGCAACAGCCCTTCTTTCGTGTCGATTGAATCACGGAACCGTTCAGGACTAAACCATCTCATCCCGGTTCCGCTTAGGATCAGGCGTCAGTTCTTCAGGCCGGCTGCCTCAATCTTTTCGGTCATTTCCTGCTCGGAAAGCAGATTCTTAAGACCGATGACCGTCGTAGTGTCCTTCACGTTGAAGTTGCCAACCAGAGACTCAGAGCAGAATACGACATCATAGTTATTCGCCTGGGACTTCGCATCACCGACATTCGTATGATAAATATCTGCCTCGATGTTCAGCTTCTTGAATACCTTCTGAAGCTTCATCTTGATGATCTGGGAAGAACCCATACCGCTGCCGCAAGCTGCAATAACTTTCAATTTTGCCATCTGTAAACACTCCTTCAATATAATATTGAAAACACCTGTTAATAATATATCAGTCAATTACGACTTCGTCAA
>NZ_JAILKR010000001.1 GCF_024693525.1 Selenomonas sp. | reverse complement strand
GACATCACCATCGTTGACAACCGTCAGGACTTCGTCAAAGACAACAGCCTCGCCTTCAGCTGCAGCCAGCTTCTCGACCGTGATAACATCACCCTCGGAAACCTTGTACTGCTTGCCACCAGTTTTGATAATAGCGTACATAAAAACACCTCCCTATAGATTACTCGCCAGCTGCGGTACAGCTGAACTCGCCAGCTGATTTAGGAACCCCGCTGTGCGGTTGGGGATGGGCATAAAGCCCAATAGACGCACGAACTGCATCTACAGTAGAAAAGTTTATCATAGCCCCTAGATGATGTCAAGCAAAAACTCTCTCTTTCCCTCTCGCCTTTTCCCATAAAAAACAAACAGGCAAATCTTACGACTGCCTGTTTGTAAAACCGTTCTTATAACCTAAACTTACCGATTGCCGATTGCATATCCGTTGCCATATTTGCTAAAGCCTGGGAAGCCGCAGCAATTTCTTCATTGGACGCTGACTGTTCCTCGGCAGCCGCCGAAATTACCTGGGTATGCTCCGAAGTCTTGCGGCTGATGGTATCAATGGAATCCACTGCTGCTACAATGCTATTGGCTCCTGTAGATACCTTCTCCACCGAATCATTGATTTCGCCCATCTGGGCCTTGATACCATTGACCATGGAGAGAATTCCTTCAAATTGTTCCCCAACCTCACGAATAGCATCCGTACCAATCTTTACTTCATCCGTACCAGACTGCATGGCATTGACTGCTTCAAGCGTATCCTTCTGAATGGAAGCAATACGCTCCTTAATCTGTTCTGCCGATTCCTGAGATTCGGCTGCCAGTTTGCGCACTTCCTCTGCAACTACTGCAAATCCCCGTCCATGCTCACCAGCCCGTGCTGCCTCAATGGCCGCATTGAGGGACAAGAGATTGGTTTGCTCGGCAATGGACGAAATCGCCTCGACAATCTGTCCAATCTGATTGCTGTTTTCGCCCAGCTTCTGTACCACTTCCGCCGATGCGATAACACTGCGCTCGATATTGCCCATGCGATTTACCGCGTTTTCCATCAACTGGGAACCCTTTTGGGCTGCCTCTGCCGTACGATTGGAGGTCTCCGTAACGGCATGTGCCTTATCCGCCATCACCGATACATCGGTATAAACCGTATCCACATCTTTTTTAGCTCCATCGATATCACTAAGCTGCTGGTCCATGCTAGAGGATACGTCCGCTACTGTTTCGGCGACATGTACCGAAGCCTCTGCCGACTGCTGAGCATTAGCCGTCAGCTCTTCCGAAGAAGCCGCTACTTGCTCACTGGTTGCTGCCATCTTGGCGATAAGTTTGCGTAGATTTTCACTCATAGTGTTGAAAGCAACGGTCAAAGCTCCAATCTCATCCGAAGATTCCACCGGCAGTTTTTTCATGGACAAATTGCCATCGGCGAGTTGCGACGCGTGGGATTCCAGTCGGGAAACCGGTGTTACGATACGCGTTGCAAAGGTACGGCAAATGCCCAGCGCCAGAAGAAGCCCCAACACCGTAAGCAAGGCAAAAATCATTTTCAAATGCTTCAGCGGTGCAAAGACAAAGGATGCTGGCACCGAAATTCCCATAATCCAGCCCGTTGACGGTACGGTCTGATAAGCAAATACCTTATCTTCGCCGTTAATCGTCGTCTCAAAATAGCCATCACCCTTATTTAACATTTCATCAAAATGATTGCCAAGACCATCAATATCCTTAAAGCTCTTCATGGGCTCACCTGCACCGGAGGTCGCCAGGATATTTCCGCTCTTCTCCATGACGATACCAGCGCCTTCGCCATGATACTTCATCTTATTTACCTGGTCGGTAATTGCATCCAACGTGATATCCACACAAGTTGCACCGATGAATTTGCCATCTGCTTTAACCGGTGCTGCTACCGAAACAACCAATTTCCCCGTGCTGGCAGCCACATAAGCTTCCGTGAAAAGTGCCGCATCCTGGGCTTTTGCTTCCTTATACCAAGGGCGCTGACGCGGATCACGCTTGCCAGTCTTATCACCAGTGTAGAAACCAACCCACCAGCCGTCTTCGGTTCCACCTGTCATCTCAAGGATTTCCTTATCGGTAATCGTCGTTCCTAAGGTCTCCTTGCGATGCATGATTTCATAATTACCATTCAAGCTGGTCATATAGTTTGTCGTAGCCACGCCAAAAGCCTTCTTTTCCCGAAGCCACCCATCAAGCTCCATCGCTTCACGGGAAACGGTAGCTCTAAGCTCACTATCCACGCTCTGCTGCAATTCCCTGCTGGCCATCCAGTAACCAACAATAGCCACCAATGCCATCAGAAATCCCATAATCCCCGACAACAACACAAACTTTTGCTTCAACCCCATATAATATTTCCCCCTTTATTGATATCCGAATCTGAATGCATTTTGCTAATTATATAATTCGCCATATTTATTTAAAATCCTAGCAAGTCGACGGTGGAATCAAAAAAAACTCCGTCAGGACGAGAAGTCCCAACGGAGTTATAACGATTACGACCGCATAAACAAATTGATGAGGAAGGCGATGCTGACCAGCCACATAATTGGGCTGACTTCACGCCACTTCCCTCCCAAGGTCTTGATAAAGGCGAAGCTGATAAAACCAAAAGCAAAACCATTCGCGATGGAAGATGTCATAGGCATCATGATGATTGTCAAAAATGCCGGCAAACCATCTGTGAAATCCTGGAAATTAATCTTGCCGACTTCGCTCATCATCAGCGCCCCTACCAAAATAAGCGGAGGAGCTGTAGCAAAGCCCGGCACCAACCCAATCAGCGGGGCAAAGAGCAACGAAACCAGAAAGAGAACCGCTACCGTAACCGCCGTAAGACCTGTCTTACCACCAGCAGCAATACCAGCAGCACTTTCAATATAAGAAGTAACTGTCGAAGTACCAAAGATTGAACTGCAAATGGTGCCCACGGCATCCGTGGTCAAAGCACGATCGATGTTTTCAATCTCACCATTCGGTTTCACCATCTTAGCCTTTGACGTAAGACCAATCAGGGTTCCCATGTTGTCGAACAGCTCAACAACGGTAAAAGTGAAAATAATCGAAACGATTCCGTAATTCCATGCTCCGACAATGTCTAACTTGCCAAAAGTCTCTCCCATATGGGGCAGTGAAGAGCTGACGACATCCGAAAAAGAATGAGGAACTGGCGAATAGCCCATTGCCATAGAAAGCAGCGTTGTCAATACGATGCCAATCAAAATGGAACCTTGAACATTGCGGGCCATAAGAGCACCCGTACATACAAGACCAAACAGGGAAAGGGCCGTCGTCGGATTCGTCACATGTCCCAGCGTAATAAATGTTGCCGGGTCACTTACAATAAGTCCGGTTCCCTTCAAGCCGATAAAAGCAATGAACAAACCGATACCAACACCAATGGCTACGCGCAGATTCTGCGGAACTGCATTAATGATTGCCTGGCGAATATGGCTGACCGTCAAAATCAAAAACAAAACACCAGAAAAGAAAACAGCTCCTAATGCCACAGTCCAATGCAAATGCAAAACACCACAAACATAATACGCAAAAAATGCATTCAACCCCATACCTGGTGCTAAGGCTACCGGATAATTAGCAAAAACTCCCATAACCATCGTCGAAAGTGCAGCAATCCAAATCGTCGAAGCGATTGCTGCCTCTTTCGGAATCCCTGCATCAGCTAAAATGTTCGGGTTAACGAACATGATATATGACAGAGCGATAAATGTCGTAAAACCAGCCAGGATTTCGGTTTTGACCGTTGACTGCTTCTCCCGGATTTTAAAGAACCGTTCCAGGAAGGTCGGCTGACCCATTTGTGCTTGCATAAAAATAAAAGCCTCCTCTTTCTGGGCTTCCATAAATGCTCAGCCCCAAAAAGAAAAGACTCCAATGATTAATAATCTCATGTATAATCATCTGCAATTTCCCTTGTAGACTGTGACAGTTTACGGCTGCCTGTAGAAACGCCCGCACCGTATCAGCGGGCTTATACAAGTAATATGACAGTTACAAGAATAACAAAGAAAGAGACCTATGTCAATTTGAAAAATAACCGATAATTTTCTAATAATTACTATAATATTAAGTTGCGTTATTGGCACACAAAAAAGCTCTGAAAAAATCAGAGCTTACATTTGCAAGTGGCGGAGTGGAGAGGATTCGAACCTCCGCACCGGTTACCCAGCCTAACGATTTAGCAAACCGTCCTCTTCAGCCTCTTGAGTACCACTCCATATATATGGCAGGGGCAGTAAGAATCGAA
>NZ_JAILKR010000129.1 GCF_024693525.1 Selenomonas sp. | reverse complement strand
AGGCCTGCCACTGCCGAATCAGCGCTTACACCTTCTGCATGAGCGATAGCCTCATAGGCCTTCTGCTCGCGATCCCAGTTGTGGTCGCGGTCCATTGCATAGTAGCGGCCGCTGATCGTAGCGATGCAGCCAACGCCGATTTCTTTGCATTTTGCCTCAAGTTCCTCGAGGAACGGCTGAGCGCTCTGCGGCGGAACATCACGGCCATCAAGGAAAGCATGGACATAGACTTCCTTGATGTCATTTTTCTTTGCCAGTTCAAGCAGGGCGTAGAGATGATCCTGATGGCTGTGGACACCACCTGGGGAAACAAGGCCCAGAAGATGCAGAGCACCATTGTTGGCCTTTACGCCATTGACAATATCGAGCAGGGCTTCGTTCTTGAAGAAGTCGCCATTCTTGATATCGCGCGTGATACGCGTGAGCTGCTGATAGATGATACGGCCAGCACCGATGTTGGTATGACCAACCTCGGAGTTGCCCATCTGGCCATCCGGCAGGCCGACGTATTCGCCCGATGCCTGCAGCTGGCTCGTCTTGTATTTTGCCATAAGACCATCGAGTACCGGCGTGTTCGCTACCTGTACTGCATTGTTCTTATCGCTTTTATCACCGAGGCCGCAGCCATCCATGATGATGAGTGCAACCGGTGCATTTTTGAGTTTTGCCATTTTAAGATACTACCCTTCTAAGAATCAGTAGTTAACGATCTGGCTGAAGTCCTGAGCCTTCAGGGATGCGCCACCTACGAGTGCGCCGTCAACGTTCGGCTGTTTCATGAGGTCTTTGATCGTAGCCGGTTTTACGCTGCCGCCATACTGGATGCGGATAGCGTCAGCTGCTTCCTGACCGAATTTCTTTGCAACAGCTTCGCGGATAGCTTTGCAGACTTCCTCAGCCTGCTCGAACGTAGCCGTTTTGCCCGTACCGATAGCCCAGATTGGCTCGTAAGCGATGACGAGTTTCGCAACTTCGGAAGCCTCAAAGCCTTCGAGAGCAGCATTAATCTGTGCAACGACATGGTCGATGTACGTGCCAGCTTCGCGAATCTCGAGGGACTCACCGCAGCAGATGATCGGCGTGATGCCAGCAGCAAAAGCAGCACGAGCGCGTTTGTTTACACCCTCATCCGTCTCGCCGAAGTAATCACGGCGCTCGCTGTGACCGAGAACAACATAGTCAACGCCGATTTCGTTCAGCATGCCCGTGGAGATTTCGCCCGTGAAAGCACCATTTGCTTCCCAGTGAACGTTCTGCGCACCAACATGGATGTTCGTGCCTTTGACAGCAGCAGCGACGGAGGACAGAGCCGTAGCCGTCGGGCAAACAACAACGTCAACCGTTGCGTCTTTGACCAGCGGAGCCAGAGCCTTTACGAGCTCAACGCCCTGCGCGATCGTGTTGTTCATTTTCCAGTTACCAGCAATAATCGGAGTTCTAGCCATTATATAAAAGCCTCCCTAATCAATCAGTCATTATTTATCAGCGATAGCTGCAATGCCCGGCATCTCTTTGCCCTCGAGGAACTCGAGCGTAGCGCCGCCACCCGTGGATACATGGGAAATCTTGTCCGTCAGGCCCGTCTTCTTCAGCGCAGCAACGGAGTCACCACCGCCAACGATGGAGATAGCGCCCTCTTCCGTAGCTTTGGCAACAGCCTCAGCAACAGCAAGCGTACCTTTAGCAAAAGCATCAAACTCGAATACGCCCATCGGTCCATTCCAGACAACCGTCTTAGCGCCTTTGAGAGCTTCGACATATTTTTCAGACGTCTTAACGCCGGAGTCAAGAGCCTGCCAGCCCTCAGGAACTTTATCGACATCAACCGTCTGCGTATTGGCATCTGCTGCGAACTTGTCAGCAATTACGAGGTCAACCGGCAGGATAACCTCTACACCCTTCTCCTCAGCTTTTTTGAGGAGGTCGCGAGCGAGATCGTATTTGTCCGGCTCGCAGAGGGAATTGCCGATTGGCAGGCCTTTAGCTGCATCGAAAGTATGAGCCATACCGCCGCCAATGATGATTTTGTCGACTTTCTCGATCATGTTGTTGATGACACCGATCTTATCGGAAACCTTAGCACCGCCGATGATAGCAACGAACGGACGCTGCGGAGCCTCAAGCGTTTTGCCGATGTAGTTGATCTCTTTTTCCATCAGGAAGCCAGCGACAACCTCGACATACTGAGCGATGCCAGCGTTGGATGCATGACCGCGGTGGGAAACACCGAAAGCATCGTCAACAGCGACATCAGCGAGGGAAGCGAGCTGTTTTGCAAATTCCGGATCGTTTTTCTTCTCAGCTTTGTGATAACGGAGGTTCTCAAGCAGCAGGACTTCGCCAGCCTTCAGGTCAGCAGCAGCCTTCTCAGCCTCAGCACCAACGCAGTCCGAAGCCCATTTAACCTCTTTACCGAGAAGCTCAGAAAGATGAGCAACGAGGTGCTTCGTGGAGAACTGCGGCTCACGAGCCTCAGAAGGACGGCCGATATGGCAAGCCAGGATTACAGCAGCGCCATTGTCAAGCAGATAGTTGATGGTCGGCAGCGTGCGAACCATACGCGTATCATTCGTGATGTTCTGGTTTTCGTCGAACGGCACATTGTAGTCAACACGGACAAATACTTTTTTGCCTTTGACATCAATGTCTTTGATGGTTTTCTTATCCATTATGAAACCTCCAAAATAATTTTTACATAATAAAAATTTGAGGTCCGGCCCAAGTTTTAGGCCGGACCTCTAAAGATCTTCGTTTTATTCAGTTACGAATCAAACAATTAGCCGAGCTCAGCGAAGTATTTGATCGTGCGAACCATCTGGCTCGTGTAGCTGTTCTCGTTGTCGTACCAGGAAACAACCTGAACCTGCGTGCCACCCTCGACCGGGTTAACCATCGTCTGCGTAGCATCGAACAGGGAACCGAAACGCATGCCAACGATATCGCTGGATACGATCTCATCCGTGTTGTAACCGAAGGATTCCGTAGCCTGAGCCTTCATAGCCTCGTTAACCTGCTCAACGGAAACGCTGCCTTTAACAACAGCATTGAGGATCGTCGTGGAGCCCGTCGGGGTCGGAACGCGCTGTGCAGCACCGATCAGTTTGCCTTTGAGTTCCGGAATTACGAGGCCGATAGCTTTAGCAGCACCCGTGGAGTTCGGAACGATGTTGCAAGCTGCTGCGCGGCTGCGGCGGAGGTCGCCTTTACGCTGCGGGCCATCAAGAGTCATCTGGTCGCCCGTGTAAGCGTGAATCGTGCACATGATACCGCTCTGGATCGGAGCGAGGTCGTTCAGTGCTTTAGCCATCGGAGCAAGGCAGTTCGTCGTGCAGGAAGCAGCGGAGATAACCTTGTCCTCTTTCGTCAGCGTCGTGTGGTTAACGTTGTATACGATCGTCGGGAGGTCGTTACCAGCCGGAGCGGAGATAACAACTTTCTTAGCGCCTGCAGCCAGATGTGCAGAAGCTTTCTCTTTGGAAGTGTAGAAACCAGTGCACTCAAGAACAACATCAACATCATGTTTAGCCCAAGGAATGTCTTTTGCATCCTTCTCAGCATAGATCATGATCTCTTTGCCGTTGACTTTGATGCTGTTCTCGCCAGCTTCAACCGTATCAGCATATTTGTACTTACCCTGCGTGGAATCGTACTTGAGCAGGTGTGCGAGCATTTTCGGGCTCGTGAGGTCGTTGATTGCAACAACTTCATAACCCTCAGCGTCGAACATCTGACGGAATGCGAGACGGCCGATACGGCCAAAACCATTGATAGCTACTTTTACTGCCATTTGAAAAATACCCCCTAAATTCTTTAGAAGTTCAGTTCTTACAGGTCTAATAATACAATAAGCAAAGAGGAAATGTCAATGTTTTTATCATAAATTTCACCAATTATTATATGAATCGGTTTCATTGTTTTCTGACTTTTCTGTATGAATAGGTAACAATACTCTTTCGCTTTTGCAAACGCGCTAAACGCAGATAAACAATAGGAACACCTGCCCAAAACAGCAAAAAGTGACAAGCAAATATACTTGTCACTTTCGTTCGTATGTATAAATATTATTTATGGTTATTTATCGTCATTATCATCCATCTTTTCCAGGGCCAACAGTGCCTGTACGTAAATCGCACATTCCAGACGCTTTTTCTGAATTTCACAACCGACTTCATACGGCTTGCGAATATCGCCATGGAAGAGATCGGCATTGGCATGGCAGCCACCGGAGCAGAAGAAGCGCGACCAGCAGTCGCCACACTTTTCTTTGTTGAGTACGTGGCTTTCACGGAAATACTGGCTCGTTTCCTTATCCGTAATTCCCGTATCTACCGTACCGATTTTGTATTTCTCACGGCCAACAAACTGATGGCACGGATAGAGGTCGCCATTTTCAGCGACGGCCACATATTCATGACCAGCACCGCAGCCCGAAAGGCGCTTGGCCACACACGGACCATTGGAAAGATCCATGTTGAAATGGAAGAAGAAGAATCCCTTGCCCTCGCGATGACGCTTCATATAAGCTTCCGTCAAGCGATCGTACTCTTCGCGGATGCGCGGCAAATCCTCTTCAGTAAAGCCAAGCGGATTATCCTTCAGGACTACCGGCTCCATCGACAGGATGTCAAAGCCCTCGTCATTCATCGACAGGACATCCTTGGTGAAGTCCATATTGTTCTTCGTGTAGGTACCGCGCAAGTAAGTGTAAACGCCACGGTAATCGTAGTCCCCGCCCTTGCGGCTCGCAAGGCATTTCTTGAAGTTGGCAATTGCGCGGTCATAGCTGCCCTGGCCGCCAGCCAACGGACGCATGGCGTCGTGAACTTCCTTGCGGCCATCAAGGGAGAGCACGAGCGCAAAGTCATTGTCGTTGAGCCATTTGATGTTCTCGTCATTGAGCAGGATGCCGTTTGTCGTCATCGTAAGCTTGAACTTCTTGCCCGTTTCCTTCTCACGCTGGCGCGCATATTCCGTAACAGCCTTCACCGTCTTCATGTTCATGAGCGGCTCGCCGCCGAAAAAATCCATCTCGAGATGTTTGCGCGGGCCGCTGGCTTTGATCAGATAGTCCACCGCCTTTTTGCCCACTTCCGGCGTCATGATAGCGCGCTCCTGACCATAACTGCCGCCATCACCAAAGCAATATTTGCAGCGCAGGTTGCAATCCTGAGCAATCATCAGGCAGATGGACTTAACCAGCCCCGTCTGCTTGAAGGTCGGCGGTACGTTGATATCCGGGGCGAAAAGCTCCCCGGCAGTCATCAGCTCGTGAAGTTCTTCCAGCGCTTCCTTGAGATCTGCCTGGGGATACTTGCCCTCCAATGCCCTAAGGACTGCATCATCGTTCGTTCCCTCAAACGTATCCATTATCTCATAAATCATCTTATCGATAACATGTACAGCACCACTGTTGATATCCAACAGGATATAGGTACCATTCTGCTCAAATTTATGGATTCTTGCTTTCATTTGTCTCTTGTTCTCCTTAATTTTTTGTTGCTATATAAATGTAGAAATCATTCATAATAAAAAGCCTTCCCCAAAAGGGAAGGCTTCAATGCGATACTTATTTCTCGCAAACCTGGTTGCCGACCGTGCAGGAAGTCTTGCATGCGGACTGGCAGGAAGCCTGGCACTCGCCGCAGCCGCCCGTCTTGAGCGTAGCCTGCATCGATGGCTTGTTGACCGTCTTGATGTGTTTCATCATTAGCCCTCCTATCAAAAATAGAATCTCAATCTATTATATCGCCTTTTCCGCAGCAGTACAAGGAATTATTTCTGACAACTTTCCCGCAAACGGCCACAGAACGTAACCACCGACAGCCCCAAGGCATCGGCAAAGTCCAGAGCCAAATCAAAATGCGCGCCGATAGCATCCGCCGTATGCGCATCTGACCCCAGGGTAATTTCCTGCCCCCCCAGCTCCCGATACCGCCGATAAATGGGAACCAGTTCTTTCAGCGCCCGGGCACTGCTGAGCCGGCGGGTATTCAGCTCCAGCACCGTATCGGTTTCCACCACTGCCCGCAGAACCGCATCCACATCCGCGGTGAAATTCCCGTACTCCAGCTCCGGATTGTCGTAGGGCGCATACCGAGCAATATAATCGATATGGGCCAGAACATCAATAAAGGTATGACGGCGTACATTATCAGCCATAGCGGCAAAATACCTATGGTAAAAGTCCTCTTTGGAAAACTCACCATAGCTTTCCTTATAATAGATATCTTTGCCATCCACCATATGAATTGCCCCAACGACAAAATCAAAGGGAAGCCATTCGGTAAACTCGCGGCTGCGATCACAGGTGGAGGCCTGCATGCCTACTTCCACCCCCAGCCGGAGCTTGCCGCCGCGAAAGCGCTCATAGGCGTTCCAATAATCATCGGGATTGAAGGTAAAATCAATCTCCCCAGGATAATCCAGGTCCAAATGCTCGGTGAATACCAGTCCTAATCCCAACCGCTCTGCCGCCGCCAAGGCATCGGCAGCCTTCATTTCCGAATCCCCTGAGAATTCCGTGTGGCTATGACTGTCAAAAATCATGTTTATCCTTCTTTCTGCTCGGCTTCATAAGCCTCCCGCAGTGCAACAGACAACTGGTCCGGGCAGGAGGTCGGCTTGCCGTTGCACGTATTGCCGGTAAAGCGCTCAATGACAAAATCCATATCCATCCCCTCTACCAGTTTGGAAATTCCCTTGAGGTTGCCATTGCAACCACCTTCAAAGGCCACCTTCTTGATGACTTTGCCATCGAGTTCCACCGTAATCTTTCTTGCACAAGTGCCTTTAGTCTTATATTCGTAAATGCTCATTGCCTTCGCTCGCTTTCCTTAATTCTTGATTCTTTACCCTATCTTACTGAATTTTTCTCGGATTAGCAATTACTTGCTTATTATTTTTTATAAACTGCTTATATTTCATTGGTAAATATGTCCCATATCGGCTATAATTACAAATAGATTATTAACTCATTAGAAGGGAATCACTATGAGCACAACAAAACGCCAGATACCCACGGCTTTCGGCGACGATGTTTTTTCGGCACTGGAAAATTTTGACCGGCGAATTTACTTTCGTTGGGACTTAAGAGCCGATAAACTGGAATTGAAACAGCCAATTCCAAACCACTCTTACGATATTGGAACCGGTCTCTTGAATGCCTCCACCAGGCTTTGGCACTCCGGTCTTATCCATCCCGACGACCTTCACATTTTCCGCTATTTCCTACATAAAATATATCACAGCTGCTCCCGCTATTTAGGCCGCACCTGTAACCAAACCTGCAAAATCCGGATTCGCAGTCATAAGAAATCCGACTACCTCTGGTCTGAAATCCATATCATCACCTACTTCGATGACCAGCAGCCGGTGGTCGCCTTCGGCAACATCCGCAACATTCAGGCGCAAAAACTCTGGCAGCAGCGCATCGAACATGAAGCCTTCTTCGATAAACTCACGGGACTGCTCAACAAAGAGACCTCCCGTCATCGCATTTCCGAATACTTAGACTCCCTCGCTACCGACACCGAACAGGCTGGTCTGCTGCTAATCGATGCCGACGGCTTCAAAGACATCAACGACAGCTTTGGTCACCTATTCGGCGATGCGGTGCTTGCCGACATGGGTAGCGCCATCAATCACAATTTCCGGCAATCGGACATAAAAGGACGCATCGGCGGCGACGAATTTATCGTGCTGTTCCGCAACCTAAACGATTTGCAAATTCTCCACAATCGCTGCCAAGTGCTCATCCAAAAATTGCAGCGCCAATACCAAAACGGAACCCAGACCCTGCCCTTTTCCATCAGCGTCGGCGTATCCCTCTACCCGGAACATGGCACCGATTACGCGGAACTGTTCAAACATGCCGACCGGGCACTTTACGAAGCGAAAAGCAAGGGCAAAAATCAATACGTCATCTATCATAACAGTCTGTTCAACCAAGCGGCGTCAGCCAAGTCTCGTGTCCCCAACGATTTTGAAGACCTTCAGCAGAAAGCCTTTAAGGACAATATGATTGAATTCATCTTCAAACTCCTCTACGAAACCAACAGTCCGGATGCAACGATTACCCTGTCCCTCTCCATGTTTGGAAAGCGCTTTAATCTGGACCGGGTAGCCCTTGACCTCTTTGACTCGGATGTCAATCAATATACCACCGCCTATGAGTGGCTGAGTCCCAACGGCGTTTCGTTAAAATCCGCCGCCCATAACACCAGCCTTTTCTCCCAGATTGCCCAACGCAACGATTTGATTCTCAATCGTTATAAGGCAACCTCCTATGGGGTCATGTCCATTTATGAGGACACCACCAAAGCTGCCAGCAGTTATCAGCCAGCACTAACCGCCCTTCACCTCGGCGCTTTTGCCCACTGCATGATAACCCATGGCTCCGATACTTTGGGCTGTATCGGCTTCGAAAGCCGTCAGCCCCGCCCCTTTGATGACGAATGCCTCCACGCCCTGAGCATCTTCGCCGTCATCCTGGGCAACATCCTTTTGACATCCTATTCCGATGACAAGCTGCGCCAGCAAAACAGTCATCTTCGCGACCTGTTAGACCACATGCAGGAAATGGTCTATGTGGTCGACAAAATAACCCTGATGCCTCTGTACTTCAATCAGGCGATACGGCAGACCCTGTCGGAATCCTCTGCCGGCCATCCCTGCTACGAACTGTTTCACCAGCGCATGACGCCTTGTCCAGACTGCCCCGTCCAAAAACTTTCCGGCGAAGGCAGTGAATACATCGCCTGTGACCTCAGCAACTGGGATAAAGAACGCCCCACCACCACCCGCGCCTGCAATCTCCACTGGAACAAAAACGAAAACGACCCGCCACTGGCGTTGGTCATCCAGGAACCCTTCTGAAAAAAGCAGTCCGTTGAAAAATCAGCGGACTGCTTTTTTGATTGCATAGTGCTATACTTATCCTTATGGTATATCGATTTCAATAAAAGTGAGGCTTTTCTTATGGTATCCAACCTTCCCCTATGGAAAAAGAATCTGCTGATTTGCTGCGTGGCATCCTTTATCGTCTCCATCGGCATGAGCCAAATGGCGCCAATCCTGCCCCTCTATATCGCAGAACTAGGCGTCGATAATCCTGCTGATGTGGCCCGCTGGGCCGGCATCGTCTTTGGCTGCAACTTCATCAGCCTTGCCATCTTCTCCCCCATCTGGGGCCGGCTATCCGACCGCTTCGGCCGCAAGCCGATGATTCTGCGCGCCTCGGGCTGGCTCGGCCTCATCATGATTGGCATGGGCTTTGCGCAAAGCGTCTGGCATCTCGTCATCCTGCGCCTGCTGCAAGGCTGTCTTAGCGGGTTCCAAGCCGCCGTTATCCCGCTGCTGGCACAGGAAACGCCGAAGGAACACTCCGGCTGGGCCATGGGGATGTTCTTCACCGCTCAGGTTTCCGGCGGACTTATGGGGCCGGTATTCGGCGGCTGGCTCAGTGAAACCATCGGGTTCCGCAATTCCTTCTTTTGCATCGGCACCTGCTGCCTGCTGGGCTTTCTCGCCCTAACCCAAGTGCACGAAACAAAAAAGGCTGTCCGTACCACCAGCGCTGACAGCCCCTGCCCATCGTTTCGCCGCCTACCGCAGCGCAATGTAATCCTCGGCGTATTCCTGACCACGGTACTGCTTCACTTCTCCCTGACCTGTGTCGCACCGCTCCTAACGGTCTACATCCAGGAAATCGCCGGCAACATCGACCATCTGGCCATCATATCCGGCGCAGTCTTCTCCGCGGCGGGCTTTGCCAGCATGCTGTTTGCCTCGCGGCTTGGCAAGCTCGCCGACCGCATCGGCTCCGAACGCATCCTGTTCTCCTGCCTGCTGCTCTCAGGCCTCGTCTCCATCCCCCAGGGATTCGTCACCGCCCCCTGGCAGCTTGGCGTCCTGCGCTTCGTCCACGGCATCGCCATCGCCGGACTCATGCCGTCTACCAACAATCTCATCCGCCAGCTCTCCCCACCAGCACTGATGGGCCGCATCTTCGGCTTCAACCAGTCCGCCCAGTTCATCGGTATGTTCAGCGGCGCCTTCTTTGGCGGCCAACTAGCCGCCCTAATCGGCATCCGCAGCCTGTTCCTGCTGGTTGCCGCCCTGCTGATAACCAATGCCATCTGGTGCAAGTTCACGATAAAGACGCTTTAAACTTTTGACTTACCGGGACACGCTTATAAAAAAAACGGCTGAAGTAGTATCTGTGCTACTTCAGCCATTTTTTTATTTCTCTAACGATGACACCTTGCCCATGATGACAACCATTACGGCGACCAGACATACCAAGGCGGCGCCAAGGCCCAGCCAGCCATTGGCGGTGATGCCGTCGACTACGTAACCAATTACACAGCAGCCTGCTACCGTCATGACGTATGGCAGCTGTGTGTTGACATGGTCAATGTGATGACACTGCGCACCTGCCGATGCGAGGATTGTCGTATCGGAAATCGGCGAAGCATGGTCGCCACCGACAGCACCAGACAGGATAGCTGCTACACAGACGACGAGCATATTCGGGTCCATGCCGACAACTGCTACCGCAATCGGAATCAGGATACCGAAAGTTCCCCAGGACGTTCCCGTTGCAAAGGCCAGGCCCATAGCCACGAGGAAGAAAATCGGCGGCAGGAACATGATAAGCGATGCGTTGGCACTGACGATGCCGCCGACGAACCCGCCAAGGTTCAGATATTTATCACTGCAGATACCCGAAAGCGTCCAGGCAAGGCAGAGGATAAAGATTGCCGGCGTCATGGCCTTAAAGCCCCAGCCGAAACTGTCGCAGAAGGCATTGAACGAAATGACTTTGCGGGGCAGATAGAGGAAACCCGTAAAGATAAAGGCAATGAAAGACCCCAGCACGAGGGACTTCGAAGAATCGCAGTTCGCAAAGGCATCGGCGATGCTCTTGCCCTCATGAATGCCACCCGTGTAAAGCATGCCATAAACGCAGGCCGCAATCAGAACGAATAACGGCAGCAACAGATCGATGATTTTGCCATTGCCTTCCTCTTCATGCTTGATGCCTGTCGTATCCTGATATTCCTTTGGAACGACAAAATTCTCATTGCTCTCGCGAACGCTCTTAGCCATCGTGCTGTAGTCACGGCCCGTCCAAATCAAGAAGACCATGAAGATAAGCGTCAGCCACGCATAGAGATTGAACGGAATCGTCTGCAGGAACAGCGAAAAACCGTCAATCTCACTGCCTTCCGGCAGCGAGGAACCTACCGCAGCTGCCCAGCTCGATACCGGAGCGATGATGCAGATTGGCGCCGCCGTGGCATCGATGATATAAGCCAGCTTCGTGCGGGCGATCTTGAATTTGTCAGTAACCGGACGCATGACCGTACCGACAGTCAGGCAATTGAAATAATCATCAATAAAGATGACCAATCCTAAAAGGGCCGTAACCAGCGAAGCACTGCGCTTGCCGTTGATGGCCTTGGCCGCCCATTCCCCGTAGGCGCGGGTTGCTCCACTGCGCGTGATAGCGGCCACGAGGATGCCCAGGATGACCAGGAATACGAGAATGTTGACATTGCCGCCAACTTTATCCGACATGACCGCAAACATCGTCAGAATTGATTCTAAGATATTGCCCCCCGTAAAGAGCAACGCCCCGGAAAAAATACCAATAATCAGCGACATATAAACTTCTTTCGTCCAGAGAGCCAGCGCAATCGTAATGACTGGTGGCAATACAGACCAGACGGATTCTGCCATGAACATAACCTACCTTCTGTTATACTTGTACATTACAACATTACAATATTACATACTTTATTTTTCACGTGTACTATTGTATAACATTTTTTGCATAGTATCAATAAAAATTTAAGCATTTTTTGCAAGCTTTGTGAATTCATCGGCAAGCTTGGCAAATTCTTCGAGGGAAAGGGTTTCGCCGCGGCGCGTCATCTCGATACCAGCAGCCTCCATGGCATCGCGAACCTGCTCCTTGGGGAAGCCGCCGCCCTTCAAGGCATTCGAAAGAGTTTTGCGGCGCTGGCCAAAGGCTGCCTTTACCACCCGGAAGAACATCTTCTCCTCCATGACGTCAACGGCTGGCGTTTCACGAACCTTGCAGGCGATGACGACGCTGTCGACTTCCGGCGCGGGGATAAAGGAACGCGGTGGAACGTCGAGGACAATTTCCGGTTCCGTATAATACTGAACCGCCACCGACAGAGCGCCATAAGTCCGGGAACCGGGCTTTGCAATCATGCGCTCGGCAACTTCCTTCTGCACCATGGTGACCATGCGCGTAATCGGCAGATGACGCTCGAGCAGGGTCATAAGGATCGGCGTCGTGATGTAATAGGGCAGATTGGCCGCCACCTTGAAGGGGCCTTCCCCCATGATTTCCGGGATGTTCACCTTGAGGATATCTCCCGGCACGATGGTGACGTTGTCATAGGCCTTGAGCGTCTCCGCCAGCACTGCTGGCAGTTTCTTATCCAGCTCAACAGCCGTTACCTCAGCACCAGCCTCGGCAAGACCTTGGGTCAGGGTGCCGATGCCCGGGCCAATCTCCAGCACCCGTTCTCCTGGCTGGATCTCCGCTGCATCGACAATGCCCTGGACGATGCTCGCATCAATCAGGAAGTTCTGGCCGAGTTTCTTGCTCATGCGCAGGCCAAAAGCCTTCAAAATGTGATTGGTTACAGAACGGCTGGCAATCTTCGGCTGTAAAATTTCTTCATCCTGGTGGTTCATACTTCCTCCTTGTCAAGCTGCGCCACAGCGTCAGCAAATTCTTCTCTCGTTACTCCATAATGGTTGAGCCGTTTCAAAAAGGTCTTGGCATTGGCAAAGCCAAGGCCGAGGATTGCTCCCAAACGGGCACGGCGCTGGCTGGCCCGATCAGCCCCCGACAAATCATGCATGATGAGGTCCGCTCCCGTAAAATTCTTCGTTGGCTCCCAGTCCAGCGTACGCACCTTCTCGAGCGCCTTGCGGATGGCATCGGGCTTGGCCTGTTCGATGCCGATGTCATCGTTATCGGTGGCATCTTCCACCGGCACAAAGGCGTGCTTGGCATTGGGGAAACGGCGCGAAAGATACAGGCGAATGCGCTCGCCAGCCGAATCCGGATCCGTCATGATGATGATGCCGCGTTTTTTATAAGCCTGTTCAATATTCTTGAGCGCCTGGGGCTTCAGGTTGAATCCTTCCGTAATGATGCAATCAGCTTCGACGGCTTTATCGATAGCCACCACATCCATCTTGCCCTCAACCACCAATACTTCTTTTATCATAAAAATTCCTCGTATCCTTCTGGTTTAAAGTACGGTCTTAACCGCCCTGTATACCTCGTCATGGATGGCCGCAATGCTGCGCGGCTCCCCGCCCTCACTGCAAATGACTTTTGACCAGTCATATTTGGCCGCCAGCTCCAAATAGGCGGCATGACAGCGGTGCAGATAGCCGGTATCCTTTTCGTGAATGTCCTTCTCCGTCCCCGTTTCCTTGGCCCGGGCCGCAATGAGCTTATCGGCAACCTCCGGCGCCATGTCGAGGAATACGACTTTATCCGGCACAGGCAGGCCGATTTTCACAAACTCAAAATCCCAAAGCCAGTCGAGGAACGCCTCGCGCTCCCTGGCATCGGTGAGCTTCACCGCCTGATGAACCATGTTGCTGGTCGTGTAGCGGTCAGCCAGGATAATATCGCCGTTATCGTAGAATTCCTTCCACTTCATGCGGAAGGACGCATAGCGATCGACAGCAAAAAATGTCGAGGCCGCAAAAGCGTTGACATCCTCGGCATGGCCGCCGAAATCCCCTCGCAGGTACATGCGCACCAGCATGGACGAGTCGGCCGCGTAGTCGGGGAACTCGATGCGATGGACGCGATAGCCATCGCGAACCAAATGGTCATAAAGGGCCTTGGTCTGGGTGGCCTTGCCTGAGCCATCGCCGGCTTCTATAATGATGAGTTTTCCTTTGCTCACGATTCTTTCACTACCTTCAATGTCTTTAGATTGGTATCCTGGGGGCCCACCACTTTGAGTCCCAGCTTTTGCATGGCGCGGATATAGGAAAGACTTGACTGGTCAATTCTATCCCCCGGCGCCAGGATCGGAATCCCCGGCGGGTAGAACATCAGCTGTTCGGCTGCGATGCGGCCGGCAGCTTCTGCAAAGGGCACCTGCTCATAGTCAGCAAAGAACGCCGCCCGCGGCGTCATGCCCAGCACAGGCACAGCTGGCATAGCTGCCGGAACCGAGAATTGCTCTTTTCCCTTATAGCAGGCTGCCAGTTCCTTAAACGCGGCCAAAAGTACCGCCGTCTCATGCTCCGTATCCGCATAGGAAATGATAAAGAGCAGATTATAGGCATCAGAAAGCTCGCACTGAATCTTATATTCATGGCGCAGGATTTCTTCTGCCTGGGGCCCGCTGATGCCAAGCTGGCGCAGGCTGACCGTAACCTTGGTAAGGTCTAGGCCAGATGCCCCCTCTGTCTGCAGGTAATCAGCACCAAAGGACCAGAGGCCGTCAATTCTATTGATGTCCTGGCGCAGCTTTTCAGCAAGCCTTACGGCCCGGCTGACTTTTTCGGTACCCTCTTCCGCCAGCTGCAGACGGGCGATATCCAAGGACGCCAGCAACAATTGGTTGGGACTTGTCGACTGCAACAGGCTGGCGGCCTGACGGACACGTTCCTCATTGACCCGAGGCCCCTTTACGAGCAGCATCGAGGTCTGCGTCATGCTTCCCACAATTTTATGGGTGCTCTGGGCCGCCATATCGGCCCCGGCATCGATGGCCTGGAGCGGCAGAGCCTCAGAGAACTTCAGATGGGGGCCATGGGCTTCATCCACCAGCAGCAGCATGTTATGGGCATGCAGCTCGTCGGCAATGGCCTGCAAATCCACCGTTACGCCGTAATAGGTGGGGTAAACCAGGGCCAGCGCCTTGGCCTCAGGATGGACCGCAATGGCCTTTTTGATCTCGCTTAGGCGAAGGCCCATGGCAATACCCAGCCGCTCGTCGATTTCCGGCTGGATGAAGACAGGCTTTGCCCCCACCAGAATGATGCCGCCAATCATCGAACGATGTGCATTGCGCGGCACCAGCACCGTATCACCGGGACGGAGAGCCGCCATCAGCATCGTATGAATGGCACCGCTGGTGCCGTTTATCATGAAATAGGCCTCATCGGCACCATAGAGGTCTGCCGCCAGCTGTTGGGCTTCGCGGATGCACATCGTCGGCTCGTGGAGGTCATCCAGCTCCTCCATCAAGGAGACTTCTTCCCGAAGTCCCTCATCTGTAATGAGCTTTTTGAGCAAAGGATGGGCCCCCAGCCCCTGTTTGTGCCCCGGCGTATGAAAAGCGAGAGCGCCGTCTCGCGCGTAAGCCTGCATAGCCTCCGCAATCGGCGCTCTTAGCTGATTTGATTGGATTGAACGATCTTTTTTCATCACGATTTTTTACCCTTGTCGGGAGTATTAACTACCTTAACATCTTCCTTACTAGCACCAGGAATCTTGTTGGGTACACGCAGATGAATGCGGGTGCCCTTGCCAACGGTTGACAGGACATTGAGTTCTGCCCCGATAATCTTGGCGCGCTCCTTCATGCCCATGATGCCGAACTGACCGGCATGGTCGGTACCATCCGCCAGGATTTCCTCGGCAGTAACATCAGGAATCTCGGGATCGGCTTCAGCATCGAAGCCCTTGCCCTCGTCTTCAATCAATACGGATAATGCCTGAGGCCGATATAGCAGGCGAACCCGGGCCTTATCCGTCCCGGCATGATGGGCCACGTTGTTCAGTGCCTCCTGCACCACCCGAAAAATGGCAATCTCAACGTGCTTCGGCAAATCGTAGGATTTGCCATCCACACTGAAATCCGTGGACAGGATTCCCCGGGAAGCCAGCCGTCCTACCAGCTGATTGATAGCCGGTGCCAGCCCCAAATCATCCAGGGCCATGGGGCGCATGTCGAAAATGACCTGGCGCACGTTGCTGAGGCAGTCGCGAATCTGCTGGCGAAGCTCCTGCAGAGTACGCTTAGCTTCCTCTGGGTCATAATCAATGAGCTTTTCCGCAATCGAGGTCTGGAAAATAAGGTTAGCCAAATCCTGGGCCGGGCCATCGTGAATCTCACGGGAGACGCGATAGCGCTCTTCTTCCTGAGCCTTGATGATGCGCGCCCCGACAAACTTGTCCTTCTGGACGGCTTCGATTTTCCAGACCACGCCGCTGACCTGGGAACTGAGATAGGAAAGCACGGAGCCAATGGCCAGTGCCAAATGCTCCGCCTGAACCAGCATCACCTGCAAATGGCGCAGGCGAAGTTCCAGCTTGTCGCGCTGCTGACGCAGGGCCTGTTCCTTCTCCCGTTCCACGCCAAGCTCCACCTGAACATTTTTGACGGCTTCATAGCTGGCACGGATTTTCTCTTCCGAATAATTCTGGAAGTTGCCGCTGACTAAGACCAGATGCTGTTTTTCGCGCTGTTCTTTCTTGGCCAGTTCGTCCACCCGGTCAATGGTCTTCCGGGCCTGTTCCTTTAGTTCCTGCAGCTGCTTTTTGCTGTTTTCGACCTCGGTACGGGCCGTTTCGTATATTTCAAAAATCTGCGATTTGCTGTTTTCAATCGTGTCGATTGTATTCGTCAGGATGCTTTTCAGGGAACCTTCCTTGATGCCACCATTTCCATCCATCAGGGATTCATTGTTGAGGGCTGCCATACTGTTCCTCCCTATTTCTACTTCTTATGCCGCTTGTTAAACCAGCGAATTACCAGCAACCCCAAAATCGCTCCTGCCAAAATCTGCAAGTCCGACATCCTGAATAAGGAATCCGCTCCGTTTTCCTGGACCTTCGTATAAATTGCACCAATTACCAGCAATACCACCAGTACATTGGATATTGCCTTGCCATGTTGTTTCAAGAAAGAAATACTGCTCACCTCCGGGTAAACACACTTATCCCAACTTACTCTCCTTTAAATTTTACTATGAAAAATCGGGAAGTCAAGGGAGACTTGCTTTTATCCCCAAATACCTTTAAAATAAAAGAAGTGTCAAAACTTTGACCTATTTCAAACATACTGAAAGGTGATTCAATATGAGCATTTTTTCTCGTTTCTTGCCGACAAGGAAACCGGTAGAAATAAAGAACAACATCCCGAAAGAAAAAGCCAACATTCGCAAGACCTTCGGCATCTACTGCCATAGCCATCACAAAACTTCCGGCGATACCCTTTGCCCGAAATGCACGGCACTGCTCGCCACGGTTATGACCAAGATGAACCGCTGCCCGTACGGTATCACCAAACCTATCTGTGACCGTTGCGACCGCACCGTCAACTGCTTCGGTTCCAAACAGGCACAGGAATTCCTGCATATCATGGGTTCCTCCCAGAAGCGCATGTTCCTGCGTCACCCCATCATGGCCTTCAAACACAAACTGGCCAGCATGGGCGTCGATTATGCCAAGTATCAACAGGCTAAGAAAATCGACGACAAGGTCAAGGCTAAAGAAGAAGCGTCCAAGAAACGCGCCAAAGATCGAAAAGCAAAGAAATAAATCGTGAAAACACAGCGCCCCACTGACTAAATAGTCAGTGGGGCGCTTTTTGCTTTATTGCTGATAGTTATTTTACCAGATGCAGGGAAGGACGTTCGTCCTTGTCCTTTTTCTCTTCATCCGAATCGGATTGCTTCGAGGCAAACTTGGGCTGTGGCTTGTGCCCATGGTCGCAGATGTTCAGCAGGATTCCCATGGCTATCATCGTGACCAGCAGGGACGAACCGCCATAGCTGATAAAGGGCAGTGGTACACCAACGACGGCAAACATGCCACCGACCATGGCCATATTCGCCAGGGCCTGCCCCAAAATGAGCAACATGATACCCGTGGCCAGAATCTGTCCAAATTCATCCTCGGCCCGGTTGGCAATGCGGACACAGAAGAAAATCATCAAGGCGAAAAGCAGGAAGACCATCAAGGCCCCTACATAACCATGCTCCTGGCAGAAAATCGCAAAGGCAAAGTCCGTATGTGCCTCGGGCAGGTATTCGTACTTGCTGACGCCATCGCCAAGTCCCATGCCCCAGAATCCACCAGAGCCGATAGTCGACAGGGACTGAACGGTCTGATAGCCGATGCCCTGAGCATCGGACCAAGGGTCAAGCATGATTTTAATTCGATTCAAGCGATAGGGCTGAAGGAAAATCAACCCCACTACACCAGCCAGAACGAAGGCCCCCAGGCGAACGATTTTCATAACGTTCATCCCAGCCACCACGGCCATGATTAGGGGAACACCGCAAATAATTGCCGCCGTTCCCAAATCCGGTTCCAGCTCGGTAAGACCTGCCATAACCGCAATAATTCCATACTGCAGATTGACAACCGATATCTCTTTGCCCCGCTTTATCTGGCTGGCCAGAACCGCTGCGGCCAGCATCAGGCTCAAGAGCTTGGCAAACTCCGCCGGCTGGAAGGCGATGGCACCAACTCCTAGCCAGCGCTTAGCACCGTTGACGCTGTTGCCCACCACCAGAACGGCCGCCAGGGACAGCAGCATCACCATAAGCAGCATAGGCATCCAATTGCGCCAACGCCGGTAATTGATTCGCCGGCAGATGACAAAGGCAAACAAGCCCACCACCAGCCAAATGGTATGGCGAATCAAAAAGTGATATGGCGTTTCATAATCAATTGTCGACAGGACGAAGCTGGAACTAAAAACGTTAATCGTCCCCAAAACCAGGAGGATAATCATGATGACAATGATGGGTTCAGCATCATTGCTCCACAAGGTCTTCCTTATCCGCATGATATTGCCCCCTTACGGAAAGATAACCTCACAGCGGTTAATCTTCTCACCAAAACCGCTGAACTTGCGTTCATACTCGGTCATGATGTTGTCGGGACGGTTTTCGGCATGAAGGTCAAAGGAAACATCCTGAACCGGCAGATTTGCTTCCTCGAACTGCTCCAGGGAAAAATCGAAGAGGGGACGGTTATCCGTCTTGAAGTGAAGCTCACCCGGCTTTTTCAACAGGCGGCGGTATTTCTCCAAAAAGCCCACATGAGTCAGGCGGCGTTTGGCATGACGCTTCTTCGGCCATGGGTCGCAGAAGTTGATGTAGAACCGGTCTACCTCATCTTCGGCAAAGATGTTTTCGATATTGTTGATATCAAAAACGAGCAGACGCACATTGGTAAGTTCCTTTTCCGCAATCTTTTTGGCAGCAGAATAGAGCACATCCTGCTGGGCTTCGATACCGATGTAGTTGATATCGGGGTTGCGCTCAGCCAGCTGGCTGATGAAATCGCCTTTTCCCGTCCCCAGCTCTACATGAAGCGGTGCCTGACGGCCAAAAATCTCCGCCCATTTGCCCTTTTTCTCTTCACCAATCTCCTGATCGCGGCTGATGACAAACGCATCAAATTCGTGGATTGCTTCATCCACCCAGGGTTTTCTTCTTAAACGCACAATCTTGCTCCTTTATCCTCGTTATTTCTTCTCCAGACCATATTTCTTGAGGTAACGATACAGCGTAACACGGCTGACATTCAAGAGGTTAGCCAGACGGCTGACATTGCCGCCGGCTGCCTGCCAAGCCTTGACGAATACTTCTTTATCTTCTTTCCACTTGTTGTCGGGTTTAACATCCCCCATCAAGCTGATGTTAGCCGGTCCAATTTCGGCCCCCGGCGTGTTGAAGAAAGCGTATTCCAATACGCTCTGCAACTGTTTGATATTGCCCGGCCAATCGTATTCTTCCAGGACTTTCTCCGTCTCCGGCAGAATGCGTTTCGACTCCATCTGATGCTGCTCAGCCAGCTCCCCGATGATATGACGGGCCAGCGCCGGGATATCTTCCCGACGGCTTCTAAGGGCCGGTACGCGAACCACGCTGCGGCTCACGATATCATAGAGCTCACGGGCAAAGAGACCGCGCTCCGTAAGGCGTTTGAGGTCGCTATCGCAGGCCGCGATGATGCGGACATCAATGGTGCGCTCAACGGACTCGCCGACACGGCAAGCCTTGCCTTCATCCAGAGCACGGGCCAGCTGCTGGGCGATGTTCTTCGGCATCTTCTCGATTTCATCCAGGAACAGCGTACCGCCGGAAGCAAGCTCCAAACGGCCCTGATGGCTGACCTCCGGATTCAACATAACGCCAAAGAGCTCCTGCTCGAGAAGTTCTGGCGTAGCATCACCACAGCGCAGGGTAATAAGGGGGCCAGCAGCGCGGGAGCTTGCCTGATGGATACCATGGGCCATGCGCTGCTTGCCAGTACCAGCCTCGCCCTGAATCAGTACATGATGGTGGTTCTTGGCAACGCGGGCTGCCTTATTGCGGACGCTCTGGAAGGTGGTACCGTCGCCCACCATGGAATTGAGGCTGTATTTGGCCGTGTAGCCAGCGGCATGTGCCACCAGCGTGCGCAAATCTTCAATCGGCATGGAGACGACAACGACGCTCTGAACTGCCTGGTCCTCATCCCGTTCCAACGGCACAACCGTCGTAATATCTTCATAGGTCTTGGCCGGCGTAATCCAAGTGACTTCTTTATTGTAGGACGGCACCCCACGGAATCCCTTGTAGATTGGGGTGTGCTGATAGTTCATGATGACATCGTTGAGGTTGGACGTATGGCGGCCGGCCTCATTTTTCTTGGCACCGATGCCCTCAAGGCGCGTATGGCCCAGCTGATTCGCATAGGCAACTTCGCCACCTGGCATGACATGATAGACAGCAAAGGGCGTTGCATCGAGGATAGCTTCCTCGGCCTTAATGCGCATTGCTTCGGTCAGATGCTCCTCCAAAGCGGTCTTCATGGTCAGCAGCAGGGAAATAACAGCATCCTGCGGCATGGCAATCTGCTCCATCGATACCAAGGTAATGATGTAATGGAACTCACCATTGACCTTGACCGGTGCCGAGCAGGCATCACCTAACTGGCATTCTTTTACCCACATCTCCGGGCCAAACATCCAAAAAGGTGTCTGATGCTCATAGGCAATGGAGATGGACGAAGTGCCGACTTCTTCAACACCGACGCGGGTTCCTTCGATTTCTCCCGGGGTCATCTGATAGAAGGGCAGCGAATAGCTCTTGAGTACCGTGCAGTCTGCATCCACGAGCAGCAGGCTCAGATTGTACTCCTGGAAAAACTCGCGAATTCCCTCGCTGAGCTTGCTCAAGTAATCAATCGCATCACGGTGCTTGTTCTGCAGTTCTAGGAATTCCTCCTTGGACAGCTTGTGCTCCACCTCCATTTTCTCGCGATTGATGGCAAGGCTCTGGCTCTTTTTCCAGGACTCAGCCACCCAGGGATGAACGTTCGGGTCAAGTATTCCCTCTTCCGTGAATTTCTGATAATAAGCTTCGAGTTTGCTTCTGCTGCGATGTTCTCTAATCATAGCTCAGCCTCCTGTTAATCCTCTATTTCCTTATCCGGTCGCTTCCGGACTTCCCTCGTTTCGTAAATATCGTAACTTACATTTTACCAAGCATCCCGCTATCATGCAAATCCTTTTGTCCTATTTTCCCCAGAAATTTACAAATTTGACTAGCAAAAAGAAAAAACTTCAAATAATCGCCGCTATCGTTAAATTTTCACAAAGATACGGCGACGATACAGGTACTCTGCCAGCCCCCACCAGCAACAGCACCAAAGGACCGTAAACAAAAAGATACTAAAGGGGATTTCCCCGATTCCCTTTACCGTCATGCTCCAAAGCCGGGGAAAAAGTGCCATCTCCGGCGACGGCAGCAGCCACAAAAGGGTGAGAGCTGCCCCTGTCAGCATATAAATCAAAATGGGATTCATGCCAAAGACGCGGAAGGGGTGAAAGCAAAAAGACGACAGCTTTGGCATAAGGGAAAACATGACCTGCAAAAGGAACGCCACCAGCATAAAGGCACTGCTGGTGAAAAGTACATAGGGCGCCGTCCACAGGGGCTTGCTAATAATATCCACCTGGTTCCAAATAACGCCAGCGCCAGCTAATACGAGCCCATAGCTCAGCAAATGCAATAGCTCCTCTGGCGTTCCCTCCAACAGCAGCCGCCCCGCCAGCATTCCCAAAAGCATGGAAGCCGTGCAGGCAATTGTCCCATAGAGTCCCTCCGGGTCAAAGGCTGCTCCCATATAGCAATGAGCCATTCCCGGGAAGATCTGGTCGATGGCCGAGCTAATGTTATCCCCTTGCGCAAAGGGAGCATCCGGCGAAAAACAATGGAATCCCACCGAGGACACCAGCAAGAAAAAGAAGGCCGCCATAAGCAAATCGATTTGGGTGTGGAGAACGCGCCCCAGCACAATTCCCACCACATAAACCATCGCCAATCGCTGTAATACACCAAACAGCCTTCCCTGCCCCCACAAATCAGACCAAAGGGAAACCTGTACGGATCCTGGCAGGAACAGGTGTTGAAAAAGAATCGGCATGATGTTGTATAAAATGCCCAACAGGAACAGGATGCCCGCCCGATGCATCACCTTGCCCAGCATCTCGGGCCACCATTCTCGCTCATGCTTTTGCAGCCAGATGGCAGCAGCCGCTCCCATGGCGAATACAAAGCCCGGAAACGCCATATCGGCAAAGGATATGCCCTGCCACTTTGTATGAAGCATCCAAGGATATGCCTGCTCAAAATCCGGCACAGCATCTACCATTATCATACATACAATGGCCAGTCCCCGAAACACATCGAGGGATTCCAGCCGCTCTTTCTTCGCTTTGATCCGCATCCAAAATCCTCACTTTTTCAACTTCTTTTTGCCAACCTTGTAAAGTTTCTCCATGGAATTTGCCTCTGTACAAAGGGTGATACTGCACAAAAGCTTTACCTCTACCACCTGTTGTTGCACTTGAACCGCCCCCCGAAACTGCTGTTGAATATCTGCCACCCGATTCTCCAGTTCCCCAGGCCGCTCAAAGTAGCTAAGAACGCCAAACAGTCCGCCCTTTATCCGCGCTACGGAGCATTCTTTTCCACAGCTGCTGCGCAGCATATCGGCAATCAGGCGCAAATACTCATCCACCAGCGAAGGTTTCTCCTGGGCCATCAGGCTCCTGTAATCCTCCCATTTTACGAGGATTAGGCCAAATTTGCGGCCGTGATACTGCATCTGCTCCTCATAATCCAAATACACCTCATAGAAGCCCTTTTCATTCATGAGGTCTGTTACCTTATCCATCCGGACATCGCTTAAAATACTTGCCACGCGCTGCTGCAGCCTGTCCGCATCCCGAAAGTATCCCATAAGGCCAACAATCCGGCCGCGGTCATACAGCGGCCACTTGTTGCAGACAATCGAATGGGCAATCCCCTTGATGATGCAATTCCCCGGCGCATCGCGAACCACCTGGCCCTTGGCAATCACATCCAATTCATCGCTCTTATAAGGCTGGTCATCCACGTGCCAGTGCATTTCCTCGTCATTTTTGCCTACGATATCCTCTAAGGATTCTATCCCGTAGTAATCGAGGAAAGCCTGACTTACGCCCAAGAACCGCCGATTTTCATCTTTCCAAAAATAGCAGTCCTGAGTCTGCCGCATGAGATTGCGCCAAAGCATGGCTTGCTGCTGCTGCTTGCGCCGGGCCAAGGAAAAAGTCTCTTTCCCTTCCATGTCCTTATTTTCAATCTGCATGATGGTTTCCACTAAGGCCATATCTTCGAGGTTTGCTCGTTTTATGCACAACAATACAAGATTATCAGAATTATTGTCTAGATGCAACCAATTATACTGCCGCCAGGAATAAGTACCATCCTGATTTTTCGTCCGGAAGAACCCCTCAACAAAACCAACCTGACTTTCGGCGATGCGCTCATGTACGTCCAGCCGACTCACAAAATCCAAATACCGCTGCCGGTCATCCGGATGAAGCAGTTCCTCCACCATATACCGGCAATAGTCCTTGAGCCCATACGCATTGCTCTGGGCCCTTCTTTCTCCCTGCTTGGAAAAGAGCACCGGCTCGGCACAATCCCGTTCAAAGTCAATCAGCACAATATCCTCAAACAGCCGACTGACCTCCCGCATCACCCGATCCAAACGCTGCTTCGCCACATTCTCGCTATCCGATGACAGATTGATAAGAGTGACCCGATACAGGCATTTATGCTCATACTCCGCCGAGCGTTCAAATTTCAACATCAGATACTGCCCGTTATTGGAATAGAACATCACATCTTCTTTTTTATGATGCCTCAATTTGTCGACAAATTCCCTAAGCCGCAAATGAAGTGGGGAAAAAGCCGCATTTATCATGCGCTCAAGCTGGGCAATTCCATGAAGTTCCATTTCTTTCAGTTGTTCAAAAAAGGCCCCATTGGCATATAAAACCTGAAATACTTTTCCATCATCTTCAAAAATCGCTGTTGGCTGATCGGTGATCACATTAATGCGGCCAGCCGCATCGTAGTATTGCTGCCAATCCAGCGAGGCAATCTTTAACCCCTTGCCGATGATATTGTCAATGGATTCCTGGAACGGGAGCGGCTTGCCAAACAGATATCCCTGCACCTTCTCGCAGCCAATGCTGCGCAGGAATTCAAACTGCTCTTCCGTCTCCACGCCTTCGGCCAGAGTCTGGATGCCGATTTTCTTGGCCATATCCACCGTCGAAGTCAAGATGGCCTGCGACCGGTCGTTGAAGGAAGATAAAAACATCATGTCCAGTTTTATCTCATCGAATTGATAATCCTTCAAAACGTTAAGGGACGAATAACCACTGCCGAAGTCATCCATCCAGACCTGATAGCCGGCATCATGGAATTTCTGTATCTCCGCCTGCATGCAGAGCCCATTATCAAAGAGCATGCTCTCCGTAATTTCGATATGAATCATATACCGTGGAATCCGGTACTTGTCCACGGATTCTTCGATTTCTTGGAAAATATTACAAAGCAAAAAGTCCAGCCGCGACAGATTGAAGGACACCGGCACGACTACCCACTGCTTATCCATGCGCTCCCGCATCAACCGGCAGGTCTCCCGGACGATATAAGTATCCAGCTTATAGATTTGCCCGCTGTCCTCCAAGGCACTGATAAACTGGCCAGGATTCAAGAAGCCATAGATGGGATCTACCCAGCGCGCCAAGGCCTCCATGCTGCAAAGCTCCTTCGACAGCGTACGAACCACCGGCTGATAATAGAGCTTTATCCAATGGTACTCAAGGGCCACGTCGATATGGCTCGATACGTATTCGTAGATTTCCAGCTGCTTATGAATCTCCTTGGAATAATACTGCACCGAAGCGGTAATCTTGTTCCTGATGCTGTCACAGGCTATCTTGGCATAATCCAGGGCGACAATGGGTTGAATCGACTGGTTGTCATCCCACTCAAATACCCCGGCCTTCATCTCCAGCAGTATTTCATCGCTTATCGCTTTTATCGCTTCTCGGACCTTTTCCAGACGCTCTTGAATGCTATTTTCCTGTGTCAACACCCCAAAGTGGTCATTATTAAGGCGCGCCACATAATCCTGCGGAAAAATATCCTGCAGGATTTTCCCCACTGCTTTGAGGCAGGCATCCCCAGCCTCAAGCCCATAACGAATATTATAGTGCTTGAAATTATGTATGTTTACAAAAATGAAGGCCACCGGTCTCGTCACCGGTGAATTCATCATACATTGCAGCAATTTCTGCGATGCCTCTAAAAAGCGCCGCAAGCTCATAAGCCCTGTCACCCGGTCGATTTCAAAGGTTTGCGACTTTATCTCCACATCGGCAATAAAGACGTAATAAAGAGGCCCTTCTTCCGGGTCATCAATCAAGCGGCCAAAATCCTCCACGTAACAAACGGCGCCTTTCTTCGTCGTGATAAAATAAGCCACGTGGTCGAACCGTTTGTCATGATTATCCACCTGATAGGCAATATCCTGCTCCACTGCCTCCAATTCGTTGCGGTTGACCATGCCGCGAAAACTACCGCCCACATATTGATAAAACTCCGAAAAAGTCTCACACTCAAAAAGCTTCAGTACCTGCTCGTTGGCATACAAGATTTCTTCCGATTCATCCGCTCTATAAATAAAGAAACCGCCGGGCAAAAAATCCGTTTTTGCTGCCAGTTTTTTTCCTACTGCTCCGATGTTCATCGTTATTCACCTTATCCTTTCAGGCGAGTTCCGGCATATTAGTATTTATAATCTTCGCGCAAAATAAGCGTATTCCTGCTATCTTCGCACCGAATCCGAAAATATGCCTCACGATTTGTATCGTTGCATCGTGTCATGGTATAATGTTTTTGTTGATTTTATAGCAAAGGAGCTTCCATTATGGCAAAGCAATATAAAAAATTACAGAAAAAAGTCTATCCCAAAGTTGAAGACCCACGCAAAAAAGAAAAGGAAAAAATCGGCAAGGATTATCTGCTGATTGCTGTCATTTCCTTCACGCTGGTAGTAACCCTGTTTGGCTGGCAGCAGTTTGATGCCCTTAACCGGGCCATGTATGTCCTGCTGACCTTCTCCCTGGGCATGACCTATATTTACCGCCACGCAAAGATTTCCGAAAATGCCCGCATCTATGTGAACCGGGCCAGCCTTTGTTCCATGGGCCTTGCCATTGGCATGTTCTGCTTGGCCCTCTGGCATCAGTTCAATAAATAAACGCAAAAAAAGAGCTATCCATTTGGATAGCTCTTTTTTTGCGTTTTTATTCCTGAAACTCGGTCTTCGTTGCCCGCAGACGTGCCATGGCACGCTGCATAGCGAGCTGAGCCCGCTCCACATCGATATTCTTAGCTTCAGGTGCTCCCTGGTGAAGAAGGGCCAGACGCTCTTTGGCACGAGCCATGGCATCTTTAGCGCGATTGATGTCGATATCAATCGGCTGCTCAGCTGCCGTAGCCAGCACCGTAATCTTATCCGGCGTAACTTCCATAAAACCACCAGCTACCGCAATAAGCTGTTCATCGCGGTCAGCGCCTAAGCGCACGCGCATGGCATGGGGCACAAGCCCCGTAACCAGCGGAGCATGTTTCGGCAGAATGCCGAGCTCGCCGCCCGTGGAACGGACGATGAGCATGCTGATGTCTGCGGAGTAAACAACTTTATCCGGAGAGACAATCTCTAGCTTGATAGTCGCCATAGATTATTCCTCCTCTTTAAGTTTCTTAGCTTTCTCCACAGCTTCATCAATCGTACCTACCATGTAGAATGCATTCTCCGGCAGGTCGTCATATTTACCTTCAAGGATTTCCTTGAAACCGCGAACCGTCTCTTTGAGCGGTACGTATTTACCCGGGGAACCCGTGAACACCTCAGCAACGTGGAACGGCTGCGAGAGGAAACGCTGGATCTTACGCGCACGGGATACCGTGAGTTTATCCTCATCGGAAAGCTCTTCCATACCGAGGATGGCGATGATATCCTGCAGCTCTTTGTACTTCTGCAGAACGGCCTGAACGCCACGAGCAACTTCGTAATGTTCCTGACCCAGGACTTCCTGGTTCAGGATACGGCTCGTGGAATCGAGCGGGTCAACGGCCGGATAAATACCGAGCTCAGCAATCTGACGGGAAAGAACCGTCGTTGCATCGAGGTGCGTAAACGTACCTGCCGGAGCCGGGTCCGTAAGGTCATCGGCCGGGACATAGACAGCCTGAACCGACGTGATGGAACCCTGCTTCGTGGACGTGATACGCTCCTGCAGAGCACCGATATCCGTGGTCAGCGTCGGCTGGTAACCTACTGCCGACGGCATACGGCCGAGCAGTGCGGATACCTCCGAACCAGCCTGAATGAAACGGAAGATGTTGTCGACGAACAGCAGCACGTCCTGATGCTGGACATCACGGAAGTACTCTGCCATCGTAAGGCCCGTCAGAGCAACGCGCATACGTGCTCCAGGCGGCTCATTCATCTGGCCGTAGACGAGAGCGGTCTTGTCGATAACCTTCGACTCCTTCATCTCGCCCCAGAGGTCATTACCCTCACGAGTACGCTCGCCGACACCAGCGAATACCGAGTAACCGCCATGCTCTTTGGCGATGTTGTGGATGAGCTCCATGATGAGGACCGTCTTGCCGACGCCTGCACCACCGAACAGACCGATTTTACCACCGCGGGCATACGGAGCGATAAGGTCAACGACCTTGATACCGGTCTCGAGGACCTGCGTGCTGGTCTCCTGCTCATCGAATTTCGGAGCTGGACGATGAATCGGCCAAGCTTCCTTGTTGCCGACCGGAGTCGGGTCATGGTCAACCGTCTGACCAAGGACATTGAAGATACGGCCGAGAACTTCGTTGCCGACCGGAACCGTGATCGGAGCGCCAGTATCGACCGCTTCCATACCACGGGTAAGACCATCGGTAGAGCTCATAGCGATGCAGCGGGTTACGCTGTCACCCAGATGCTGCATAACCTCGACGACGAGGTCGATGTCAACATCACCAGCTTTGCCTTTGATCGTGATTGCATTGAGAATTTCCGGCAGCTGACCTGCGGGGAATTCAATATCTACGACAGGTCCGATAACCTGTACAACTTTACCTTTTGTTGCCAATGGTAAACCTCCTAACGATGCTCTTATTTCAGAGCTTCAGCGCCGCCAACGATTTCGGTAATCTCGTTGGTGATGCCTGCCTGACGTACCTTGTTGTAGTAGAGGTCCAGCTTGCTCATGAGTTCTTCCGCGTTATCCGTAGCGTTGCTCATTGCATTCATGCGGGAACTCAGCTCCGATGCAGCGGACTGCAGCAAAGCCGCGTAGACCGTCGTATACAGATACTGCGGAAGCAAGAAGCCAAGTACCGTAGCCGCATCCGGCTCATAGATGTACTCTGCATGAACTCCCGTATTCTCCCCAGCATCAGACTGGAACGGCAGCAACTGAACGGACTGCGGCTCACAGTTGATGGCGGAAATGAACTTCGTATAGACCATCTGCACTTCCCGGTACTGCCCGGATTTGAAGCGCTCCACGATATCATCTGCAATATTCCGGGCATTTTCAAAGGACGGGCGCTCGCTGATGCCGATGTAGCTCTCAGCGATCTTATAACCACGGTTCTTGAAATGGGCGACGCCTTTGCGTCCTACCACGACGAGTTCCGTGTCGTCCTTCGATTCTACAATAGCTTCTGCTGCTTTGCAGGCATTGCCGGAATAAGCGCCAGCCAGTCCTTTATCGGCCGTGACCAACAAGATGAGCTTCTTGCCCTCTTTATGGGTCTCGAGAAGCGGATGGGAAAAATCAGCCCCGGCATTCGCGGCGATTTCCTTCACGACTTCCATAACCTTCTCGGCATACGGGCGATTAGCACTAGCTGCTTCCTTTGCATGACGCAAACGCGAAGTTGCAACCATGTTCATGGCACTCGTGATCTGCTTGGTACTCTTTACGCTTTTGATGCGCTGGCGGATATCCTGTAAACTAGCCAAAAAGAATCACCTCGCTGTCTTATGCCATTTTGTATGTGATGGTTTCCTTGAACTCCTCAATAGCCTTCGAAAGTTCAGCCTCAAGGGCATCATCGAGTTTCTTCTGCTCGATAATCTTGTTGCCGACTTCCGGATGCTGCGTGCGCATGAATTTCAGGAAATCATCCTGGAATTCTACAACCTTCTCCACCGGAATATCGGTCAGGAAGCCTTTGACAGCCGTATAGATGACCATGACCTGTTCCTGGACTAAGAGCGGGCTGTACTGAGCCTGTTTCAGCGTCTCTACCATACGAGCACCGCGGTCGAGCTGTGCCTTCGTTGCCTTGTCCAGATCGGAAGCGAACTGCGAGAAGGCAGCCAGCTCACGATACTGAGCCAGGTCAAGACGCATGGTACCAGCGACCTGCTTCATTGCCTTAATCTGTGCGGAACCACCGACACGGGATACCGACAAACCGACGCTGATAGCCGGACGGATACCGGAGTAGAAGGAGTTGGTCTCCAGCATGATCTGACCATCGGTGATGGAGATAACGTTGGTCGGGATATAAGCCGAAACGTCACCAGCCTGGGTCTCGATGATTGGCAGAGCCGTGATGGAACCGCCGCCGAGTTCATCGCTGAGTTTTGCTGCGCGCTCCAAAAGGCGGGAATGCAGATAGAATACATCGCCCGGATATGCCTCACGCCCTGGCGGTCTTCTGAGCAGCAGGGACATAGCACGGTAGGCAGCTGCATGCTTCGTAAGGTCATCGTATACGCAGAGGCAGGCCTTGCCCTGGTACATGAAGTGCTCAGCCATAGCAACACCGGCATAAGGAGCCAGGTACTGCAGCGGAGCGCTGTCAGCAGCCGTAGCCGCAACGACAATGGTGTACTTCATAGCGCCAGCCTCTTCGAGAGTCTTGACGACACGAGCAACCGTCGATGCCTTCTGGCCGATGGCAACATAAACGCAGATACAATCCTGATCCTTCTGGTTCAGAATCGTATCAACGGCAATAGCCGTTTTACCGATACCGCGGTCACCGATGATGAGCTCGCGCTGGCCACGGCCGATTGGTACGAGGGCATCAATAGCCTTCAGACCAGTCTGCAGCGGCTCATGGACCGATTTACGGTCAGCGATGCCCGGTGCATGGTACTCAACCGGACGCATGGTCTCGGCTTTGATTTCGCCCTTGCCATCGATTGGACGGCCGATAGCATCGACAACGCGGCCAATCATAGCTTCGCCTGCCGGCACCTGCATGATGCGGCCCGTGCGTTTTACCTGCGAGCCCTCTTTGATTTTCGTCTCACCGCCTAAGATAACGGCACCGACGTTGTCCTGCTCAAGGTTCAGGACCAAACCATAAATATCATTGCCGAAATCGAGCAGCTCGCCAGCCATTGCCTTCTCGAGGCCATGGATATGAGCGATACCGTCACCGATTTCGATAACCGTTCCAACATCATCGACGTTAAGGTCTACGTTGTAGTTCTTAATCTGGTCTTTGATGATGGCTGTTATTTCTTCCGGATTCATTTTCATAACTTCGCTGTCACCCCAGTTTCATCAATTGTTAGCCAGTAGTTCTTTTTTAAGCGATTCGAGACGTCCAGCGACACTGCCATCGATACGGCGGTCGCCAATCTTGACAACCACGCCGCCGATGATGTCCTTGTCCTCGTGCAGGCGGAGTTCCACCTGTTTGCCGGTAATGCTCTCAAGCTTAGTCTTGATAGACAAAGCCTGGGCATCGTCCACCGGTGCTGCCGTCGTCACATCCGCAATCAGGATGCCTCTGGCCTCATACGAAAGCTCGCGGTACGAATCCTCGATGGCCTCGAACAGCGCAATGCGGCGCTTGTCCACCAGCAGCATCAGGAAGTTGTACACGTTCGCGGAAAGCTCGCCTTCAAAGAGTTTCTGAATCAGCTCTTTTTTAGCCTTTGTCTCGACCTGCGGATTGGAAAGGAAGGCAGTTGCTGCCGGTACGGTGGCAAGACCGCTGCGGACATCCGCCAATTCCCTGCCATACTCCACAAGCTTATCTTCCTCCTGGGCAATCTCAAAGATTGCCGTGGAATATTTGCGTGCAAGCTGTAAGTTTAGCATGGCAGATCACCAATCTTATCTTTATCGAGCTTATCGACGAAATCCGTGATAAGCTGCTCATTTTCAGCTTTATCGATGTTTTTGGAGATGATTTTGCCAGCAGCAGCCATGGACAGAGCCACGACCTCACCGCGGAGCTGTGCTACAGCACGCTCACGGTCACGCTGGATTTCAGCCTCAGCAGCCTTCTTCATCTGCTCAATTTCGCGTTTCGTCTCAGCACGAGCGGCCTCGCGTTCTTCGCTGGCGCGCTTTTCCGCGTTGCGGATAATATCCTCAGCTTTGATGTTGGCAGCAGCCAGCTTCTTTTTGTAATCAGCCAGCAGCTTATCAGCTTCCGCTGCATCAGCATCTGCCTTATCAAGGCTCTCTTTGATTCTATCCTCGCGGGCTTTGAGCATGTTGACGACCGGCTTATAAGCCACAGCGCGCAGCAGAACTACGAGAATGACGAAGTTAATGATCTGCGCAAAGAATGTCATATTTAACTCGATCAATTACTATGCCCCCCCTTTTTGTCATTTTTCACCAAAAAAATTATTTGATGAGCGGGTTAGCATAGAGCATGATCAGAGCGACAACCGTTGCGATGATTGCCATTGCCTCGATCAGACCTACGGAAATCAGCGTATTGGTGAACAGCGTGTTTTTAGCTTCCGGCTGACGGGTGATACCCTCGATGAAACGGCTCGTTACCATACCATCACCAAGACCTGCACCGACTGCTGCAAGCCCCATGCAGAGACCTGCACCGACTAAAGCTGCTGCTACCATAATTGCATTTTCCATGAAAAAATCCTCCTTAAAAATGTAAAAACTTCTCAGATAGTAGAGTTATGATTCCTCTTCTTCTTTCTTTACTGCGTTGGCAAGATATGCCATCGACAGCATCGTGAAGATAACGGCCTGAACTCCGCCGATAAAGATACTGAATGCGAGCCAGGCAACAGCCGGGATTGGCATCCAGATTGGCATGAGCTTCAGCAGGACGACAATGAGAATCTCGCCTGCCAGGATGTTACCAAATAGACGAAATGCCAGTGTGATTGGTTTGGCAATTTCCTCGATTGCGTTGATGATTACGAATACCGGCGTCGGCTTGAAGAAATGAGCGATATAATGCCCACCTTTCATAACGATTCCCAGTACATGTACCATGACAATAACCAGGAGTGCTAATGCCAGCGTAGTGTTCAAATCATTGGTCGGCGATGCCATCTTCGGTACAAGCCCCAGCCAGTTGGACACCAGCAGGAACATGAACAACGATACGATAAACGGAGCCAGGAAACGGCCACGTTCTCCCATCATTGCATCCAGCTGTTCATGCAGCCACAAAACGATAATCTCCACGACATTCTGCCAGCCCTTCGGAATAATCTTCAGGCTGCGGGTGGCCAGGAAGGCAATCAGTAATACGATAGCCATTGCCAGCCAAGTCATGTACAGGGTTTCCATATTAAAGGAAAAGCCCATGATTTGTTCTGTTCCGCGATGAACGACCTCTTCGCCCATACACTCAACCTCCTTCCCAATAAAACCTAGAAAATATCCTTTACCGTAAATTCATGTGGATCAGCAGGAACATCGCCATCCCATAGCAAAGAAGAAAGCCCAATGCAGTCACACCGAATACCTTCGCAGAAATATTTATGGCTGTCAGCAGAACCAGCAGTAATACCGCCATCCGCAAGACCAGTCCCCAAAGCATCTGCTTCGTTGCGCCACCAGTGGGTGCTTCGGCAATCCTCCACAATCGCCAGGCCATGTTCCAAACAAATACCAGCGCTGCCATATAGCCCAGCAGCAAACCTCCGATCAGTCCGCCTTCTCCCCTTGCGAGTAAAAGACTTCCCAGCATCAGCGTCAAAGCTGCCAGTCCCCAGGACAAACGCTTTATGAAAATCGATAAAACTTCCTTCATATTCCTCCTCCAACGTCAGGCAGAAACTGTCCATCGTCTTCGTTGAATATCGGCGCGACAAGAGCAAATCCCGCGCGGGGACACGCTCCGCCTAAAAATCATATTTCGACATGAAACAACAAAACCCTTTAGAAATCTTGCAAATCAAAACAAAAAAATTCAGGCGGTTATGCTTGTTTTTGTCATAAATAATAATTATTTATACTACGATAAATCAATACAATTGGTTTATCGTAATCGGTCGCAATGCCTATTATATTCGATTGGTTAACGAATGGCAAGCCTTTTTTCGCCAAAATATAAAAATAACAACAATTCACGAAATACCGTATTTTTCCTCACTACAGGAGCTCCCCCTGTTTAAGCTGACGATACAGCGTATAAAGTGCTCCGGGAAAGCCGATGAGGATACCCACCAACTTTCCCATATAGCCAAGGCCGAGCTTTTCATCAGCCAGATTGCCCAGGAATACACAGATGCCCACAAAGACCACCAGATAAATCCCAATACCGCCCAATACCGAAAAGGCCTTGAGGGCCTGGCGAAGCCCCTCATGTCTTTCCTCGCCCTGCTTTTTTTCCATCGGTTTTCCTCCTAAAAAAGGACTGCCGCCAATGCAACAGTCCTTTGCTTATTATTTTCCCATGAATACCGTCGGACGTTCCCCCACCAACTCATAATGGTAGAGAATTGCCTGAATGATGCGTTCCGACGCCTTGCCGTCACCGTAGGGGTTGACCGATTCTGCCATGCGACCGTATTCTTCCTTATCCGTAAGCAGCATCTTGGCTTCCTCATAGACGCGCTCACGATCCGTACCGATGAGTTTAACCGTACCAGCAGCAACGGCTTCCGGACGTTCCGTAGTATCGCGCAGAACCAGAACCGGTTTGCCTAATGCCGGAGCTTCTTCCTGAACTCCGCCCGAATCCGTAAGAATCAGATGCGCACGGCTCATCAGATTGGCAAACGGCTCGTAATCAAGCGGATCGATCAGATGAACTTTGCTGAGTCCGCCCAGCTCCTCACGAACAACTTCACGGACTTTCGGGTTCTTATGGACCGGGAAGACGATTTCCACATCATCAAACTCCTCCGTCAGCTGGCGCAGAGCCTTGTAGACATGGCGCATCGGTTCCCCAAGGTTCTCACGGCGATGAGTCGTTACGAGAATAATGCGCTTGTTCTTGAAATCGATGTGGCGCAGCATCTCATCTTCAAACTCATAGTCCTCACGAACCGTGTGATGGAGGGCATCGATTACCGTATTGCCCGTTACAAAAATGCTCTCTGCCGGAACATTTTCTGCCAGCAGATTGGCCTCGCTGGTTTCCGTGGGCGCAAAGTTGAGGTCCGAAATGCACCCCGTAAGCTTGCGGTTCATCTCCTCCGGGAACGGCGAATACTTGTTATGCGTGCGCAAGCCAGCTTCAACATGTCCCACCGGAATCTGATGATAATAGGCAGCCAATGCACCCGCAAAGGTCGTGGTCGTGTCACCATGAACCAAAACGATATCCGGTTTCTCCTCCGTCATAACCTGATCCAAGCCCTTCATCGCCTTCGTCGTGATATCGAAAAGCGTCTGTCCCTGCGCCATGATATCAAGGTCGTGGTCCGGCGTGATACTGAAAAGATTCAATACCTGGTCCAGCATTTCGCGATGCTGGGCGGTTACCGCCACCACCGGCGTAATCTTATCGGAATGCTTCTGCAGTTCCAAAACGATTGGCGCCATCTTGATTGCCTCCGGACGCGTGCCGAAGACCGTCATTACCTTGATTTTCTTCTTGTCCATTAAAAATCCCCTTTCTATAAATAAAGGCAGGACTTACGCCTGCCTTCCGGGTTCTGTTTCACTGTCTTCCCGCAGCAGCACTGTGCTGATGCGAAGAATCATTCATGTGGAAAATGCCAATCTTCTTGGCGCCAAAAAATACAGCCAAAACAACCACGCAGACGATGAGAATAGCAAATTGACTGCTTACCTCGGTGAGTGCTACGGCACTGAGTCCAAGAAGTGCACTGATGACATACATCAAGAGAACCGCCTGACGCTGGCTGAAGCCGAGGTCCAGCAGACGATGATGCAAATGTCCCTTATCCGGTTTGAAAATAGGAACGCCACCACGGTAACGGCGCACAATCGCAAAGGTCGTATCCAGGATTGGCAATCCTAAAGCCAGGATTGGCACGATAAGCGCAATCGTCGCAGCACATTTCACTGCGCCGATGACCGAAATGCCAGCCAACATGAAACCAAGGAACATGCTGCCGGAATCGCCCATAAAAATGCGTGCTGGGTTAAAGTTGTAATAAAGGAAGCCAAATGCTGCACCGGCCAACGCTGCGGTAAGCACGGCTACCAAAAGGATATTCTGCTGCAAGGCCACGAGGAAGATGGTGATTGCCGCAATGGTGGATACACCAGCAGCCAGACCATCAAGGCCGTCAATGAGATTAACCGTATTGGTAAGGCCAACAATCCAGAAAATCGTTGCGGGGATGGCAAACCATTCCGTGTAGATATAATCCCCAAATGGGTCCGTGACGAAATCAATGCGGACATCAAAGGCGATAACCAGAACTGCTGCTGCGATTATCTGACCAAGCAGTTTAACCTTCGCCGGCAGGTTTTTGTAGTCATCGATGATACCTACCAGAACGATAAGCGAACCGCCCACCATCAGGCCAACCAGCTCCGTCATGACTTCATCCGTAACTTGTACGAAGGAAAGAAGCGTGAGCATTGCCACCATGAAGGCAGCATAAATGCCAAGTCCACCAATACGTGGAATCGGCTTTTTATGTACTTTTCTCGCATCAGGAGCATCCATCGCTCCCGTCTTGGCCGCCAAAAAGATCACGCCTGGCGTAATAAGCAGCGCCACACCGGCAGCAATAACAAACGCCAACATATAATCTGGCATACAAGTTGCACCTCTTTTTCAAAAACATTCATTTTTTCATAGCAAGCCTATTTTACCGCAGTGGGTGTCTAGTGTCAATGGAAAGAAACTGAATGGACCGGAATTAATCGTGAATCTCATCCGGCCGGCAGGTTACGATACTGCCATCGGTTTCGTAATAAACGACTTGGGCCAGCTTCGCATTGCGGAGCATCCTGCGACAAAGCAGGCACGGTTTGCCCGAAGCCAGGCTTCCATCGGCATTGATGCCGACAATGTAAATCGTCGCACCTTCCATAACAGACGGGTCTGCGTTGATAATAGCATTCTGTTCGGCATGAACGGCTACGCATAATTCATAATTCTGCCCCTTCGGTACGTGAAGCCTTTCCCGTTCACAAATGCCGGTATCGATGCAGTTTGCCTCACCGCGGGGAGCACCATTGTACCCCGTGCTGATGATGATTTTATCCTTGACGATGATAGCTCCATAACGGCGGCGCAGGCAGGTTGCCCGGCGGCCAACGGCTTTCGCAATATCCAGAAAATATTCCGTCCAATCCGGACGCTGTTGTTTTTCACGACTCATGATGACCTTCCTCCAAACTCTTTAAATAGCGATGTCCCAGTATGACCGCTACGAAATCATCCACCGGCTCCGGCGGGACCTGCATCGTTACCGGTAACAGCCGCCGCCAGCCCTTTGGCGGATGAGCCTTCCAATATTCGCCCTTAGCCAATTCCGTCGTGCGGTACTCATCCAATACCACAACTGCAAGTTCTGGCAAAGCCGTTTGGATGCGCGCCCGGGCTTCTTTGCTCGTCGTCCCATTGCCTTCTACTAAAACTTCATAACCGTATTTCTGGCGGGCTTCTGCCAATTCTACCTCCAGCCTTGCCGTTTCAATGACCTTCTGCCAAATCACCCGGCCGTCTTGGGCTAGTACGGCAAAGCCGCATTTGTCGCGGCCCGGGTCCAATGCTGCTATATTCATCGATTCCTCCTGCAAGAAAGCCTCCCTCAAAGAGGAAGGCTTTCTTTCTCATTCCTGTTAAGGTAAATTCCCTTGTTGTTCGACTCGAATTTTCAGCCGCAGCGGTCCAATCGCATCGGTTGCGCCATTCGCATAAGCCGATAATATCCAGGAACCATGCTTTCCACGCAAGGATCCTACGATATCATAAAACTGTGCTCCCTCAATTACTCCGACAGTGCCACGAATGGGGTCGGGAAGGATCCCTTTGGCCGTAGCCGCCCGATTGACCTCGTTGAGGAAGTCCATGACTACCTGCTCCGGCTCGCTGTCCGACTTACCGGTCAACACATACGGCTTAGCCAGAATGAATTCCTTATCTTCGTATACCGTGCTGTTCTTGTAGAGTTCCAATGTCGTCCGGATTGCCTCGCCGCGGACAAGATTGCCGGCAGCTACAATGCGGACAACCATATCGTTGCGGCTGGCTGCAATCGTCTTCACAGCCTCGGCGTATTCGGGCTGATAAATCCAGATATCCTGGTCCGATTTATCCTCACCGAGCTTTTCCGATACGTTGCGGTTGGCCAGTTCCGCCAAGGCCCGCAGATCGTTATCGACTTCAAACTGCGTGCGGCCGCCACGAACCACACCACTGGCTATGACTTCCCCGGCCTGATAAACGATGTCTCCCTCACGGATGGTAATCAAACCATCGCGGAGATTCTGTGCATGCCGTTCCAGCACTGCATTATTCTCGGTAAGCGTCTTATTGGTGCCTGTCAGCAATTCGTTCTGGGCACCCAACGTGGAATTTTCGGCTGCCAAAACGTCATTGCGATGCAGCAAATCGAGTTTTGCCGCCTCCAGCAGGCGATTGCCCTCCTGCAGCCGGGCCGATTTTTCTTCGAGCTCCTGCTGCTGCCCCTTGAGCTTTTCCACATCGTCTTTCGACTTTGCCAGTGCCTCATCGGTCTGCTGCTGCTCAACCTGTGCCTGCTGCAAGTCGGCCTGTGCTTGATTCAAGCTGTCCTTTGTCTCCCGCATCGTGCGGTTAAGCTGCTCCATGCCAAAAAGCGCTGTGCGGACATTTTGTGAAGCAGCCGCCATGACGCCAAAGGTCAGGGTAGTAATACAGATACCGGTAAAAATCGTGATGACAACGGATGTATGGCGTGGCCTAAGGCCAAAAAGCGACAACCGCTTCTTACCGATTTTTGTTCCGAGCCGATCGCCAATAAACGCAATTGCGCCACCGGTAATGATCAGCACGACAATCAAAAGGACTCCATACATCCTTCCTCAATCCACCTTTCACAATAATCAGCAGTCATCGTCAGCGTGATGCTCTGCGTATCAGGAAGAAACCAGCAATCAAGCCGACGATATTCGGAATCCATACCGCCAGCATCGGCGCAATCGCACCGCTGCGTGCCAAGGCATTGCCCATTGTCATCAATGCATAATAGAAGAAAATGATGATGACACTCATGGCAAATCCTGCCGACGAAGAGTTACGCGTCGGCTGCAAGCCAAGCGGCACACCAATCAAAGCAAAAATCAAGCTGGCCATCGGCACCGTAACGCGCTGATAAAGTTCCGCCTCGAGCTTATTGGTATTGATATACTGCGTCTTCATGATTTCGATTTGGGCTTTGAGTTCCTTCATCGTTAACTCTTCCGGGTCTTTTTGTTCCCGGACAATCTGCTTCGGATTCGCCTTTATGGGAAGCTTTTGGGAATCGAAGCGCATCGTATGCTCACTCTTGCCAGCTTCCGTCGCAATATCGTAAATCATGCCATTGTGCATATTCCACTCATTGCCACTCCACTCCGCATACTCAGCATTCTCGACATGGCTGACCTGGCCCTCATCATTAAATTCCTGCAGGGTAATCCCCTGCAGAGTCTGCGACTCTGCATCATAGCGGCGCGCATAAACCAACCGCTGGATCTTATCGTGGTTGAGGTCTTTCAAAATGATGTGCTCTTGCGACTTCATCCCGGTATTGCCCTGGATTTCATAATAAAGAACGTTGCGATAAGCCGTATTGGCCCATGGCACAACATATTCATTGAACGCAATGGCACACATGCTGACGATGAGCCCCATCAAAATAGCCGGTGCCGCAATGCGGCCAAAACCGATACCACAGGACTTCATCGCCGTAATCTCGCTGGAGCTCGACAAACGGCCAAACGTCAGCAGGCTCGCCAACAGCATCGACATCGGGAAGGTCCACATGATAACGGCTGGCAGACCAAAGATGAAGATTTTTACTACGGCTTGCAGCGAAGCACCATAATCCGTAATATACTTGGCGATCTTAAAAAGCGTTCCCGAACCGATAAAAACTGCGGAGAAGGCACAGATGCCGAATAAGAAGGTCATGAACACTTCCCGAAATATGTATTTGTCTAAGATTCTTATATGCATCGTTTGTTCTCCAATCAAAGGGTGAAATTCTCACCCAGATAAAATTTCTTGGCGATTGGGCTGCTCGCAATCGTCTGGCTGTCGCCTTCCAGCAGGATTTTGCCTTCACTCAGGATATAGGCACGATCGACAATCTGCAGCGTCTCACGGACATTGTGGTCGGTAATCAGGATGCCCATGCCGCGCTGGCGAAGATACTGGATAATATCCTGAATATCGGCTACGGCCAGCGGATCGACACCGGCAAACGGCTCATCGAGCAGAATAAACTGCGGCTCAAGTGCCAGGCAGCGGGCAATCTCAACCCGTCGTCTTTCACCACCGGAAAGTTCCGTTCCCTTGCGCTCCTGAACATGACCGATATGAAACTCTTCGATGAGCTCCTCATATTTGGCCTGCTGTTCCGCCGGGGACAATTTTGTCGTCTCGAGAATTGCCATGATATTTTCGCGCACGGTCAATTTCCGGAAAATCGAAGCTTCCTGTGTCAGATAACTGATCCCCAGTTCTGCCCGCTTATACATGGGCGAACTCGTGATGTCAATGTCCGAAAGGTATACTTCGCCAGATGTCGGATGCTCAAGTCCCACAATCATATAAAACGTCGTCGTTTTACCGGCACCATTCGGACCGAGGAGACCAACAATCTCCCCCTTTTCCACACGCAGGGAAACACGGTTCACCGCCGTGCGTTCCTTAAATTTCTTTACCAGATTCTTCGCTTCGATATGCAAAGCCCTAACCCTCCAACAATATACTGCTTATTTTACCTTAGCCGCCCCATCGCTTGCAAGGTAAATCGTCAAACGATTGCTCTTCATCGTATTGTTATCCTGAACTGCCCAGGCATTGCCCGTTACGACAACGCGTCCCTGTTCCTTACCATAGTAATCCATGCGATCGCCACCGGCTTCCATGTCCTTCGGCGGACTAACGAGATGCGCATTGCCCGAACCGACATAATGGGCATCGTCCAGCCAACCTTCCAAGCGATTGGCCGTAAAGGTACCGTCCGCACTAGAAATCGTACCGCCAGATGCAATCAACACATATTTATTCTGGTTCGGGTAGTAATCCACCTGCTCACCACTGAAACTTTTATCGCCCTGAGTGCCATAAACACCGCCAGTAGCCAGCATATGATTCTGTCCATCCGTCATGACTTTCGCACAGGTAATGCGCGTGTCATCCGTAGTCGCAACGACATTTCCCTCTACAGTACCTTCCTGCGTTTTGGTGTTATACGTTGCCCGCTGGCCCGTGACGCGCGAATTTCCACGCGTCATCGTCACACCGCCATCGGCTGATGCCAGCCCTGTGCTCATATCGTATTCCACCGTATCGGCATTGAGTTCCGCCGGCTCTCCTGCAGCACTGATACCATGCATTGGCAGGACCGCGCTGACGGCTAATGCCAGCAATATCTTTTTCATTTTGCTCGTTCTCATTCGCTAGTTCCTCCCTTGACCAGGTGTGCCTTGCCGACAATCTTGATTTTGTTGAAGCCATCGGTGCTCTCGATGCGGTCACCAGTTGCCTTCATATCATCTTTTGACGCAACGGCATCACCGACGGCGGCCAGCAGTTCGTCCTTTGCCGTCCAGCGAAGTTCCTTACTCGAAAGCTTGGCCCCATCGCTGGTGGTGATGGCTACATTGCCGGTGATGGCAATATCCTTGGTATCGTTATCATAGGTTCCACCATCGGCATGAACCTCGACCGTGCGGCCATCCTTTGCATAAAATTTGCCGGTAAGTTTCTCAAAGGTAACATTTTTCGACTCCACATCCACTTGGATATGTTCCGCCGTCAGTTCCCAAATAGTCCGGCCATCTTTTTCCTCACGGATGGTGTTGCCATCATAAGTCATTACCTTAGTTTCCTGGGACTGTTCCGTTTGCTGCGGCGCCTCCGGTACAGTTGCCACCGCCCAGATTACCAGTGCGGCAAAAGCTGCGATACCGAGGGCCAGCAAAATCTTATTTCGCTTGCTCATTTATCTGCCCCCTGCGATTTGACCGTATGATGTTTGCCGGTTTTCTGCTCCTCAGGCGGCGTATTCCAACGCTTCTGGAACCACAGCCACTGCGTCGGATTATCGCGGATAACCTGCTCAACGATTTTCGTCATACGTACCGTAAAATCGAAGAGATCCTTATCCGTATCACCGGTATCCTCATACCGCATGATTTCCCCTACAAGAACTTTATGCTTGCCGTTCGGCTGACGGATAATGAAAGCTGGCACGACCGGCGAGTTGAATTTATGTGCAAATACAGCAGCTCCCATCGGTGTCGAGGCAATCTTTCCCAAAAACGGGATAAATGCACCACCTGGGCCGCCATCCTGATCCGACAGGAAGCCAAGAATTTTCCCCTGACGAAGTGCCCGGGCCGCTGACAAAAGTTCACTGGTACCACGGGAGAAAATCTCCACATGGATGGTCTTACGAAGGTCGTTCAACGCATTGGTGTACTGCATATTCGGCTGCGGTTTAGCAATCGCCGTAACGGGCAGACCATTTAACGTGAACGAAGCCGAAAGCCATTCCCAGGTACCGATATGGCCGGTGACGATTACAACGCCCTTCTTCTCTGCCAGCGCCTCTTTGAGACGCTCCAGATGATCGATTTCAATATACTGCTCAAAATTTTTCTCGTTAAGATGCGGCATATAGAGGATTTCCAGTACATTGCGCGCGAGATTCACAAATGACTCCCGCACGACCTTGCGGGCCTCATCTTCCGAGAGATTGAGTGCTGGCATCATCTGGGCCACGGCCCGCTCCCTCTCCTTTTTTACCAGGAGATAATAGAGATTGCCCAGCACCCGGCCAGCTGCCATGAGCAGACGGTATGGCATATGGCATACCAGCCAGCTCATGAACATCACAAATTTATAATGCATGGATTACGTTCCCCCAAATACACTTGATTCACTGTTTCCTGATTACTGCGCCAGCTCCCCACTAGTCGGCGAAACTGACGGATAAAAATCCTGCATGAGCGCTTGCCATTTTCCCTGCGCTTTCAGAATGAATTCGATGAGTTCGCGAACGGCGCCACGGCCTCCTGGATAGCTTGCCGTGAGCAAAGCTTCCTGGCGGACCTCCGCAACAGCATCGTTTACCGCCATCGGTAAACCAACCTGTAACAGGATTGGCAGGTCGATGAGATCATCGCCAATATAGCCGATTTCCTCATCGCGCAGGCCTAATTTCTCCTTGAGTTCCTGATAGGCAGTCCGTTTGTCGAGCTTACCCTGGAACACTTCCGAAATATGGAGCTCCCCAGCCCGGAAAGCCACCTGCTTCGAGTTCCGGCCCGTTATGATGGCGGTTTTGATGCCGGCTTTATGGGCCAGCGTAATGCCCAGTCCATCCCGACAGAAAAACGGCTTGTAGAGCTCCCCTTCGGCGCCGATATAAATCCCGCCGTCAGTCAAAACCCCATCGACATCAAAAATAATCAACTTGATGTGTTTTGCCCGTTCGAGGGCACCGCATTTCTGGTCCATATCAAACAACTCCTTGACGCAGCAGGTCGGTCAGATGGACAATGCCAACCGGATTGTGGTCATCATCCACTACCGGCAGAACAGTAACCGGACGCGGCTTGTGCTTCTCCATAACAGAAAGTGCCGAAGCTGCCAAAGCGTCCTCGCGAATCATCAGCGGATTCTCAAACATGATATTATGCACTGGTTCATCGAGGAATTTATAATCCTTAGCCAGCGCACGGCGGATGATTCCATCGGTGATCAGGCCGACAAACTTACCATTTTCATCCACGACAGAAGCAGCGCCAAGGCCCTTGTCCGTCATGATAAAGAGCGCATCTTTAGCCGTCTTATCCTGCGATACAACCGGATTGTCTTCCCCCGTATGCATGACATTTGAAACCTTCAAGAGCAAACGGCGTCCCAGTGCTCCACCTGGATGGAACAGGGCAAAATCCTGACTGGTGAAGTTACGGACCGACATCAGCGCTACCGCCATGGCATCCCCCATCGCCAGTGTTGCCGTCGTGCTGGCCGTTGGTGCCAGCCCCAACGGGCAAGCTTCCTTTTCCACGCCGATATCGATGAAATAATCGCTATTTTTCCCCAGCTGGGAATCACGCCGGCCGCTCATGGCGATAATCTTAGCCCCAATGCGGCGGATAATCGGCAGGATATTGACAATTTCCGACGACTCGCCACTATTGCTGATGGCAATGACTACATCGTTCTCCGTAACCATACCCAAATCACCATGGAAGGCCTCTGCCGGATGCATGAAGAACGAAGGCGTTCCCGTGCTGGCAAAGGTAGCGGCAATCTTGCGGCCGATGTGGCCAGATTTTCCCATGCCCGTAACAATGACACGGGCCGGACAATCCAGAATGCACTGCACCGCCGCCATGAATTCATCGTCAATGCGATCTTTCAGCTTTAATACCGCATCGGCTTCAATTTCCAGCGTTTCGATGGCCTTTTCTTTTACCTTTATCACAAGTCTTTTCCCCTTATGTACAAATCATTCAAATTCGATGGTCATAATTTCAGGCATCAGCCCTTGAATTTCTTGCGCACAATTTCATGGATTGCCACGGCATCTTTCAAGAGATCTTCGAGTTTATCGAGATAAACCATGTTCGCGCCATCCGAGAGAGCTTCTTCCGGATTGTCATGGACCTCCAGGAACAGCGCATCGATGCCAGCACCGACCGCAGCACGGACGAGGAATTCCACATACTCACGATTGCCAGCCGAAGTCGTGCCATTGCCGCCTGGCAGCTGTACGCTATGGGTACCGTCCATAACGACCGGATAGCCGAAGGACCGCATGATCGGCAGCGAACGCATATCTACGACCAGATTGTTATAGCCAAAGGACGCCCCGCGTTCCGTCAGCATGATCTGCTCGCAGCCACTCTCATGGAGCTTGTCCACGACGTTGCGCATGTCTTTGGGCGCCAGGAACTGGCCTTTTTTGACGTTGACGACGCTGCCCGTCTGAGCAGCAGCATGAAGCAGGTCCGTCTGGCGGCACAGGAAAGCCGGAATCTGCAGGATGTCGGCAACTTTTGCCACGGGTTCGGCCTGATAGGTCTCATGAATATCCGTAACCACCGGAACCTGAAGTTCATCTTTAATCTGCTGCAGCATCTCCAAGCCCTTTTCCATTCCCGGGCCGCGGAAGCTGTGGAAGGAGGAACGATTTGCTTTGTCAAAGGAAGCTTTGAAAACATAGTTGATGTCGAGTCGCTCACAGATTTCCTTGATGGTGCGGCCAATCAACAGGCAGCGGTCCATTTCCTCCAACACGCAAGGGCCAGCCAACAGCGTCAGTTTCTCGCCGCCGCCAATTTCAAAATTTCCCACTTTTACCTTATTCATAATCGTCTCTCCTTTATAAAGAATTTACATTGCTTATCTTTCCCCACACCCATAAAGGCAGGGGCCATCTTTTCCCAAATTATAACGCCATTTTACGATAAATCTCGTTGACTTTTTCCAGGTCTTCTGCCGTATCGACGCCCACGAATTTCGCCTTGGTTTCCACCACTTTGATGCGATAACCATTTTCCAGCGCCCGCAGCTGTTCCAAGGATTCCGCAGACTCTAACGGCGTAGACTCCATTTTGGCATACTGCAGCAGGAATTCGCGTTTGTAGGCATAAATCCCGATATGCTTATAGACCGGACAACCCTCATGACGTGGATACGGCATCAAGGAACGAGAGAAATACAGCGCATAGCCATTCTTATCCGTTACGACTTTGACGTTATTGGGATTTGTCTTCTCTTCCTCATCGGTAATCTCCGTCTTGACCGTAGCCATCTGGAGCTCCTCATCCTTTTCAAATACTGCTGCGAGTTCATCAATAAGCGACGGCTCGATAAGCGGTTCGTCGCCCTGTACATTGATGATTAGATCTGCCTCAGGGAAGGAAGCCGCCACCTCAGCTAAGCGATCCGTCCCCGTCGGATGGTCTTTCCGTGTCATCATCGCCTGACCACCATGCTCTTTTACGGCGTTCAGAATACGTTCGTCATCCGTAGCGACGATTGTCTGGCTGACTTTTCCGGCCTTTGATGCGCGGTCATAAACACGGCAAATCATCGGTTTGCCGGCAATATCTTTCAGCGGTTTACCCGGCAGTCTCGTCGAAGCAAAACGAGCCGGGATGACACATAATACATTCATGGATTGTACCATCCTTTCATGAACATTTCCTTGAGATTAACGGGAACCAAGCCGTTCGGCCAAACGATTTACCAACAGCTGGCGGAATTCTTCGCTGCCCTGCTGGAACTTGACCTCAACACAAATGACATACACGGGGATGTCCATGCCCGCCTGGATGATTTCCGCCGGCACCTTAACCGCATCCTTCTCCGTGATGATAATTGCCTCTGCTCCCATATTTTTCGCCTGCTGCAGGATATCGGTCATTTCCTGCATATTGTAATCGTGATGGTCGGGATAACGCAGGCTTTCAATGATGACCACCCCGAGATCGGACAGCGTCTGTTCAAAGGAAGCCGGATTGCCAATAGCCGATACCGCCATGATCTTCTTCCCACGCATCTGATCTACTTCAATGCCATCACCGGCAATATCCACGTACCAATCCGACAGTGGGATAAAGCAGCGTGGCTGATGGATGCTCTCGAGTATTTGAGCATCCGCATTATTTTTCCGGACGGTCTGGCGAATGTACTCGCAGGACCCTTCGGCTGCCTGATCGACTTTTGTCATCAGGCAGACATCGGCACGGCTGATATGCGATACTGGCTCGCGCAGTGTTCCACGCGGCAGGATGTAGCCATTGCCAAACACGTTAACGGCATCAACGAGCAAAATATCCATATCGCGTTCGAGCTGCCAATGCTGATAACCATCGTCGAGGATGGCCACTTCCGCACCAAAATGCTCTATCGCATACTTGCCTGTGAGCGAGCGGTCCGCACCAATGAGAACGGGTACGTTCGGCAGATGCTTTGCCAGCATAAAGGCTTCATCGCCAGCTTCGGCAGCACTCATGTGGAGCTTTTTGCCATCGGATACGATACCGACTTTCCCATGCCATTTCGCCCGATACCCACGGTTCAGGATTACCACATGATAGCCCATATTGCGGATATCGGTTGCCAGCCGCTGTGCCGTTGGCGTCTTACCCGTGCCGCCCACGGTCACGTTGCCCAGGCTGATGACAAAGCAGTCCAGCTTGCGATGGGTAAATATCCCCACGCGGTAGCCGGCCAGTTTGAGATTCACCAGGCCCGCATAAATCAGCGAAAATACATAGAGGATGCCCATGATGATATGCATGAAGAAACCATGAACTTCCCTACTGTGCACCAAATCGATAAAGTACGTCTGGAAATTATCGATTTTTTGCGTAGCGCGGGCGCGCTGACGGTTCTCCGGACAACTTTCATAAGCCTCGAGCATTTCCCGCAGAATAACCGCCGATTTACGCGATGCGCCTTTATTTTCATTGACGATGGCGAGCGTTTCCGCCTCCATGCGGGCGCGGTGCTCTGGGTCATCGAAAAGACGAACTACCTCTTTGGCGAGTTCTTCCTCATTGTTTACGGTAATGCAAGCATCGCGGTTCTTGAATAGCGCATGGGTGTCTTTGAAGTTGAACATATTATGACCGACGATAATGGCCTTGCCATGTGCTGCCGGCTCCAAAATATTGTGCCCACCATGCGGGATCAGACTCCCGCCTACATACACCACATCACCCACACTGTATACCTTGCCAAGCTCACCGATAGTATCGAGAATGACAATATCTTCGTTATGGGACTCTTCCTGCTGGAGCTTTGTACGGGTGGTCACCGTGAAGCCCGCTTTTTTGCAGAGGTGAATGACTTCCTGGGTACGAAGCAATTCTCGCGGTGCGATGACCAATTTGGCACCGCGATGTTTTTCCCGAACTGCCTGAAAGGCTTTCAGTACATAGTCCTCTTCCCCACGATGGGTGGAACCAGCCAGGAAAATCCCCTCGTTATCCGTGAGCCCCATCTCCCGGATAATCCGTTCTTTTTTCTCCGCACTGACATCCGTATAGGTCTGATCGAACTTCGTATTGCCTGTAACCGTGACCAATTCTGGCGGCGCACCGAGCCGCATGATGTAATCCGCATCAATCTGAGACTGCATCGCAAACTTCTTAACCGTACCAATCATTTCCGTAAGCAAACTGTGGAGATGCTTGTACTGTTTGACACTCCGGTCACTGATGCGGCCGTTGACCATCATGACCGGAATGTGCAACTGACGGGCGGTTTTCAGGAAATTCGGCCAAAGCTCCGTCTCAACCGGCAAAAACACCCGTGGATGAATGCGGCGCAATACATGTCCGGCCAAGAATGGCAAATCCAACGGAAAATAAATGATGGAATCCGCATCCTTGATGATACGGTTCGCCATCTCGTAACCACTAGTCGTTACTACTGACACCAGAATAGGGCTCGTCGGGAACTCCTTGCGGAATTCCTTGATAAGCGGGCTTGTCGCCACAATCTCGCCCACGGAGGCAGCATGTACCCAGATGCAATGCTTCTTGGCCACTTTTTCCAAAGCATGCTCGGGAAAGAAACCGAGGCTCTGCCGGATTCGCATCACAAATCCCTTTTCACGAATCGATCGCACCATGAAAACGGGAATGATCATGATGGCAACAATGATCGCCAAGATATTATAGAGTATCTGCATATCTCTATCTTTCCCTTCTTACACGTTCTTCTTGTTGAATTGAATATTATACAAATAGCTATACAAGCCATCAAGTTTCAAAAGTTCTTCATGTGTACCATGCTCTTTTACATGACCATTGTCAATGACAAAGATCTGGTCGGCATTGAAAATCGTCGAAAGGCGATGGGCAATGACAAAGGAAGTGCGCCCCACCATAAGCTTATCGAGGGCAGCCTGAACGATTTTCTCACTTTCCGTGTCCAGAGCTGACGTCGCCTCATCAAGAATCAAGATACGCGGATTCTTGAGGATTGCCCGGGCAATGGCCATGCGCTGACGCTGCCCGCCCGAAAGGTTCATCCCGCGCTCCCCGATTTTCGTTTCATAGCCCTGGGGCAGGTTGCGGATGAATTCATCGGCATTGGCCGCCTTGGCTGCCTCGATGACCTCCTCATCCGTAGCATCCAAACGGCCATAACGGATATTTTCCATTACCGTCGTCGAGAACAACAGGGTTTCCTGCGGAACAATACCAATCTGTTCCCGCAGCGACGAAACCGTAACATCGCGGATATCCGTTCCATCAATCGAAATCGAACCGTCTGTAATCTCATAGAAGCGCGGAATCAGGTTGGCAATTGTCGACTTGCCTGCACCACTCGGCCCAACGAAGGCAATCATCTGGCCTGGCTTAGCATCCAGTGAGACATCCGACAGGGCCGGAACCCCCTTCTTATACTCAAAGGATACGTGATCGAGCTTAACAGCACCAGAAATCTCCGGCAACGGTTTTGCTCCTTCTTTATCGCTGATGGGTTCTTCCAAATCAATGACTGCAAAGACGCGGTCAACCGCAGCCATGGCGCGCTGCAGGTTGCCGTATACACGGGACAAGCGCTTGACCGGGTTGGCCAGATTGACCGCATACGTCAAAAACGCCACCAGGGCACCAGCAGTCATTTCGTCGTTGACAACCTCATAGCCGCCAAACCACACGATAAAGGTGACCGATATAGCCGCCAAAAATTCTACAGTCGGTGTGAGGAGGCTCGTCAACTGGACATTTTTCATAGCCGCCTGGAAATTGAGCTGATTCTGATGGGTAAAACGGTCAGTCTCATATTTTTCCCGGACGAAGGATTTCACCACGCGGATGGCCGAAATACTCTCCTGCAGCAGGGAAGTGATATCCGCCATGCGCTCCTGGATAACCGTACCATTGCGTTTGATTTTCCGGCCGAAGATTTTCATGGCCTGTCCAACCAAGGGAATGACCACCAAGGTCAACAGGGAAAGCTTCCAGTCAAGGTAAACCATCAATACCAGGGAGCCGATGAGAATCGAGCCTTCCGTGACCATCTCAATAAGCTGGTCTACCAATGCCGACTGAATGGCCGCCACATCATTGGTGATGTAACTCATCGTCTCACCCGTCTGATGCTTATCAAAATACGCCATCGGCATGCGCTGGAATTTGCGGAACATAACCTCACGGACATCGATGATTACCTTTTGGCCAATGTACGATACCAGATAGGACTGTCCGTAAAAGAATATGCCACGGATAAAGAAAACCACCACGATGCCGACACAAATCATGTTGAGCATCATCATATCTTTATCCGCTAACACTTTATCAATCATGTCCTTGATAATCCAAGGCAGGTACAGGTTGCATCCGGCCGCTACAATAATGCAGATAATAGCCAGGAACAGCTGCTTCAGATACGGTCGCATAAACTGAAGCAGTCGCTTATAATTCTTCATGTTCTTCCCCCGATAATCCTTTACTTTCCGAAAGACGACGGGCAGCCGTCAGGATTTTTTCCGCTACCCGCGCCGAAGCTCCCGGTGCCCCCAGTTTTTCACAGGCGGCAGCAAGCTTGGTCACCACAACGTCCCGGCTCTCCTCGCCTGGATACAGGCGCAGGAGTTCCGCGGCAATATTCTCCGGAGTCACTGCGTCCTGCAGCAGCTCCTTTTCAAACTGCTCGCCGAGCAGAATGTTCGGCAGGCTGAAATTCTCTACATGAACCAGTAGTTTTCCTACGGCGTAGGAAAGGGGCGACAGTCGATAGAGCACCACACAGGGCAGGCCCATAAGGGCAGCCTCCATGATAACCGTCCCTGAAGTTGCCACAGCAGCATCGGCCGCCCCCATCAGCGAATAACGCATCTCATGGGTGAGCGTCACCGGCACGCCAGCTTCGGCTATCAGCTGGCGAATCCGCGCCTCATTGATTCCATCGGCCACCGGTAGCAGCAGCATCGTCTCAGGCCTCTGTTCCAGCAGTTTTTTCGCCCCTACCAGCATCGAAGGCAGCAATAATTCAATCTCCTGTTTACGGCTGCCAGGCATCAGCAGGATGGCGGTCTTATCTTCCGGAATGCCGAAGTGTTTCCTGGCCTGCTCGCGCGGCAGTTCGGCCTTCACCTTGTCTACCAGCGGATTGCCCACAAAGGAGATATTGGCCCCAGCCTTTTCATATACGGGAAGCTCGTGCGGGAAAATAGCCACAAATTCGTCGGCCCATTTCGTGCATTCCTTTGCCCTTCCCTTGCGCCAAGCCCAAGCCGAAGGTGGGATATACGAGAACACGGGGATTCCGAGCTTCTTGGCCCGCTTGGCCAGCCGCCAGTTAAAATCCGGATAGTCAATCAGCACCAAAAGATCTGGCTTTTCCTGCTTCATGAAGTCCGTCAATCCATCCAATAGATTCAGAAGGCGCCGCAGGTTCTTAATCACTTCCCACACGCCCATTACATTATAATCGGCAAAATTCTCATAAAGCCGTACGCCAGCTTCTTCCATCCGCGCACCGCCAAAACCGATAAGTTCAATGGACGGGTCCATCCTAAGGATAGAAGATGCCAGCTGTTCTCCATGTACATCACCGGAAACTTCGCCGGCAGAAAACATGATTTTCATGCAGAACACCTCCTGCTATTTCACATAATAGTCCACTCTTTATTATACATAAAGTTGATGCAGAGTGCAAAGCACTCCACACCCCCTCTTACATGAAAAAGACGCAAATGGACACATTTTTCGTATCCACTGCGTCTGCGAATTACATTGCTACAATCGTTATATCGTTTTCATCAGCCAGTTGCAGGACCTTGTCCTTTTCCACCAACAGGGTTTCACCAGCTTCGATAACCAGAGCCTTAGCTCCGACTTCCACCATGGTACGAAGCGTCGTAAGGCCTACCGCCGGCACATCAAAGCGCTTATCCTGCTGTGGCTTAGCCACCTTGGCCACCACTGCGCCGCCTCTAGCCAGCTGGCCGCCACGACGGATGCAGGCATCGGTGCCCTCAATGGCTTCCAAAGCCATGACAGCCAAGCCCTTTACCACCACCGTCTGGCCTACGTCCATACGGCCGATTTCCTTCGCCATCCGAAAACCGAACTTCATATCCTTCTTCTCATCCTCTGTCGGTTTGCGCCGGGTAAGTACACCGGCCTCCGGCATCAACGGCCGAATCAGCGCGGTCTGATCGACGACCTTCGCCCCGGTGCTCTCGACAGCAGCCACCAAGGCCTCCATAACCGTATCATCTTTACGGTCCTTGAGGCTCATGAGAATCTGCATAGTCTTGAGATCCGGCATCGCCTTATGGGCATACAAGAGTTCCTTGGTGACCTTGCCAATCATGGTCACCTGGGTAATCTTATTCTTCTTCAAGTATTTGAGAATCTTACCGACCTTAAAGACACTGATCTCCTGATAGTCTGTAGCATATTCCTTTAAGCATTCTTCCGTCTCTGGAAGCAGGGAAACGATATACACCTCATGCCCCTGTGCTCTGGCTGCTTTGGCACATTCCACCGGCAAAAAACCGATACCGGCCAGCAGTCCGACTCTTTCCATGGAAATCCTCCAAATCAATCAAATCTCAGTCATTATCACGGCGCTCACGGCAAATGCCACGGTCAGCATTGCGCAGGAAGCGCAGCAGATGATCGACCTCATCGCAGGAATCTACTTCCTGCTCGATTACCGATATTGCCTGCTCCAGCGTAAGGCCGGCACGGTAGACAATCTTATATGCCTGCTTGATGTTGCGGCGGGCATCCAATTTGATGCCGGCACGGGAAATGCCGACGCTGTTGAGGCCTACCACCTTGGCCGGGCGTCCATCGACAATAGTGAACGGAACGACATCCTGCGTAAGCTTCGACATGCCGCCTACCATAGCATTGCGGCCAATTTTGACGAACTGATGGACACCAGCCATGCCGCCGACAACCGCCCGGTCCTCTACGACCACATGACCAGCCAGGCTTGCCAGATTCGACATGATGACGTGATTGCCAACGATGCAGTTATGGGCAACATGAGTCAGTGCCATCAGCAGGCAGTCACTGCCAATACGGGTTTCCTCCCCTTCGCCGGTAGCACGGTGAACCGTTGCTCCCTCACGAATGGTGGTCCGGTCACCGATTACGGTATAACTCTTCTCACCCCGGAATTTGAGATCCTGCGGTTCTTCGCCAATCGATGCCCCCTGGAAAATATGGCAGTCTCTGCCAATTTCCGTCCAGCCCTGGATTACGACGTGGGGCCCGATTACCGTACCCTCGCCGATCTCGACATTCTCACCGATAACCGAGTAGGGACCAACCGTGACGTTCGCGGCAATCTTCGCCCCCGGTGCGATAACTGCAGTCTCATGTATATTATTGGTAATACTGTTTTTCTCAGTAGTCATCTGCTCCAACTCCTTCAACTATCCTTAAACTGACAGCCATTCACCCCTGAATATGGCTGCAGGTTTCTTTGCTCTGTCCTTATATTTATATATTCCCCAAGAAACTCCAAATTCTCGTATCTTATATGACAGCAAATCTAGGCGTTTTTCGAGTTGAACAAAGATTATCTCTTTCTCTCATGTAAAAATCATTGAAAATCAAAGATTTTCGCTTTTTCTCATAGCAAATTTGAAATCAGCCGAAGCAGCAAGCTTACCGTCTACATAACCATCACAGTGAAGCATACCAAAATCGCCACGCACACGAACCAGGTGAGACTTCGTCACCAGCTGGTCTCCCGGCACTACCGGATGTTTGAACTTGACATTCTCCATGCCGCCAAACAGAGCAATCTTGCCACGGTTTTCTTCCGGATACAGCATCATGACACCGCCGACCTGGGCCATAGCCTCAAGAATCAAAACACCAGGCATGATTGGATGATCCGGGAAATGACCACGGAACTGCGGCTCCATCATCGTCACGTTCTTGATGCCCGTTGCCGATTTCATCGGGTCCAGTTCAATGATGCGGTCAACCAACAGCATCGGCGGACGATGCGGCAGGATTTTCTGAATTTCGTTGATATCTAAAACCATGTTTTTTCCTTCTTCCTTTAATTAATCACAATCCAACATTAACCCAATGCACCAGCAATCACTTTTGCCAGCTGCGTATTAAGCGCATGACCAGAAGCCACCGCGATGACATGACCACGGATTTTTCCTGCCAGGCGCAAATCGCCAATTACATCCAGGATTTTATGACGAACCAATTCGTCTTCATAATGAAGCGGATTAAGCCAGCCTTCATCATTGTAGACGATAACGCTTTCCAGCGTACCGCCCAGCCCCAGCCCCATACTGCGAAGCGCTTCAATCTCTTTTTCATAAGCGATTGTACGGGCCGGTGCAATCTCCTCATGATAAGTCTTCGGTGTGATCTCGAAGTTCTGATACTGAACCCCGATGAGCTTGTGGGGATTCAGCGAGGTAAAGCTTACCCGGAAGCCATCGTAGGGAACTACCATGACAAACCGTTTATTTTCCTCATCATCGATGCGGTAAACCTTATCGATAACGATCTCATGGCATTCCTTTTCCTGTTCCTGACGGCCAGCCTTCTCCAGCAATTCGAAAAAAGCCAACGAGGAACCATCCGCTACCGGCGGTTCCTCAGAATCCATTTCTACCACGCAGTTATCAATGCCCTGCGCATGAAAGGCACTCATCAAGTGCTCGATTGTGAATACTTTATAGCCATTTTCCTCGACTGTCGTCGCGCGCAGCGTCGACGTGACATTTGAGGCTGCAGCATGGATTGACGGCCGTTCCGCAATATCGGTGCGAACGAACAGGATTCCCGTATCAACCGGTGCTGGTTTGAGCACCATATGAACCTCCCGACCCGAATGCAATCCGATACCGGTATAGGAAACCTCTGCCGCAATCGTAATCTGTTTCTGCAAAACTACTCCCCCCGAATAAAAATTCCTTTCTCTATTTTACCCAACATTGTTCGGTTGCGCAAGTAGCCGAACAGCTTACCATTCCTCGCGGACGGACTTCCAGCGGTCGTGCAGCCAGAACCATTCTTCTGGATACTTCCGGACATGGTCTTCGATGGCTTTCGTCAAGAGCTGGGAGGTTCGGCGGATATCCTCGCGCTTATCCTTCGTTTTCTCGACATGGAAGGGCCCCTCGACAATCAATGTATGCCGGCCATTTTCCTCCCGATGCATAAAGGAAGTGAATATAGGCACATTCTGGAACCGGGCCATCGAAGCAGCTCCCGGCGTGCAATTGGTGGGCTGGTTAAAAAAGTCCAGGATAATCCCGTCATGACGGTTGGTATCCTGATCCATAATCAAGCCAATTGCCCAGCCCTTTTTCAGCATGGCAAACATTTCCCGCACATCTGTCTTGTAGGTGATATGCATACCGATCATGGTCCGATACTCATTGATGAAGCGGTCCGCTCCCGAGGACTTCTGCTTCATAGCCACCCCGACCAGCGGGATGCCGGCCATAGCAAATGCTCCGCCCATAAGTTCCCAATTGCCGCTGTGCGCGGCTGCGATGATCGCCCCTTTCCCCTCAGCCATGCCCTGCCGGAGCTTTTCCAAGCCTTCGATACGGACGTAGTCCTGAGGGTTCTTCTTGATCAGCGGGAAGCGAAGCACCTCAAACAGCATCGGCCCAAAGCGGACCGCACTGGCCTTGGCAATGCGCTGTGCTTCTTTTTCATCAACCTGCAGGCATTTCTTTATCTGTTCCCGTGCCAGCCGTTTACGCCGTTCCGGCAGGATCAGCCAGGCAAAATTTCCCAGGCCCCGGCCCAATGCCTCACACATAGTGCGTGGCAGCAGGCAGGCAATCGCACTGATTGCTTTCATCAGATAGTAGGAAAACATTCTTTTTCCTCCCTTTTCCTAACGATTTCATCCTCTCGCAAAAAGACCCCCTCAAAAGAGGAGGCCTCTGCTAAGTAATTACTCTTTTTCGTACTTTGCCAGTTTCTTTTCCAACTGTTTGAGCTTCTTGTGCATTTCCGGCAGATGCTTCATAGCCGCCTGCATGCGCAGCCATTCTGTATGGGACTGAACCGGGAAACCGGCGCAGAATACACCTTCCGGCATATTGCTGATAATACCCGAACGGGCTGCATAAACCGAATTGGCACCAATATTGATGTGCCCCACCGTTCCCACCTGGCCGCCGAAGGTAACGTTATGACCAACGGTCGTGGACCCGGAGATACCTGTCTGGGCAACGATCAGGCAGTTCGGACCGATTTTGCAGTTGTGGCCGATATGAACGAGATTGTCGATTTTCGTTCCCTTGCCGATAACCGTCGATCCCATAGCGGCGCGGTCGATGCCATCATGAGCACCGATTTCCACGTCATCTTCCAGGATGACATTGCCCACCTGGGGCACCTTCGTATGGACCCCGTCTTTCGTAGTAAAGCCGAAGCCATCCGAACCGATTACCGCCGAGCTGTGTACGACACAGCGCTTGCCGACATGGCAATGCTCACGAACCGTAGCACTAGAATAAATGACACTGTCTTCTTCAACCTCAGCATACTGGCCAATATAGGTGTGGGGATACAGCGTTACGCGGTCGCCGATAACGGCATGGTCATCAACCACTGCAAAGGGCATGATTACGACATCTTTGCCGATTTTTACATCTTTGCCGATATGTGCCTTTTCACTCACACCAGCCTCAAACTGAAGTTTCGGCGTAAAGAGCTCCAGTAGTTTTGCAAAGGCTGCCCGCGGCTCCTCTACATACAACGCTGTTTTCGGGAAATCCTCAATTCCCTCCGGCAGCATAACGGCTGCCGCCTGGCAGCTTTTCGCCTCTTCGATATGCGGATCGACCGCAAAGGTCAAATCGTTTTTTCCCGCACCTTCAATGTTATCCAAGCCATGAATCTCTACAGATGCATCACCCACAATACGACCGCCGACAAACTCTGCGATCTCCTGCAACGTCTTTTTCATGTTTCCTCTCCATCCTTTTCCTTACTGAAGCTTCGAAATGACTTCGTCCGTCACATCGACAGCCCCTGTGATGGCAATGGGCTGTTCCTGAGAGTTGTTGACCACAGCATCCAATTTCTTTTCCTTGGATACTGCCCCAAGGGCAACATCAATCTTCTGGCGAAGCTGGAGGGAATACGACTGATTGATTCCCTGAAGTTTGCGCTGAGCATCCATCTGGATTTTCTGCGCATCCTCCTGGCTCATATTCGGATTTTCCTTCATCTTCTGCTGGATCTCAGCCTGGGACTGCTCTCTGGCTTCATTCAGCTTCTGATTTCCTTCTTCAACCAAGGCCGAAATCTGCGGTGCTTCCTTAGAAACACGCTCGCCATCAATATAACCAATCTTAGCCTGGCCACAACCACTCATGAGCATCATCGATGCGAATGCTGCTGCCAGCAGGGCCGTAGATTTTTTGCGTAATTTCATGTCGTTATTCGCTTCTTTCTTTCAACTCTTATTATCTTCAGTACCTTCAACCGCCTGAGGAGGAAGCGTACTGATTTCCTGTATCAATTCATCCGTCACATCGACGGTGTTGACGCCTACCACCATACCAGTCGAACGGGTTACCCGTTCAAACATCTCTTGATGCGGGCCAAAATTCGAAAGCAATTGCGGCCGGTTGGCAAGGATTAAGGTAAAGTGGTGCAGGATAGCAATCTTTGCGGCTTTGCCCGCCACATCGTTCAAGATATGGCTTTCGAGTGCTTGCAGCTTTGCCCGTTTATCCGCTAATTCCTTGCGTTTTTCCAAACGCTGTTGGACCATCTGGACCTTTTCCATCTGCTTCTGCATTGCTTCTGCATTTCGCTTTTCCGCCTCAGACTTTTGGGCAGCGGCATCAGCCTTTTGGGCATTCTGCTTTTGCGGCAGCTCCTGGCGCCAAGCTTCCAGCTCCGGTGCCAGTTCCTGCTTTACGTGGTCACTGATTTGTTGCTGATATTCCTGATATAGTTCCACCTGCCGCAGGCCGCGCTCGCGGCGAAGCTGCTGGCGCTGCGCCTCCCATTCAGCCCGCTCAGCTTCTCGCTGCTGCTGGCTGTCCAACGGATTGTGCATAGCCGCCTGGTTGTCCAGCTTGATGTTGATATTCAGCAGTGCATTGAGATATTCCTCGTTGATCGCATTGCGACGGGCTTGATATTCGGCATCCGTCGCCGTGCGGTATTCTTCTGTGAGGCGCTTGCTCTTCCGTTCGATTTCCGCCCGCTTGCCGATTACATCTTGGGCATTCTTAGCCCAAACCGAATCGTCAAAGGTCTTTTTATCCAAATCCGGCGCGTTAACCGTAAAAAGCTCCGCCAAATCTTTCGATTCCAGTTCCAATACCCGGCACTCTTCGCGAAGTGCTTTCAGCCTATCATAATCCGGATGGGCCTCAATCACCTGCTGCCAATCAATAAGGCCGGTATCGGCCCGAGCAGCCGCCTGCTCATTATCCGCAACAGTATGCGCGACAAAGGAACGAAAGAGCCCCGCCCCTGCGGCCACCAGGCAAGCAGTGACTATGACACCTGCGATGATATTACGCCGCCGTTTGGACAAACGCACGGTCTTTTCCGCGGGTTTCTCCTCTCCCATCTTTGTCTCACCTCTTTAAAAGAATTACCGAGCGCAACAAGTGGCTCGGTATTTCCAGGTCCATATACCCTTATCGGAACGTCCTCTTACCGGCGTCCTGGATTATTTGCTAATCTGTTTGATGACATCCTGCGTGATATCCTGGCCGCCATAAACTACAGCGCCTTTTTCCAATACAACGGACAGGCCCTTCTGCTCAGCAACCTTCTTTACAGACTCCTCAACGCTCTTCTGCAGCGGCTCGGTGAGCTCCTGGCGTTTCTGCATGAGGCGCTGCTGCGTCTGCATAGCATAGTCCTGCTTCTCCTGATCGTTCATGTTAGCCGTCTTGGAAGCGAACTCTTTCTGAGCCTCTTCGTAAGCCGTATTGAATTCCTTCTCAGCATCCTGTGCCTTCGGATTCTGGCTCATTACCTGATTATAGTCAACAACACCAACATTCGAGCTGGCAGCGTTTGCAATCCCCGTACCAGACTGCGTAAGAGCCAGAGCAACCACGGAACCGACAAAAACGATAGCGATAAGAACGCTGATGATCTTTACCTGTTTCTTCTGTAATTTAACCATTTCAAATTCTCCTTTTCCCTTGCGGGGCTTGGTAGCGTTAAATTTTCCGCTATGGCATAGTTTTAAACCGCCATACACGAATTTCATTATAACAAACTCTTATTCCTTATTCAAGCATATTCCTTCAATTCCCCTGGCCCCCCAATCAGAAATTGCCGATTAACCGGAACCAGTTCTGATGGCGGTCGACAAGATATTCCAAGCCGAGGAAATCATGCATTTTGTAGCACAGGGCGGCCTCCCCATTTTTGTCAAAGAAGCGGTACTCATACCGTAGCAGCCAGCGAGGAGCCAGCTGCTGCGAGGCTGCTATGACGAAGCGCCGCTCGTGCAAATCATAGCGAAGCTGCGCATGAGTCCTAGAACTCAGGCGGCGGTCATATCCTGCAGCCCAGCCCCAGTCCATATCCTGAGGCATGAGGTCCACCAGGAAAAACAACTCGTCCTGCTGGGACAACATCGTTCCGGCATGGAACCGGAACAACAGGCTCTCATCATCCTCATGACCATTTTTATCTTTGCGCCCGATATCCAGCCAACCAGTCAGTCGGAGCCGGTACCGGCTCGTATCCGAGCGGCTCATGACGTGGAGCCGTTCGGCCACATCCATGCTGACCGTCGTTTTCATATGGTAGGAACGAAAATCTGATAATTGGTCAAGTTCCTGGGCAAACTGCTGGGAAAGCTCCCGCTGATGCCGTTTGATGAACTCCACCGGAACCCCGACCAGATCATCTACTTTATCCTGCATCACCTCGCGGCGAGCCAAAAGCGTCACATTAGGCACCGTATCCGAGCGCATGGATAAATCCACCGTCCGTACCACGGGCAATTTCGGATAAACCACCAGTTTTACCTTAGCTTCACTTTCCGGGTCAATCTCAAAATCACCACGGAACTCTGGCAGATGGCTCGCTAAATAATCGTTCAGATGATGCTTTAGCACACCATTGGTCCAATCCGTCGCCGCTGTAGGAAGCCCCGTCAGTGCATCCCGGAAAACCGTATCTACCTCAGCCAAATCTCTGCGGACCAAGCTCTCCATGCGTGGCGGCATTCCCTCCACCTGTACATCGACATCCACCCGGGTAATGACATCCGACCAAGGCAAAAGCAATACCTCCACCTTTGTCTCAGCAGCCGGATGGATTGTTACCTGGCTGACAGTATAGCCTACCAGCACCTTGTCGAACACCTCGTGAATGAGCTGTTCCTTCTGCTGGCATGAAGCCTCAACCGACGCTACGGTCTGGCCATCAATAAGCTGTCCGGCTATGGCCTGGACACTCTGCTGCATGCGTTTCTGTACCAGCGGCGGCATACTGTCAGCGGCGGTAACTACAGCCGTCACCTTCTCTACCCGCTGCACGGGAGCCGCTGCCGCCGGGTGACTGCCAACCAGCCACCCCAAGACCGCCAGCAATGCCAGGATAATCCTCATGCGGCCAGCCACTTCCTTTCTTCGGCAATCAGAACGTGCCACCTACCGTGAAGTGGACACGACCGCCATTCTTGCCGCGGCCATAATCAAGGCGCAATGGTCCGATTGGCGTATTCAGGGAGAGTCCGACACCTACGCTGCCCTGGATATCGTCCGCCCCCGGTACCCAATCATTGTACCAGGCACCGCCCCAATCAGTGAACAGAGCGCCCTGTACTTTCGAAACGATGGGGAAGCGGTACTCAAGGGTCGCCAGTGCCATACGGGTGCCGCGGAACTGGTCCTCACGATAACCGCGCAAGCTGCTCTGGCCACCGACCTTGAACAAGTTGAACTCCGAAATATGCCCACGGCCTGCACCATACTGTCCACGCATCGCCAATACCTGCGCATGGCCCACCTTTACATAACGCTGGTCTTCAATGGTCATCTTCTGGAAGTCAAAATCTGCCCCCAGGCCAGCCACCTCACCAGAGATGCTGATACGTCCGCCCGTTGTCGGATTGTAGATATTGTCACGAGTATCCGTTACATGCTCCAGGGTAACGCTGCGGGTCGTACCAAAGTTGTCCTTCACCCACTGAGTGCCCTGGCGATTACCGGCATTACCATTCTCCGTATGACGTACATACTGATCCTTGCGGTTGCGCAGCGTAATGTAGTTCGTAGAGTATTCGCTTACCGGACGGCTCAGGGTAATCTCGCCACCGGAATATTTCCGCATGTAAGATTCTTTATGATGTCCATCCGTATCGTAATCATCGTATTCATAAGTACGGTTGTAAATGCGGAAGGTCCCCGCCGTTTCCTTATCATCGAGCCAGGGCTTGCGATAGGAGAAGGAATACCCATGGGCATCGGAATCGTCACCGCTCTTTTCAAAGGTCAAGCTGACCGCGTCACCCGTACCACGGAAGTTCGTGTCGCCAACGCTAATCATGCCGATGACACCGTCTTCACTGCTGTAACCAGCACCGATGCCGAAGGAACCCGTGCGTTTCTCTTTGACATCCAGCTCTACTTCGACGGCATTGGGCTCTACACCCGGATTCATCTTGATATTTACATCTTCGAAGAAACCGAGGTTGTAAACGCGCTGAAGACTGCGGCGTGCCTGCTTCGAGTTGAAGGGCTCACCCGGCTTCTGGCGCATCTCGCGCAGAATGACGCGCTCCTTCGTCTTGGTATTGCCTTTTATCTTGTAGCTCTCCAGCATTCCCTCGTTGATTTTCAAAACGAGATTGCCGTTGCGGTCAATATTCATATCCGTGATCTTGGCCAAGATATAGCCGTCTTTGCGGTACTGGTCCTGAATCGCCTGGACGTTCTGCTGCAGCGTGCGGCTGTTCAAAAGGTCGCCCTGCTTCACCGTAATCAAGCCGTAAAGGACCTCATCGGACTCCACCGTATTGCCGACAATCTTGACGCTGGACAGGACCGGATTTTCCAGCACATGATAGGTAATAACTACACCTTCCGGAACCTTTTCAAAGGTCGGGTAGAGGTCATAGAAATAACCGGTGTTGTAAATCGCATCGCGATCCTTGTTTAAGCCCTTAACCGTGAACATATCCCCTGTATGCATGGTAATCGCAGCTTTAGCCGTGGCTTCTGTTGACTTTGTCGTCCCCTCAAAAGCCGTGTCGACAATGGTCTGGCCTTCAAAGGACTTCATGTGTTCGGCGATTTCCTTTTCCTGGGGACGAACTTTGCCCCACTCCTGAGTACGCGCATCAACAGCTGCATCCTTTGCCTGTTCTTTGGCTGCCTCAGCCTTCGTCTGAGCCGGTGCCGCATTCTCAGTGGCAGGCTGTGCCGAAGCTTCTGCATTAGCAGCTGGAGCCGTCACATCGGTGGCTGCACAAGCGGCCCCTGGGAATACCGAAAAACTGGCAGCCAGTGCTACCGCATAAGCAAGGAATCTTTCATTCTTTTTGTTCAAGGATCAAAACCTCCTAGGTGTAAATATCTATCATCACTACTGCCGCAGGGCTTTGCCTGCTGACTGCATGAGTTTCTGTGTTTCTGCATCCGGTACCTGTCCGGATTTGTTGACAGCTGGTGCAGGCTGTTCGTTCCGGGGCAAAGCCCGAGGCTGTTCCGGGGCAGCTTCTGCCGGAAGCATCCTTGGCGCCTCCGCCTTGACTAGCGACGGCTCCGGTGCTGCCGAATCGGCATTGCGCTCCTGCTCAGCGGGCTTTACCTCCGCCGAATGGTCTTTTTCAGCCATGGATTCCGTTGGCAGCGAAGCATCCTGTTGTGGTGCTAACGGCACTTTTTTCCCCTGGGGAAGTGCCGCCATACCAACTACCACCAAGATAACTGCCACCAGAGCCGGCAGCAAACGTCCTGCCCAGCGCTTTAGCTTCTCACTGCGGGGGCTGTCCTTCACCTGAGCCAGCTCTGCTTTGGCCAGCATCAAGTTCAAATCGCCCCGGACGTCGTTTTCTTTATCCAGCGAATGCTCTGCCTGTCCCAGCCAATCACGGGCTGCACGTATATGATTTTTTTGTGCTCTGCGCCGATCCGACATAGAACCCCCTCCTGTGATTCCAATCCTCTTAAATCTCTAGAACTATAATCCAGCACGAGGTTCGATATTTGACCTGCTATTTTACACGATTATCATAAAACAGCCGCGTTTATTGCCAATTATTAGCATTTTTTATCGGTTTTCTACTGATTTCCACCAGAATTCACCAATTATGCATAAACCGCGACAGCATTCCCCGCACACGGCGAATGCCGTTTTTCTGCAACCGATAGACATGGGATATGCTGACTTGCAGCCCCTCCGCCATATCGCCAGCTGCCTCGCTTTGCATGTACAATCCCTCCAGGACTGCTTTTTCCTTCGCCGGCAGCCGATCCATGGCCTGATGGAGACGGCTCGCCAGCTCGTGGCTTTCCGCCTGCTCCATCACCGATGGGCTCATATCTGCCAGATTATCCTTAAGGGAATCCCCGCCGTCAGCCGGCAGTGCATCCATACACGCCACATCCGAGGCGCCCTCCTTCTGCAGGAAATTCAACATGCGTCCGCGAATGCGGTGAACGGCAAACAGACTGAAGACCACCCCGCGTTCTGGCTCGTAATGTTCCACGGCCTCAATGAGTCCCACCGTGCCTTCCTGCACCATATCCATAACCGATTGCAGCTGACGATACGGCAAAGCCTGTTTAAAAACCAAGGGCTGATAGGACTCTATGAGCAGGCGCCTGGCATCCTCATCGCCTTCTTCTTTAAACTTACGCCACAGCACTTGTTCCTGTGCTGGCTCCAACAGCCGTACCCGGCTCAACTCTGCGATGTACTGCTCAAACTGCATCCTGCTCACCTCCTTTACCATTATTCGGATGATGCTCAGAAGGACATTCTCGCCTCAAGGCCAACGATATAGCCGCTGCCTTCCCGGTCAAAGGTCAATCCCAATTTGTCGTTAAAGTCATACTGTAGACCATAGCGATTGACATTCTGGCCGCCAAGGCTGCGGGTATACTTCACCATAACCCGGTCTGAGATATATTTTCCCATCTGAACATTAAAATCGTATTTGTTTGTTTCATTTTCTAGATCATGACGGTCATAAATCGAACCACTGCCACGAGAAATCGTAAACTGATCCAGGAATAAGAAATCCCGCAGGATGTCTTCCACTTCCGACAGGAAGCTCATCTGGATGCCTACCGAAAGCATATCGCCGGCATTCATGTTCTTTTGACCATTCTTATAGGCATCCCGCAAAGTCAAAAGCTGGATAATCTGCGTCTGGCTCATCTCCGGACTGGACGTCAGTTTAATTTCCATTTTATCCAGCGGCCCCTTGGCCGAAAGGAATACCTTAGCCTGGGTCAAGCGAGTATCGGCAAAGAAGTCAATACTCGGCAGGAAGGAAGCCACCTGATCAAAGGTTGCCAGGCCCTCACGAATCTTAAACTCCGTCTTGAGATAGTTTATCGTGCCACCGCGTTTTACCTGCAGGCTGCCAGACATCTTCGGATGGCTGACAATGCCCCCCATATGGAACTGTCCCCCCAGATACAGGTCGTAAAGATAGGAACTATAGAAATGAACCTTGTCCCCCACATTGACCTGAATATCCATAACCGCATCGGGAAGATTGCTTTCCCCCTCGGGAATTGTCGGCACAGATATCATGCAATGCTGGAAATCCACCGTTCCCGAAATTTTTGGCATATGACGCCCGTAAAAATCCGTATCGAAAACATGGATTTCACCAGTAAGGGGGCCACGGAAAAAATCACTCTGTACATCCAACTTGTCAGCCTTCAAGGTGAAATCGTATTTATCGGGAGCAACGCCGTCAAGCAGCAGGAATCCCGTAAGAGAGTAAGTGCCTTCGCCCATTTTACCAGAAAAATCCTGGACTGTCACTTTGCTGCCGGCGAAGGTGATTTTCGCATTCATATCCGTTATCGGCTTTTCCAGTGCCTTCCATTTCACCGCACCGTTGGTAAGCCCGACGGTACCATCAAGCAGAGGATGGGACAAGGTTCCATGGACTTTGAGATTACCAGTGGTAGCGCCCACTGCCCAATCAACCTGCTTGGAAACCGTCGGCAAAAGCGACAAATCCGCCTGGTCGAGGGATACCGTAAGCTGAATCTGCTCGATGTCATCAAGCTGTTCATTCTTATCGGCAAAAATCGCCCGTGAGGGAATGATTCCCTTGGCACTTGCCTGATACGTCTTGTCCCCGGCCATCTTCTTGACCAGAAAATCATCCACCGTTATCAAGCCATTCTTCAAGTGGAAACTGCCGTCCAAGGTATCAAAAGTAGACCCCTGTACACCGCCATTGTGGCCGCTGACCGTTACGTCAGCTGAGGGGTTCGTGAGAACGCCCCCAAAAGTGGCTTCAATATCGGCGGTGCCAATGACATCGGCTTGTATGCCAACGGCCTTAGCAAACATTCCCATCTCTAGGTCAGATGCCGAAAGTTTTCCCTGTATAGGCTGCTCTGCCGCTATTCCAACGGTGCCAGTCAGGGTGAATAACCCTTTGCTTCCTTGTTTGCCCGCGATTTCCTTAACGGTCACCACTTGGTCTGCCAGCTGCAGGTCAAGGTCAACATCATGGACATCATAACCACCAACTGTCCCCTTCGACATGCTGCCATAGACAGACACCTGCGGGTTGTCTACGGTACCGGCCAAAGTCGCACTGCAATCCAGCCGTCCCTGAACCAAGTCATTCTTTTGATTCAACAGCGCCGTAATCGCATTGATATCGGCATTTTGAACCACGATATCACCAGTAATCGCCTTGGTCTCCGTATTGACAGAGGCCACGGCATCATAGGTGCCGCCATTCTGCTCAAAGCCGAACTGGTCTACATCCACACTGCCGTTGCGATATTTGACCATGCCGTGGAGATTTTTAATTTCCTGGTCATTGAGGACAATATCCGGCGCATCGAGAATACCATAAAATTCCGGCCGTTCCACATTGCCCTTGATATAGCCCTTGAAGGTTCCATGACCACTCACCTCATAGGGAAGCTTGTGCTCAATGCGCTTGAGGTCAATATCCTTCGCCTCAACCTTCATGGAAAGCTTCCGATTCTGGTCAATAGTACCATTGAGAATCATATCCACCATAGGGGAATAAGCATGGAAATCCTGCAGGCGAACTACACCATCTTCCAGGAAATAGTCGCCGTCCATTCCCGACAGCAGGATCCCACGATAACTTCCGCGATAAAAATGAATATAGCCAACCCCTTTGGGATTATCCAGCGTACCCGTAAACTTAATGATATTATCCACATTACCGGTTATCGGCTGATCCGGTGCTACCAGGGCCGCGATATCTTCCATCCGCGCCCCCATGGTGTCAATCTGCAGGTCGATTTTCCGCTCACCGGCAAAACCGACGGAACCTGCCACCCGCCAGACTTCCTTGCCATTTTTCTCCATCAGGAAGTCATCGATATGGACTCCATCCAAACTGCCGCTGGCAGTGAGTTTGAGACTGTCAAAGGGCTGCTTAAACAAGGTTCCCTTGAGTCCTGAGAATTTAACTACCACCTGCGGATTGGCCAAATCGCCTTGAACTGTTCCTTTGAAATCACTAAGGCCAGTAACATCAGCCTGGGGCTCAACCATCTGCAGCAGCGACAGGTCAAAATGCGCCCCATAATAGGCCAAATCCAATTTGGGTGACGTCGTAAGCCCCGTAATAGTTCCCTCAGCAGCCAAGCGGCTATGATTGGGCAAATTGACACTTAAAAAGTCAAGCTGCAGATTTTCCCCAGCTAAGTAGAAGGATGTGTTGATATTTTCAACGGGAAGTTCCCCATAGGAACCATTTTCAAGTTTTGCACTGCCATAGGCCTGAAGCTTATCCATACTGGTTCCCACGCCACTGATTCCCAGATCGGCAGTCACCTTGCCGGTCACCACGGCTGCCTGCGGCAGCTTCTCGGACAATGCTCCCATGTCAACCCCTAACGCCTTGACATGCGCCGTATACGAAAGATTATCCGCCGCGATAGCAGCCTCTCCTTCGGCCTGACCGCCAAATACCTGAACACGCAAATCCTTCACGAACACGTTTTGGTCCTGATAACGAACCTTCGCAGAAAGATTCTGGAACGGAATATCCATCGCCGAACCTTCCGCCACTTTTACCTGTCCCTCGATGGACGGATCCTTGATGGTGCCACGTACTTTCACGTCAAAAGCAGCCGCCCCCTGATAGGGAAGATTTTTAAGGACCAGGCTGGGATCGAATGATTCCGACGAAGCGGTAAGATCAAGATACGGATTTCCGGTGTCAAAACGTATTTTGCCATGTGCCTTGGCATGCTGTCCCACTGCATCAGCCTCTACAGAAACCAAAGCCTCCGCATCGGTAAACGCCGCATGTCCCTTGATTCCCGTCACATCCGTTTCCATGATATGAACGGCGCCATCCGTGAAATCCGCATCACCAGTAAACGATAATTTACTGCCATCCCGGAAGGCGTGGATTTGAGCAGCCTCTACCTTACCGCCGATTACAGAAATATCCTGAGGAATCACACCAGCTGGCACAAGCTCCAGATAATTGGCCAAATCCATATGATTTATTTTGGCATTTACAATCTGCCGATCGTCATCAAAGGTGCCGGAGGCTTCCACCAACGTTCCTTGATTTTCGCCGCTTATCTCGGCTTTCATGACCGGATAATCCGCCATATCCAAGGACCCGCAAACCTTTTCCAGCGTAAGCTCCTTCCCCTGCATGCGTCCAATGACGCGTCCATTTTCCACGCGAACCAGGCCGTGGAATTTCTGCCCACCAGGAGTCTTGCTGATGAGATCCTCAAAGTTCCAGCTGCCATCCTCCCGCTGTGCTACCACTGCCTCCACATTGGAGATTTCGATTTCCTTGACCGCCTCAGCCGGCGCAGAAAGCGCAGAAAGCAGGCGGTAGGTCACCTGCGCCTTTTCTGCACGCGCAATGATCTCTGCCTGCTTGTCATAAACTGCCACATCATGGACTTCGAGAGTGCGGAGAGACTTCACCTCTATGCTGCCGACATCAATACGTACTCCCAGCATCTCCGACGCCGTCGATGCTGCCGTACGACCTGCCGTTTCCATAAAAGCACTGGTCTGCATATAGTACCAAAGGCCAGCCAGCACCAAAAGCACGAGGCCCAGGCCCGCCGCCAATATTCCCAATGTTTTCCGCTTCATGATAATCCCCTCAAAAAGCCGGTCCGTGGCTGTATTTTAACGGGTGAATTACTTCACCGCTTCCTCTTTTACTGCTTTTTTGTCGGCATGCTTAGCCTTCGCAGCCTTACGTGCCTCACGTTCCGCTTTGCGGCCAGCTTTTGCCTCTTCCTTCGAATTCTGTTTCGCCTCTTCCGTCGATTCGAGGATTGCATCCTCATAAAGTTTTGCATCCTCGCGAACCTTTTTCAGGCGGTTGCCTTCCTGACGCGATGCACGGTATTTGGCCACATCGATGTCAATCGGCAGTCCCATAGCACGATCCAACGACGCCTTGCTGGTATTGTAGTTATAAAGCGCCGTGTAGTAATTGGTCTTGGCCTCCGTCAGTTTTTCATTGGCATCCATGACGTCAAGGTTTGTACCGACGCCGGCACTATAACGAACATTGGCAATCTTATAATCCTCTTCTGCCTGCGTCACAGCGGTTTTCGTCGTATCGATGTTCTTCTCTGCAGCCTGGAGGTTCAAGTAAGCCGTACGAACATCAAGCTTGATGGATTCGTCCTGCTGGCGGGAAGCCTCCTGCGCTTTCAAAAGCGCTGCCTCGGCAGCATGAACACTTGCCGACGTAACCCCGTTGTCAAAAATATTCCAGGTTGCCTGAGCACCAGCCTGCCAAGCCTCCGACTGTTCGTCCTTAAAAGCCTTGCCTCCAGCGATTGACTTGCTGGCCACAGCATTTACCGACGGATAGTTGCCAGCCTTCGCGGCATTGATTCCAGCCTCTGCCTGTTTAACGGCATAGTAGCAAGCGGCTCCATCAGCCCGATTCGCCAGAGCAAATTTCGTGCAGTCATCCAGCGACAAATCATAATGCGTATAACCGAGCTGATCGCGGATATCCAGCACCGTATCGGTATCCAAGCCGATGACATTGTTGAGGCTCGACACGGCCACATCATAATTGTTCTGGGCCGTTACCAGCGCCTGCTGGGCATTTGCCAGCTGAACCTGCGAAGCCAATACATCCGATTTCGCTACCGTACCGACATTGTAATGCGCATTGACGTTATCCAAATGCTCGCGAAGCGTATTTACAGCATCCTGCTGAACATTGATAAGGTTGCGGCACTGCAGGATTTGGTAATAATCCGCCGTAGCCTGATAGCGGATTGCCTGCTTCGTATTCTCAAGCGTTACATCAGCGGCATTGATGCCATAACCAGCTTTATCGATTGCAGCGCGCAAGGAACCATTATAAAGTGGCATTCCCACCTGCAGGGCATTGCTGTACTGCGAATCAATCTTTTTCGCATCATAGTCACGGCCGCCTAACGAAAATGCACCAGTCGTCCAGGAAAGCGTCGGTCCCATCTGACGGCGGGCATTGGAAAGATTCCATTTGGCAGCATCGACATCAGCCAACGCCGACTTGATATTGCGGTTATTTTCCAGCGCCATCTGGATGCTGTCTTCCAGATTCAACTGAATCGTATCAGCAGCCAGCGCCGTCCCAGAAATCGACACAGCCGTCAAAGCCCCCATAACCAGAGCGGTTAATTTTCTATAAAATCTTTTATTCGTCTTCAAGATAAAATCCTCCTTTATCCAAATCCTTAAAAGGACTGACGCAAACCAATGTAGGCAGCGCGCCGTTCTCTATCATTGACATTATTCCACTGACCTAAAAGCGATGTCCCATTGTTGCCCAGGTCGTATTGAGCCCGCAGCCGGACTGCCAGATCATCAAAATCATAGGCATCTGCCGACACCTTGAACCGCGGCCCGATTCGCGAATCGAGGCCAACGCCGGCTTCGCCATAAATCAGACCGCCACGAGCATCAAAAGCCCCGAAATGCGATCCCAGCTGGAAATTGCCGCGATCAGCATTGCCAATATCATCAATCCCCAAGGTCAAAAAAGACCCCGACTGAGAATCCACATTCAGATTGAAGTTGCTGCTCCAATCATGCTTCATGCCGCTGTAAAGCAGGTCGGCATTCGAAGACACCTCAATGGTATCCAGCTTTTTCTTGAGCCTGTCCGCCTTATCCGTCAGACTGCGGGCGTTATGGATAATAGCCTTGGTATCCTCAATGGTCTTCTCATCACCGGCCACCTTGGCAATGCCTTCAGAAATCACGCGGATTTTCTCACTGGTATCGGCGATGTTATTGAGGGTCAGCCGAAGATTCTCCGCCGTCTGCGGGTCAGCGCCCACCGTGGCCAGATTCGTCATCATCGATTCCACTGCACTGGCCGTACGGTTCAGGCTGGCCGTCATCGTATTCATGTTGGAAAGCATCTGATTGATGTTTCCCTGATTCGTCAAGGCCATGGTTTCAAAGGCCGACATCATGCCATTGATATGGGCTGTCGCATCCCGCATGTTCAGGGCCATCTGGATTACCGAACCCTGGAACTCCGCATTGCCGACAATCTTGTTCATGCCCGCCATAAGTTCCTGGGCCTGATCCACTACCTTGCTCAGGCCGGCAAACATGGTGTCCATGCCAGCCTCATCCTGTCCGATGAGGTAATCACCATTTTCTACCCAGCCGAGCGTTGGATCAGCAGGCAGGATGTTGATAAATTTTTCCCCCATGACCCCCGAGGAACCGATTGTTGCTTGGGAACTTTTCGGTATTTTTACATCGCTGTTGATGGAAAGCGTCACCGTAACGCCCTGTCCATCGTTCTGGATTTTCTTAACCTTGCCTACTGGCACCCCCGACAACCTTACCACCGACTGCGGTTCCACGCCAACGACTTGATTGAATCCAGCATAAAGGGTATAACCCTTGTCGCCCCCCAATTTAAAGCCACTGAGCATGATGATGACACCAGCCAGCAGAGCCAATCCAACCAAAGTAAATGCTCCGACCTTTGCTTCTGTACTCACGCGTCACGCCCCCTTAACCGTTCGCAGGGTGTGGAAAAACGCCTGCACCCGCTCATCCTTGATATTCTTGAAATTCTCTACGGTATCCACCGCAATGAGTTCTCCTTCATAAACCATGGCAATGCGATCCGCAATACGGCAAGCACTGGCCATATCATGGGTAACCACCACCGAAGTCACCTTGAGTGCCTGCTGGGTGTGGCTGATGAGTTCATCAATCTTTTCCGTCATGATGGGGTCCAGTCCCGAACTGGGTTCATCATAAAAGATGATTTCCGGCTCAAAGGCAATGGCCCTGGCCAGGCTGACACGTTTCTTCATGCCACCTGATAACTCATTCGGCATTCGCGAAGCTACATTCTCGAGTCCCACCAAATGGAGTTTCTCCTCGACAACGCGCTGGATTTCTTCCTCCGGCATATCCGTATGTTCCCGAAGGCCGAAGGCCACATTGTCGCCCACCGTCATCGAATCGAACAGTGCAGAATACTGAAACACCATTCCCATATGCAGCCGGACCTTATCCAACTGCTCCTCCGATAGTTGCGAAATTTCCGTATCGCCAATCCAGATTTCACCCGAAGTCGGCCGAATGAGTCCAATCAGCAAACGCAGCAGCGTGCTCTTGCCTGAGCCTGAGCCCCCAATGATGGCAAGCGTCTCCCCATCTTCGATTGTTAGGTTGATATGGTGCAGCGCTTCTTTGTCGCCAAAACTCTTGCACACATCCACAAGTCGAATCATAATGCCTCACATTATATAAAATCTTTCTTAATAAAGAATGAAAGTCAAAACCGCATTCAAGATAAATATAGCAATGATGGATGACACGACGGTCTTCGTCGTCGCCTTGCCGACACCTTCCGCACCATCGGGACTATGCAATCCATAGTAACAGCCTAGCACGGCGATGACATTGCCAAAGAAAACCGCCTTGATAACACCACCGGTAAGGTCGAAGACCTCCACGAAAGTGTGGATAGAATTCATATATAGATACGAGCTGATGCCCGAATAATAAACCGCAATAACCCAGCCCCCCAGGACGCCGATGACATCGCCAAACACCGTTAAAATCGGCACCACAATCATACACGCCAGCATGCGGGGAACGATGAGATAGTTGACCGGATTGACCGCCATGACCCGCAGGGCATCAATCTGCTCCGTAACCTTCATAGTCGAAATCTCCGCCGTAATGGCCGAGCCCACACGGCCGGCACAAACAACCCCCACCAGCACCGGACCTAGTTCGCGGCCGATAGCAATGGAAATAATGCCGCCAATCGTTCCCTGAGCACCGAACTTGATGAGAATATCGGCGGTCTGAAGGGTAAAGACCACACCGGTAAATAGCAGCGTCAGGCTCACAATCAGCAGGGAATCTACCCCGAGATGTGACATCTGGGACAGGATGTGACGCGGCCGGGGCCGATGCCCCAATTCCCGCATGGTATCCCGATAGAGAAGCACAATTGTGCCGAATTCTTCCAGCCGGCGCATGACAAAAGCACCAACCAGTTCCAACAATTTCAGCAGCATCATCTCCTCCTTTCCCCAGTACCTTATTTTTCAAAGAATACGCCTAAGCATATCATACACTACCTTTCGATTTTAGCAGAGATAATCCAAATAGTAAAGATAAGTTTACTATTTGGCCAGGAATTTTTCCGCTTCTTTTCCGAATATTTTTCCTATATAATAGACCTAATGAAATTTATCCACCAGGAGGAACACCTATGCCAAAGAAAGTATATGCTGTCCGCGCGGGCCGTGCCTGCGGAATCTTTACAACCTGGGACGAATGCAAGAAACAGGTAGATGGCTACGCCGGTGCCCGCTATAAGGGATTCACCGATGTGGCCGAGGCACTGGCCTGGTTAAATGGCGGTGACCGTCCCGCTGTCCCCCAGCGCCCCAGCGCGGTTCCCCGCCGCGCACCACGTCCGCATCCGGCAAGGGAAACGGCTTCCGCCATTCCTGACAGTGAACAGGATTACGTCATCTACACCGATGGATCCTGTCTTCGGAACCCCGACGGTCCCGGCGGCTGGGCCGCCGTTGTCACCAACGTCCGCACTGGCGAAGTCACAGAACTTCACGAAGGAAATCCAAGCACCACCAACAACCGCATGGAACTTTCCGCCGCCATTGCCGCTATGTCCTTTCCGGACGCCCCCTCCAAAATCGCCATCTACACCGACAGCCAATATCTGAAAAACGGCTTCACCAAGGGCTGGCTAAAATCCTGGAAAAGCCGCGGCTGGAAAAAAGCCGACGGCAATCCCGTACTGAATCAAGACCTTTGGATGCAGCTTGACGTCCTCTATCAAAAACACCAAATCACCTTCCACTGGGTGAAGGGACACGTAGGCATCGACCTTAACGAACGCTGTGACCAGCTGGCCAAGAGTGAGGCTATGAAATATCAATAAAAAAGCTGTTACCCGGGGGATAAAACCGGGTAACAGCTTTTTCGATATCGATTTATTTCTACAGCCGCCTATACAAGGTGCTGCTATCACCCCTGCCAGCGTTCAAACAAATTATGTTCAATCCCCAGCTGGTCGCATATCTTTCCCACCATCATGTCAATGACATCCTCGATGGTCTGAGGACGATGGTAAAATCCTGGGCAGGCGGGGACGATGCGAGCCCCCACCTGGGCAAGCTTCAACAGATTTTCCAGATGGATCGCATGCATGGGCGTTTCCCGAGGAACAACCACCAGCTTGCGCCCCTCCTTTAACATCACATCCGCCGCCCGAGTCAACAGATTATCCGAAATCCCATGGGCAATGCTGCCTGCTGTCTTCATGGAGCAGGGCAGAATGACCATCGCATCGGTGCGAAAAGAACCACTGGCAATGGCAGCTCCCACATTGTCGTTATCGTAGAGTTTATCGACCTGGGCCGAAAACTGCTCCCGGCTTACGCCGCACTCGTATTCCAATACATCCCAGCCGCTATCCGTAACCACGGCATGGACTTCGTTCCCCGCCGCCTTAGCCACTGCGATGAGCCGCAGGGCATAGATGCTGCCGCTGGCACCGGTAATACCTACCACAAGTTTCACGGTTTTCCCTTCTTTCATCCAAAAGAGCCTCCCAAAAACGGGAGGCTCTTTATTTTTAACCCCTTAGAGTTCTGCTTTTTTAATGACTTCAACGCCACCCATGTACGGAACGAGAACCTTCGGAACGATGACGCTGCCATCTTCCTGCTGATAATTCTCGAGAATTGCTGCCACCGTACGGCCGACAGCCAGGCCCGAACCATTGAGGGTATGAACGAATTCCGGCTTGCTCTTGGCATCGCGGCGGAATTTGATATTGGCGCGGCGAGCCTGATAGTCCGTGCAGTTGGAGCAGGACGAAATCTCGCGGTACTTATTCTGCGCCGGGAACCAAACCTCAATATCATAGGTGGTTGCCGAAGTGAAGCTCATATCACCGGTGCAAAGTTTGACCACGTGGTACGGAATCTCCAGCAGACGCAAAACGTCCTCAGCATTGTCCACCATCTTGTCCAGCTCTTCCCAGCTGGTTTCCGGCGTGCAGAACTTAATCATCTCAACTTTGTTGAACTGATGCTGGCGGATAAGGCCACGGGTATCGCGGCCAGCGCTGCCTGCCTCCGCACGGAAGCAAGCCGTATAGCAGCTGAAATACTGCGGCAGCATCTTAGCATCGAGGATTTCATCGCGATAGTAGTTTGTCGTCGGAACCTCTGCCGTGGGGACGAGATAGTAGTCAAGGCCTTCCACCTTGAACATATCCTCCGCAAACTTCGGCAGCTGACCGGTACCCGTCATGCTGTCCTTGTTGGCCATATAGGGAGCCAGCATCTCCGTATAACCATGCTTATCCGCATGGAGGTCCATCATGAAGTTAATGCAGGCGCGCTCCAGCCGTGCCCCCATGCCTTTATAGAAGGTAAACCGAGCGCCCGTTACTTTAGCAGCGCGGTCTGCGTCGAGGATGTCGAGGTCCGTACCGATATCCCAATGAGCCTTCGGTTCGAAGGAAAACTCACGCGGCGTCCCCCATTTGCGGACTTCCGGATTTTCCGTGTCGTCTTTGCCGATGGGAACATCTTCCCGCGGAATGTTCGGGATGTGCAGCAGGATGTCGCGCAATTTGCCCTCAACCTCTTTGAGCTCTCCATCAAGAGCAGAGATTTTCTGACCGACTTCACGCATCTCCTTGATGCGCTCATCCGCATTTTCCTTATTCTTCTTCATGACACTGATTTCCTTGGAAACCGCGTTGCGCTCACTCTTCAGCGTCTCCGTCTGCTGCAGGAGTTCACGACGCTTTTTCTCAAGGCCTTCGAAATCGTCAAGATTCAAGGAATTGTGGCGATTTTTGAGCATCTGGCGAACTTCATCTAAATGCTCGCGGACAAATTTCATGTCTAACAAAATTCTCACTCTCCATATCTGAATAATCAACAAGATTATATCCAATTTCCAACGGTTACATCTTTATATTATATCGTCTAACAATTCTACGGTCAATACGCCCATCTATCCCCAGCCTCCGTCAGACGCTGATTTCAAAATGCTCTTTGTCGGCTTCGTCTTTCGGCGGCTTGCGCACAATCTTCTTGGGCTTGGCCTTGATTTCCGGAGGCATGGCCGTCACCTGCTCCCGATACTGCCGGGCAATCTGTTTCGGCGCCGCTGATGCGGGAACTTCTGGCGTTAACTGGACGCGGCTGCGGGCCTTAGTGAGCCTTGCCTTGGCCTCAGCCCGGGCCTTGCGTACTTCCTCCGCCGCGTCGAAGGCTTCCTGTTCCTCCAACTGGCGCAGGGCCTCATCCGGCGTAAGGCCACGAAGGTTCAAGGAGCTTTCGGACTCCTCCGGCTCAATCGCCTGACGGATATCCGCCGCTGAAAGTTCCCCCTTACGGCCATCCCGTTTTTTTAGCACCACCCGGAACAGCACAAAGGCCAGCACAAAAACCGAGACAAAGGTAAAAATCCAATACCCGGTACCATGTCCAGTAAAAGAAGGCGGTGGCGGTACCGCCTGGGCAGTCTGGGTATTCTGCCCCTCCTGTCCCGGCTTGCCATCTTGCATGGCCGCTGCCGCCTGGGGATCGGTCTGTACCACCGTGGTCTGGCTCTGCTGCCCCTCTGACTGGCCCTGCTGATTTTGCTTGGCATTTGGCTTTTCCTGGGTGGTTTTCGAAAGTGGCCCATCCCCCTGGGCCACTGCCTGACGAGCATCGGCTTCCTGCCGCTGGGCGTCGGTCTGGTTCTTATTCTGCGGCACCGTAGACTGCGTAACACTGCCGCCTCCCTCTAGCGATACCTTAGGTACCGACGGCGGCGTTGGCGGCGTTGGTGCAGTAGGTGGCGTCACTGCCATGTATGTTCCTCCCCTCTTCACGATGTTCTTATCGTCATTATACCGCCATTATCCCCCTTTTGCCAAAGACAAAATATCGCCTGTAAATACAAAACACCGCTGACTCATCGAGCCAGCGGTGTTTCGATTACAGCAGATGAGCGCGAAGCTCTTCGCCACTCTGGGCGCAAAGATAAGCCGGCGCAATATCCAGCACCGTCTTGCAGCCTGTCTGCCCCTCTTTGGCGAGGCGATAGGCAGCACGGGCATAAGCCACCAGCACGCTGGTGGTAAACTCCGGATTGGAATCCAGGTCCAATTTGAATTCAATGACATGCTGATTTTCCTGGTTGTGTCCCGTGGAACCCGTGCGGATTACCGAGCCGCCATGGGGCAGCCCCTTGTGATTTGCCTGTAGTTCTTCTTCGCTGATAAAGGTCACCGTCGTGTCATAATCGGCGAAGTAGTTTGGCATCGTCTTGATTTCCTTTTCCACATAGGCTGCATCTGCCCCCTCTTCCAAGACGACAAAGCACTCACGGGTATGTTTCTGACGCGTCGTAAGCTCTGGGTTCTTGCCGGCACGAACGGCCTCAAGGGCCGACGGAACCGGAACCGTATACTGGCGGGCATCCTTTACGCCCTTGATACGGCGGATAGCATCCGAATGTCCCTGGGAAACGCCCCGCCCCCAGAAGGTATAATCCTTACCACGGGGCAGAATGGCATTGGCATATACCCGAGCCAGCGAGAACAGACCTGGGTCCCAACCCACCGAGATAATGCCGATATGGCCAGACTCTTTAGCGGCCTTATCCACCTCCGCATAATGTTCCGGAATGCAGGCATGGGTATCGAAGCTGTCGATAATGTTGAACAGTTTGGCATACTGCGGCCCCTGCACCGGCAAGTCTGTTGCACTGCCGCCACAGAGAATCATAACATCGATTTTATCTTTCCACGCCGGAGCATCATCCACATGAACCACCGGAACACCAGCCGTTGCAATACTGACGGCCGATGGATTCCGGCGGGTAAAGACCGCTGCCAGCTCCATATCCGGATTTGCCTCAATCGCACACTCAACACCACGGCCAAGATTTCCATAACCAAGGATACCAATTCGAATACTCATAGGTTAACCCCTCTCTGCTTGTTATCTGTAAACTATGACAAATCATAATCTTTTACTTCCTTACTATACCATACCATCCCTCCCTTGAAAAACATTTTCTTCCCCATCCCTGCCGACATTCTTCTATACAAATCCCACAAACCTAGTTATAATATATACCATTGACTATGCCGATAATCGATTTTTGCATAAATGGAGGTCTATTATGATTACACCGGAACTCATTGCCCGTATCAATGAGCTTGCCCGCAAAAAGCGTTCCACCGGACTTTCCGAGGCGGAACTGGCCGAGCAGCAGAAACTTCGCCGCATCTACCTCGATGGCATTCGCGACCAGGTCAAAGGAATGCTCGATAACATCGAAGTCGTCGACGCACCAGAAAAAGCGCAGCCAAAGGTCACCCGTATCAACGAGGTATCCTTTTCACTGCGCCGTAAACTCCACTGATTATACGCGAAAAGGGACTGCCAGCCCTAAGGCAGCAATCCCTTTTCAAAGCAGGGGTCCGAAATGCCGTACGCTTTTCATGCCTAAAACCTGCGACTAGCAGGTGGGTGCTCTAAGTCTGACTTCAGTCTCCGCCGAGGCGCACATCCATCAGAATCAAATCAAGCTCCCTATAAAAAATGTAGGTTAGACATAATAAAAGCCCGCGTACATCCCAGGCGTGTCCTTCTTTGTATGTATAATAGCATAAAAAAAAACTGCATGCAAGACTTGACAAATAAGAGCTTTTGACCGTTTGCGAAAAAATCTGTATATTTGCAGTTTTCTTGTTAAAAAAGATAATTCCCGAGCTTTGCTTGGACTTTCCCAACAAAATCGACTATAATAGATAGATAAGCATTCTATGATTTATCGACAAAATCATTACATGACATAAAGGAGTTTTACTTATGGCAATTACATTCAGCGTAGCCATCAGCTACAACAACACTTTAGGCTGGATTGACTATGATGCCGATGCGCACAAAGCCGAAGTTCATCTTGGCGATGAAAAGGGCAAAGCGCTAGTGGAGGAATATCTTGGCACCTCCCATGAAATCATGGTTCCTCATAAAACGCTGATGGACTTCACCCATGAAACGGTTGAGCCTTTAGCTGACGAAGCCAGCTTCAAACTGGCCATTACCCGTCTTTGGAACGCGACCCAGGTTCATGTGGATTGGAGCCGCCCCGTAGATTATGTAAAGGCTCACCCGCATTATTAAAATAAAAACAGGCATCTGCTTTTGCGATGCCTGTTTTTTTATGCCATCTCCCATCAGCGGTGAGCAAACAAATCCTTGATTTCTTCTTCGCTGAGCTTGGACAGGAAATTCTCCCCTGGCTGTATCATCTGATCGATAAGGGATTTTTTCTTTTCCTGCAGCTCGTAGATTTTCTCCTCCACGGTGCCTTTGGTGATAAACTTCAAAACCTGAACGTTGTTCTTCTGTCCTAAGCGGTACGCCCGGTCTGTCGCCTGATCCTCCACCGCCGGATTCCACCAGGGGTCAAAGTGGATGACCATATCGGCCCCAGTGAGATTCAGCCCGGTCCCCCCCGCCTTGAGGGAAATCAAGAACACGGGCATATTTCCCTCATTGAATAGCTTCACCAGGCGAATGCGCTCTAAGGCTGGCGTAGAACCATCCAGGTAATAATAGGGAATCCCCAACGCCTTTAAACGCTGGCCGATATGTTCTAGCATCGTCGTGAACTGGGAAAACACCAAAATCCGATGACCACCTTCCACCGCTTCCCCTACGACCTCTTCCAGCATATCCAGCTTGCCCGAACCACCTTCGTAGCCATCCAGGAACATGGACGGGTCACAGGCAATCTGACGCAGTCTCGTCAGGATTGCCAGAATCTTAATCCGGTTATCCCCGAAGCCATTCTGCCGCAGCTCTGCCGCGAACTCCCGCTGACTGCGAATAAACCAGGCCTGATAGACCTTCTCCTGCTTCAGCGTCATCTCATTGACCATCTTGCGTTCCACTTTATCCGGCAGTTCCTTCAAGACATCTTTTTTCATGCGGCGCAAGATAAAGGGCATGACATGGCGCTTGAGGTCATGAAGTGACCGCTCATCCTGTTCGCGGACAATAGGCGTCTCATAACGATCCTTGAATTTCTTATGGGTAAGCAAATAGCCCGGCATCAGGAAATCAAAAATCGACCAAAGCTCTGTCAAGGTGTTCTCAATAGGCGTTCCCGTCAGCGCGAAATAGCCCCCGGTCTTTATCTTCTTGACCGCCCGAGCATTCTGGGTCGTCGGGTTCTTGATATGCTGCGCCTCATCGAGGAAGGTATACCGGAACTTGATTTTCTCATAGAGCTTGATGTCCCGCTTCAACATGTTATAGGTGGTGACCAGCACATCATATCCAGCAGCGGCATCCGACAGGATTTTTTCGCGCTGCTCCTTATTGCCAGCAACAGCTTCCGCCTTCAACTCCGGAGCAAACCGCTGGATTTCATCGAGCCAATTGTACATGAGGGAAGTCGGCGCCACCACTAGGGACGGCAGCTGCTGCTCGGCTTTTTTCGAAAGCAGAAACGCAATGACCTGCAAAGTCTTGCCAAGGCCCATATCGTCAGCCAAAATTCCTCCCAGGTGATAATCCGCCAGGGTAGATAACCAGTTGAACCCCGTCACCTGATAATCCCGCAGTACTCCCTTAAGGCTTGCGGGCACATCGTACTCAGCTTCCTCTGGGCGGCGGATATCCCGCACAATCTTGCGAAACTCGCGGCTGCGCTCCAACCGCAGATTCTCATCTTCCCGCACCAGCTCATCCAGATACATGGCATGGGAAAGAGGCAGCTCCACCGTGGCCCCATCCGTCGCATTGGCCCGGGTAATACCGACATTTTCGACAAAGTCCGCAATAGCCTGCATCTGCTGCTCTTCCAACGTGACAAAGGTCTTATCCTTCAACCGATGATACCGGCGCTTCGCCCGATAGGAATCCAAAATATCCATGAGCTCGGAAAAATCCAAATCCTTCATATTGAAGGTGACTTCCAGCAGATCCATATCGTTGACACTTACCCCAGCCGATACCTTTGGCATCGGGCGAACCGGCCGCTTCACGAAACTGTCTTCGTAGAATACATCCACCCAGTCCGGCAGCATTGGCAGTTCTTCTGTCAGGAACTCGTAACTCTTTTCTTCATCCCGCTGGACCAGCTGATCCCGTTCCTGTATAAAGCCATAATTTGCCAACCTGGTCATAATTTCCTGTTCACCGCGGGCATCCCGCACCAAACGGCGGCCATCCCGCAGGGGAGGTTCCGCCGTCACCAGGGGGTTAAACCTGGCATCACCATAGCAGAGCATGGGCCGGACGGCCACCCCATCACCGGCATAGTCCAAAAAGAGCTCTGCCGTCAGCGGCTGGAGCATGTACTGTTCCAAAAATTTCGGGTCCACCTCGACCTCTGCCGCTTTCTCCAGCCGTGGCAACACCTCACTAAAAAAACGCCCCATCTCTGAACGCGGCACCTCAATCCGTGAAGTGGTCCGGAAGGACTGCCAAAGGGGCTTCACCGCCCGGGCAAACTTGGCCGGCACCGCATAAACATGCTGGTTTTGATATAGATATCGGCAGTCTTCATCTAGCGGCATCAAATCCTCCGTCTCGAGGCTCACCACGCCCCGGCCGCTCTTGTCACGAATGCTCACGGCAACTGGCGGCTCCGACTGGCTTCCCCGGACGTCACCGATTTCCGCGCCGTTTATGCGCATTTCAAAAGGGGTATCCCCCATAATCGCCAAAAAACGTCCGAGATTATCCGGCGACAATTTGAACTGTTTCTGTTCAAAAATATAACTGTGAAAACCGGAATAGTAGTAGCTCCGATTTGGGCTATGTACCAGCACATCCTGCTCCAGCCGATGGGCATCAACGAGCATCTGATACAGCTTTTCCGAAACGGGATCTGCCCAACGGATATCCGAAAGCGCCACTTCAGCATTGCGCCCTAAAGGCCAATTGCTGCCCTTTTCCATCTCCCGCAAGAAGGTCAGTACATCACGAATGATGTAAAGCCGATCGATGCCAAAGCGAAATTCCAGCCAGCAATGGATGCTGCCATAAAGGTCTTCCACAAACAGGCGGGGAACCAAATACGCCGTCTGGCTGGCACTTCGGTACCCAGCTTCATCCACCCGGTCCGCGTCGGCAAAGAAGCGGAACATCCGGCGGCTGCTGACAGAACCGCCCCGTTCCTCTTTACTGCGTACATCGTAGGATTCCTTGAGATGTTGAAAAATCGCCTGCTTGGAAGACAGTTCCTCTTCATCTTCCACCTGGTCATCCTGAATCGCTTTCAACACCGCCACCACATGCTTGCAGGCACCGAGATACTGTCTGGCTGCGGGGCATTCACAATGGTATTGTTCGATGCCGCTCTCATCCTTGGACAACTGAACTTCCACCTCATAGGAAATCGAACCTTCCACCTGTCCCCGGTAATGATGAGGGCGAACCTGTTCGAGGCTCTTCACCCGGCCTTGGTTAAAATACCGCACCCCACGGCTATAGGCAACATCACTTGCTACCGTGCGAATCATCATATCTTTCAGCAAGTCCTGCCACTCCTTTTCTCCTACGTTAAAAAACCATGGGAATGCTTGAATCCCTCAGGTTTGCTATGCTAAGATAAAGCTATCATTTCAATTGTAAAATGGGCCATAGCCCATCTTTTCATTCTACTATGGTCCGGCTGAAAAACCAACTAAAAAAGGGAATTTTATGCAGAAAAAAAATATAGAACCAGCAGACGGCACCCGCATCCTCATCGTCCGCCTCAGTGCCATTGGCGACGTGCTGCATGCTACTGCTGTCGTCCACAATCTAAAACGCATCTATCCAAACTGTCATCTCACCTGGCTTGTAAGTCCACCAGCTGACAGCCTGTTACAGAACAATCCCGATATTGACGAGCTCCTGATTTGGGACCGCCGTATCATCGACAGGGCCTTTGCCCAAAAGAAATTCGGCACCGTGCTGCGCTGTCTAAAAGACGCCAAAGCCTTGCTGGATGCTCACGAGTTCGATATTGCCTTGGATATCCAAGGGCTCTTTCTCAGCGGTATTCTGACCCGGCTCAGCGGCGCGCCCCGCCGCATTGGCATCCACGAACGCCACGAGGGCAACTTCCTCTTTATGAGTGAAATGGCCCCGGACATCGATGACCCCCATAAGATTCGCCGCTATATGACTGCCCTTTCCCCCCTGGGAATAACCCCTGCCGATTTCCAGCCGGGGCTTATTCTCACCCTTACCGACAGCCAACGAACCTGGGCCAAGGAATTCTGGCAAGCCCATGATATCGAAATCGGCAATCCCAATCGGCCCCTTTTGCTAGTCAACACCCGTACCACTTGGCCGGACAAAAACTGGCCCGCCCAAAATTTTGGCCTGGCCCTGCGCCAGCTTCCCCCGGCGGTACAAATTGTCTTTACCGGTGCCCCCGGGGATATTCCCTATATCCAGGAAGCCCAAACGGTATTAGGCCGTCCCAGCCTTTCCATCGCGGGAAAAACCAATCTTCGTGAGCTTTCAGCCCTGTTTGCCGAAGCCGACTTGCTGCTCACTGGCGACACTGGCCCCCTCTACATTGCCGAAGCCGTCGGACTTACCACCCTTTCCCTCTGGGGGCCAACTCATCCTAATATTTACGGTCCCCTCACTGCAGGGCATCACTTTATCTTAAGCCCCCACAGCTGTACGGCCTGCTGCAAAACAAAATGCAGGCATAAAACCAATGCCTGCATGAACGCTATTGAACCCAGTGTCGTCACCGAGGAACTGATGAACTTGCTGAAATAGCGATTATTCTTTTTCCGCTTGCCGCGTCATTGCCTTCGCGTTTTCCTCAGCCGTTTTGGACGGAGCAAAGGCCTTGATAGCCCGATCCTGCTGATTTTTATCCTCGCAGAGAACCAGCTCTACCCGGCTCCCCACCAGCCGTTTTGCCTGCTGGAACACCAGCCAGAAATCACGGCTCCATGAAATCATGATATAGGCATCGGCAAAATCACTGTGAGCAGCGCTTACCAGCTCCGCCACCGAGGGGCCGTCCTCTTCACTGCCGCTTACGATGATGTTAATACCGGATTCCTGCATCTCCCTGGCCTGGACTTTATTTTCGGCCACCGCCAGCATCGCCACGGGAATCAACGCCCCATGGGGAGGAAGTTCGTGGGCTTCACTCATATTGGTTACGCGAACATCTTTGATGGAACCCCAGCCCACCGACTGCTCGATAACCTTGCCGGGATGATCCGTATGCAAATGAACAGCAAGGCCTCTTCCCTTCGACTGAACCAGCACAAAATTCGAATACTCATTGAGCTGTTCTTTAAAGGCCTGAATATCCACTTTCGGATTTCCCACGGTAAAGCGCACGCAATAGGGACGAACTACATCATTGCGCGGATCCGGCATACCAGGCTGCTGCGCCTCAAGCCCCAGGGACAAGCTGACCGCTGGGGAAACGAAATTGCCATCCAGCCCCTTGAGGCAGCCTTTAAGGAACGTAAACATGATGCGGGCGCCAGCATCTTCACTGCCGATTTTTTCCAGTTCCTTTTCACCGGTTCCGATGGCCGCTTCCAAAATCTCCGAAATCGGTTTGTTGTCGCGAACCGCATGATAAGCGCCTTTGGCCACAGCCTTGGCCAAGGTGATAATCGGCCTTTCCTCCCCCCCAGGAATCACGCGCTGGGCATAGAGGATTCCGTACTGAAAAGCCTTGCCAAACTCGGAGGAGGTTGCATTGTACTTGCCCGACAAGCCCTTCCCCAGGCCGCGGAACATCTGGGCCAATACCACTCCGGCATTCCCGCGGGCGCCGAAAATCGCCCCGGATGCTACCCGCCGTGCCAAGCCGCCAATGCTGTCATCCTTCACATCCCGCAGGGGCATCACCGCAGCCCCCATGGTCCGGAGCACATGGGTACCTGGCCGGTGCCCGGCTCCCTTCCTCTCATTTATGGTCTCATACTCAAGCAGGAACTCACTATAAGCGCCACTTACCATGCGCTTGAAATCACTACCCGTTATTACTTCTTTATTTCCTGTCATAACAATCACACCCGCTTCTTTTTAGTTTGTATGTCCCGTAAATTTTCTGCTAAAAACAGGATTCCTTTATATACTTCGCGAAATAAGTAAAATAACCTTTTAAATTCTGAAATAACAAGGAGTTTTTTTATGCCTACAATAAAAGAGCCGGCAAAAGCAAAAACTGCCGCCAAAACAACGGCACCGGCCAAGAAAACGGCTGCGCGCAGCAAGACCGCCAAAGCAGCAAAAACCACCCAAAAACCTGCGACCAAAAAAGCAAAAGGAGATCGCATCTTCTCCCTCGATATTGGTACCCGCAGTGTCATCGGCATCGTAGCCGAACACGATGAAACCGACGACCAGCTTCACATCATCGCCACCGACCGGCTTGAGCACAAGACCCGTGCCATGCTGGACGGTCAGATTCACGATGTGCCGCAGGTTGCCGCCATCATCGAGAAAGTCAAGGCGTCCCTGGAAGCAAAAACCGGCCCCATCAAGAATGCCGCCGTCGCTGCGGCTGGCCGTGCCCTCTACACCATGACCGCCGAGGCCGAAATGGAGGTCAACGGACTCATCACGCCAGAGCAGCAGCGCAATCTGGATTTTGCCGGCGTACAGGCCGCCCAGGCAGCCCTGACGGACTCCCATACGGTGGACGACCCCACTCGTTACTACTGCGTAGGTTACAGTACCATTCGCTATGTTTTGGATGACATCCAACTCAAATCCCTCGTGGGCCAGCGCGGCAAAAAAGCCAAAGCCGTCGTCATCGCCACCTTCCTGCCCCGTCAGGTTATCGACTCCATGCAGTCAGCACTCCATGCCACGAATCTGGAGATGCGTGCCCTGACCCTGGAGCCGATTGCCGCTATCAACGTATTGATTCCGCCCACCATGCGCCATCTGAACCTAGTGCTGGTCGATATTGGCGCCGGCACCTCCGACGTGGCCATCACCAAAAACGGCTCTGTCATCGCCTATGGCATGGTGCCACTGGCCGGCGATGAGGTCACGGAAGCTATCAGCCAACGCTTCCTGCTGGACTTCAATGTGGCGGAAGACATCAAACGCCGCGCCTCCAACGGCGAAGACGTTTCCTTCACCGATATCCTCGGCATGGAATACAACCTCACCGCAAAAGAAATCATCGACCCGGTATTGCCCAACATCGAAAACCTGGCCGCTGCGATTTCCAAGCAAATCATCGAACTCAACGGAGACGCCCCCCAGGCTGTCATGCTTGTGGGCGGTGGCTCCCTAACCCCGAACCTGGCTGCCTTCGTAGCCGATGCCCTAGGCATGCCCCAGAACCGCGTCGCGGTTCGCAAACCAGACAAGGTCGATGGCATCACCGACCTGCCGGAGGAACTTCACTCCCCCGACGCCGTCACCCCATTGGGTATCTTGAAAATCGCCTCCCTGAACACCCTGCATTTCCTTTCGGTCTACGTCAACGACGAGGAATACAGCCTGTTCAACTTCCGGGAGCTCACCATCTCCGATGCCCTTTTAAACGCCGGCATCAACATGCGCAAATACAACGGCCATCCAGGGCTTGGCCTCATGGTCAGCCTGGGTACGGAAAAGAAATTCTTCCCGGGCACCCTTGGCACCTTCGCCAAAATCCTGCTGGGTGACGAAGAAGCCGACCTGGATACCGTCATCCATGACGGTGCTCACATCACCATCATTCCCGGCGAAAACGGCACCACCCCGACGGTTCGCCTTAGCGACCTGGTCACCGCCGGACAGGAATACACCATCTATGTCAATGGCCGCGAAAAACACATCCGCCAGCATGTCACCATCAACGGCAAAGAAGCTTCTGCCGACCAACTGCTGGCCGATGGCGACGTCATCGAGAGCCGCGAATTCAAAAGCCTCGGCGAAGCCTTACTGGCCGCTGGCTATCCGCCGACGGGCCGCAAAATCCATTACAAACTCAACGGCAGTGATTCCAGCTACAGCTGCACGCCAGAAATTCTTTTGAACGACGCGCCGGCCAGCATCTCGATGCCCATCCACGAAGGCGACCACATCGAATACATCGCTGACGAAGAACCAAAACTCGGCGATGTTCTCGATGTCAACGATGCCGATACCTCTATCGTCATCTACTACGAAAACAACGAATATCAGATTCCGTCGGCCAGCATCGAGCTCATGGTAAACGGCCGCAAGGCCAGCCCGGGCACGCTGATTGATGACGGCTGCGAAATCACCTATGTGAAATCCGAGCGCACAGCTACCACCGTCAGCGACGCACTGTTAGCGGTAAACTTTCAGCCGCCAGCTGCCACCAGCCGCATGACCTTTACGATACTCGTCAACGGATTGCCGGTAGACTTCACGGACCCGGTCAAAAACGGCGATATCCTCGAAGTCAAATTGACCTCGCTGGACAAAAACAACGAAACGCCAGCGGCACCAACCACCAATCCTTCCGGAGTACAGACGCTTACCAGCATCAACGCCAGCACTTCCCACACCAATCTAAGCAGTGTTCCTTCTGCCACGGCCCACTCGCCGCTATCGAATTTCACGGGAACCTCCACGGCAGCACCATCGGCACCAGCTGCGCCGCAGCGCCGCACCATTGCGGACTTCATCCGCAAAGACTGAAGGCTGCCGAAAATTTTACTTGCATAATAGCCCGAAAAAGGGTATCATAGTAACATGTGTCAACGCACATTAACCACGTGAAATGAATCCATTCAGCATCAACCCATTGCATGGATTTCACTAACAAGGAATAAGATTCACTCCGGAGGTGAAAATCAACATGGCAGTACCAAAGCGTAAAACTTCCAAAGCACGCCGCGACCAGCGCCGCGCTAACTGGAAGCTTGAAGCACCGGGCTTCGTAGCATGCCCGCAGTGCCACGAACCGAAAATGCCTCATCACGTATGCTCGGAATGCGGCTACTATGATGGCAAAGAGGTCGTTAAAGCAGCAGAATGATGCGATAAATAACAGGGCAGCCTATAGGCTGCCCTGTTATTTTTTTGCCTGGACAGCTGTCATTGACACTATCGCTATTTTATGGTTTAATGATAGCGATTATCTTATATAGGACATTTACCATCCAGAAAGGAGTCATTTCTTTGATCATCCGTTCATTCCGTGACATATCCAGAATCCGCACAGCCCGTCTCGACCAGGGACTTACCTGCCGTCAGCTGGCACTCAAATGCGGCATCAAACCATCGACACTTTTAGAATTCGAATGCGGCTATCGCCCAATTTGCGCGAACACCTACCACCTGCTTCTCAATGCACTGAATCTCTAATTATCTTAGGCTATTCACCGAATTGCTGTGGAGAGCCCATCGATGAAGGCAGAAGATACACAACCCAGGGAGCTCATGGACCACATCCGTCCATGAGCTCCTTTTGTTGTACCGTCTTTTAAACCATTCACATCGTTCTTTCCAGCAGACACTTTGTTAACAACTATTGGTTGTTTCCAATTATAAATGTATAAAATTCACAGCTATCATCAAAAAATTGTACAAGATTACATTCCTATTTTACTCTAATTAGTTTATAATAATAGCAAGAATCAATAATCGACAATTATCGAGCAACATGAATATTACTTGAGGAGAACGGTTATATGGAAAAATCTCTCAACGAACTTTGCCACCTCTGCAACAGCATGAATGGATTACAACAAGAAATCAGCGATATGGAAGATTGCTTGCTGCATTGGGATAAAAAACTAAAAGACTCCCTAGAGCAAATGATGCAAACCCATTGCGTGATGAATATCTACCATCCAAAAGGACAATATAGCAAAAGCCAGCCGATTTAACGGCTGGCTTTTTTATTGGTTGGTAAGTTAATTGGAAGTAGTGATTTTTCCATTCTTTATTGTAAAGCTTACCATATTGGATAAGGCACTTTTACCAGTTGGAGTGACAAATTCAAAGAAATATCCGTACATTCCATCCCCCACATCCTCATCGGCAAACCTCGGATTATCCCCTGCTTTAAATGTGTCTACATCCACTTCCTGCGGCTCATTATCATCCCCCGAAAGCATCATACCATAATGAACGGTGGTTATCCGATCATCCTTTTTCAGTTGAATCAGATTACGGCTTCCCATGCCGTTGTTGTCTATCCCTTTACGGGCACCGAGAATATGGTATTTTTCATCACCGTAGTTATAGGCTACCTCCAAATTGCATCTTTCACCATTAAGCTTAATCGGCACCGCATAGAGATTATAGCCATTATCCTCCGCCGTGATTTCCACATAAACAGGATGCCCATTCAGCATCGGCCACTTGCCGAAGAAATTATCCTTAAACACCCCCTTGTCCCAGTCAGCCACAATATTGGTATCACTGCCCAATATTAGAAGAATATCATCTTTTTCCGAAATATAAACCAATCGGCAATGAACACTGGAAAGTATATCCATTTCCCTGTCATTCAAGGTAACAAAGGCATCTCCATTAGAATCAATATCGACAAACTTATCCTCCAGCTTATCCACCGGGAAAAAATTCTGAGCTTGGGCATCGTTTTCATGTACCTTGGGAACGGTAGGAATGTCTTGCGAAATACCTTTAGCCACCAAATCCTTGGCTTCTTGTGAAAATACCCCCGAAATCATATAATGATACAAACATTTCTGCGGCAGTGGCACAGCCTTCTGCTCTAAATATTTTTCCAACACCCTCCAGTCGCCATCATAAGCGTAAAAACCAGAAATGCCTTTTCCCTGGCTGCGGTACTTTCCCTGCACTTTATATACCACCGCGTTATCTACAGCGTTCATCAGTCCGCGAGCGGTCAGGGGCAATAATCCGGTAGTCCTGCTGGCCAAATCACCTAAATCCACCATATCCGAATAACCCTGTTCCTTGTTATTGCCGCCATAATTTTCCGCTTTCTGGGCACTGCGGCCAAATTCCGCGAAAAATCCCCCCGAGTTTTTCGAAGCCAACTTCAAGGCCTCTATCCCATAATTTTCGTAAGCCCTCCCCAAGGCCGGAATCTTGCTTATGTCAATCACCGACAAGGTAGCCGTATCAGCCGTCCCATACTCTCGGCAGCCTTTCATATAACTATCGCAGATAACCCGTCCTAATTCAGCACCGCTCATATAAGGATTATTGGCCAAAGCGCCAACCCATCTGGTATAATCCCAGCCATTCCCCGGTTCGCTTTCCTCAGAGGCCGTCATATAGCGGGTTATTCCTTTCAAGGCATTAGCCGTATCATAACTAGCCATCATACAGGCATCAAAACCAATCATTTCAAATGGTGGATTTGACTCCGAAGAGCCATAAACCTTCGTAAAGGCGTTGGTAATATCATTCAGGCTAAGGGAATTGCCCGTACGCTCATCCAAACAAACACCACCAACACTGCCACCACCATGATTCCAAAATACGAAGGCCTGGCGCAAATTATCGTCAGCAAAGGCCCCCTTGCCCACATTCAAAAAAGCCTCCAAGGTTTCGGCGGCCCCCATATCGGCATCTTCATAGCGGCCTATTTCTTTAATGCCGTTACAATCATATAGATATAATCCCAGTTCCCCCGGCTTCATCATGTCGTTTTGCCAATTAGCAGTGCCACCGGTAATGATAAACACCCGGACATTTGGCGGAAGCTTTACTTTCGTAAGCTCAATTAAATCACTGGTAGCAAAGCCATTTTTTGATTCCAAATCAGAGCCGCAAATATACCAATAAATCAGCCAGTTATCCCCTGCCTGATTGGATGCCTCAGCCTGAGAATAAACGTTAAGCCTACCACACCATGCCAAAACAGCAAAAATAAGCATTATCGTCAAACAAAATTTCCCCAATATATTTCTTGTTAGCCTGTACATCTTCATCCCACCTATTCATAAAACATATAGAGAGAGCAATCGGCTCATTAGGATTATAACCTTATTCGCCATTTTAGGCGAACCTTCCTCCCTAGTCATGAGAATATGAAAAGTCCCCAAAAGCACGCACAAAAAAGGCCTCGTGAAAACTCACGAGACCAATGCTTTCAATGGCAGAGAGGGTGGGATTCGAACCCACGGTGGCTATTAACCACACTTGATTTCGAATCTTAGAAGGGCCTAGTTTTGCGCAAATTATTTTTTACACAAACTATATTACACTCCCGAAGTACAAGAGAATACTGACAAGCACAAGGCTGATGTGAGCAAGTAGAGTGATTTGTCATTAGCCTAGGTGTATTTTAAATACTACGCGGTGGCGCAGGAATGAACTAGGAAAGTTTTGGAGGCAGTGGCTAACGAGTTTGAATGAAAAAAATGGAAGAAGCCATGGAATTACTTAGAGCGCCTGATTTATGAATGAGGTATGGGATTATATTCAAAAACTGGATTTGGAAAAGCAAGTGGGCGTTGCTCCCTTTTTTCGTACTCTGGTGTCGGATGCGAAATGGACAGCTTGCCTGTCCACCCGAGCAATCGGACACCAGTGACCTGTGACCGCCCTGAATTGACGGGTCAACTACTCTCCTGCGAGATAAAGGACGGGGCGCGGTGTTCTCGTGCGACGTGGACGCTGGCAGTTCACAGCGGTCGGAGGGCGTAGCCAGCGCCCCCCAAAAGCAAAGAACGCCGCCTAGGGAGGGGAACAGCCAAAACAGCCCTCCCCAAAATGACCGGTCAAGCGAAATTTGTCGCAAGAATTGTTGTGGTAATCATATTAATGAAGATGACAAGCCTTGGTAGACATCAATGCTGGCGAGGAATATTTTTTTGATAAAAAATGGAATAATTTTTGCAAAATATAAAGAGAAGTGATATAATAGGCGTATAAGAATTTGCTGATTGTTATATACGTTATAGGAGAACCAATCAATGAAAGTAGAAAAAATTGAACAAATTATCGAAGATGCGCTTACGCCGGACATCAACAACTTATTATATGATGCCATAGCTGCTGCGGTGGATAAAGGAAAAATGTTCGAGGCTGAACATCCAGAGGCAGAATCCAGGACAGTATCCAGCTTCATTCACGATGCGATGTGTGCAGAAGTTGAAAAAAGACTGCCAAGGCTGAGCGAAAGCCCCAGCAAGGTAAGTTTGCTAAAGAAAAACGGAACCTTGAAAATGTTGGTTGATAATGGCAGGCTAGTTATAAGATTTAAGAAAATGACACGGCGTGGTTTGACAAGTAATATTGTCACGCAATCTGTTTTAGAATTTGAACAGATGAGTTTGTTTGCGGATGAGTCTGTAAAATTGAATGCTGGATATTGTTACACGCATGGTGGGATTGATTATGAAATTGTGTTATCCCATCCCAATGGGATACATAGCATTGATTGGTGCCAGCCCATCATATATAATAATGTTGAACCGTTTGTTACGAAAACACCGGCTCAGAATGCGACCCGGCAGGGCAAGAGAAAGCTGCTGCCAAGAAAGGATGCTGTAAAGCATGCAAAAATCGATAAATCCTAAAATGATAGGCTTAGCAAGGAATCTTCGCGGGTTAAGTCAAAAGAATTTATCAGATATGGCAAATTTTACGCAGGGAAAACTGTCAAAGCTGGAGAATGGCTTTTTGCATTGTTCGCAAGATGACATTGAAATATTGGCGAACTGTCTTCACTTACCAGTGCAATTCTTTTATGAAGAAATGAATCTGTATGGTATAGGCCTTAGCCTGATGTATCGGAAGAAACGTCGTACCAGTGTTAAGGAAATGAAGCATATGGAAGCGCTATTTCAGCTTCGTCGGATGCAGATTGCAAAATTGATTCAGTCCATAGATTTTGGAGCAACACATTTTGTGCATTTTGACGTGACACAAGATACGCCAGAGGAAATTGCACAGAAGACCAGGGCTATGTTGAATGTTCCGCTAGGGCCGATTGAGAATATTGTCCAATTGATTGAAGAAATGGGCGGCATAATTTTTACGGAGTATAATCCTGCCTCTGATATTGATGCTGTGAGCCAATGGATACACAATCCGTCCATGAATAGGGGCGGGGTATTAGCGGATATGCCGGTTCCTCCATTGTTCTATTACAATTCTGCAAAGCCGATGGATCGTATCAGATTTTCGTTAGCACATGAACTGGGACATATCTTGATGCATAGAGTGCCATCTGAAACAATGGAATATGAAGCAAATCGTTTTGCTGCGGAATTTTTGATGCCAAGAGCGGATATCAAGCCGCAATTAAAAGATTTAACACTAAAAAAATTATCATTATTAAAAATCAGCTGGAAAGTATCTATGCAGGCAATTATATATAGAGCTGCAGAATTATCATGCATTACCCAGAATCAGAAGCAGTATATGTTTCAGAAGTTTTCCTCATGGGGATATCGCAAGCGGGAACCGGAACAGTATGACCCTCCGGTGGAGCGCCCTTCGTTGATTAGAGAAATGATTGATATTCATACCAGAGATTTGGAATATACGCATTCAGAGATTATGTATTTGCTGAATTGCTCGGAAGAAGCAGAATTTGATGAACTTTATGGGAAGCGGCGCCTGCGAGCAGTATAAAAGCCGCATGGCCCCAAAGGAGGAGCAGACCGTTGAGTGAGGAGAAACGGTATATATTTTTCGATGAATCAGGAAACCTTGGCAGCCGGGGACGGTATTTTGTCATTGCCTGCATCGAAACTACAAACAGGCGTTCTCTGCATTTGCTGATGAAACGTAAGCTGCTTCAGGCTAAAAAGCTGTTTCCCGTATTGGGAAAAGCGCATGCCCATGAGATAAAGGCAAAAGATGCATATCCGTGTGTAAAATACCATATATTGGAGTCTATTGTGAGCAAGGATGTAAAGGTATCGTACATCGTTGCAGATTTGAAGCATGTGGATAGCCGCTTGCTGAAAGAGAAAAATATCTTTTACAACTATTTGATGAAAATACTTGTATCGAGAATTGTTACTTCCAAAGACCGGGAGAGCTCCATAGTCCTGCAATGCGATAATAAGGATACTAAGGTAGGCTCGGCCAATTCGTTTAGCGATTACATTAAATTGTATTTGAACTATGAACGCGGCTTAGGAATTGACATAAAGGTGGAGTACCTGGATTCGGATGCTAAGGATGCGTATGTTATACAGGCGGCAGATTATGTAGCGAATGCTATATATGCAAAATATGAGTTTAATGAGTCGTTGTATTTCGATTTGCTGGTTCCAGCCCTGCATAGGACACTGGAATTTCCCTGGCAGAAATTCGGAAATTAAATCTTGCAAAGTGATTTTGTCTATGCTATAATATCTATACTAAAAGATAAATCGGGCGCGTAAACCCATAATGATGTGTGAATTTTGAGTACATAAGCTGCCTGTGTGGTAGCCGTCATTATGGTAGCGCCCTTTTTGATTATCAAAAGCCGCTCTCAGGAATAACTCTGAGAGCGGCTTTTCTGTATGATATTGACTGGTCAATGTCCTTGCCCGTAATCCGTCACGCCTCGGGCAAGAGCTCTTGCTATGTCATCGCCGTGACAGTTGAGGAGGTTTATATCCTCGCTGTCGATAAAGCCAATTTCCACCAGCACGGCGAGCATGGCGGTTTGGCGCAAGACGCAGAAGGAAGGCGGGGCTTTGACGCCGCGGTCTTTGCAACCTGCGTCAAAAAAAGGGGGTAATTGACTTCAAAGATATCCAGGAACAGCTGGGACACTCAACCATCCAGATTACCATGAATATCTACACCCATATCGACGAAGAAAGCAAATCTGCCGTCGGCAGCTGACTGGAATCCGATGCCGAAAACCTCATCGGCTCCCCGAAACGTGCCAGCAAATACAAAGCACAATAAACACCAGACAGCTGACCGGTCCCCCCCGCCACTGTCCGCAATACAAAGACAAAAAAATAGGGGCAATCGTGTCCGTAAATCACAGACACAACGCCCTAAAACAGCCTTTCGCGGCAAAAAAACTTCGCCACAAAACCCGCTACGAACCCGCTGAGCACCAAAATCAGCAAACAAAAAAGACCCGCGGAAAACCCGCGAGCCCTTGATTTCAATGGCAGAGAGGGTGGGATTCGAACCCACGGTGGCTATTAACCACACTTGATTTCGAGTCAAGCACCTTCGACCACTCGGACAAATTTACAGATTCTATGAAAAATACAAGGATTTTATTAATTTTTTGTAACAAAATCACTATATTTCTGTGGATAAAATTGTGGATAACTTGTTAAATCTGTGGATATTCTGTGGACAACTTTTGGACAACTTTTTAAAATAGTGTTTTTTCAAGTGCTTTTCGTTTTGCATCTTCATTGCTATGTGCGTAAACAGACAACAAAACTGACGGGCTTTTCCAACCGCCAATACTTTGAACCGTTGAAAGGTCTACCCCGTTAGTGATGAGCTTTGAAGCTACATAGTGACGGATGCAATGTATTGATAAACACTTATCTAAACCTGCTTTGTCAGCTATGATACGAAAAGCTCTCTGGATGCTGTTAAGGCTCATGTGGTCATACTTGATGTGATGAGTATTAGTAAAAACAAAATCAGTCTGCTTGTATGCTTCTTTCCTTAGTGAAAGGAGCATATTTAGCATATCGCCAGATATGGGAATATCTCTCACGCTACCGACTGTCTTTGTATTGCCAATTAGTTCCGTGAATTTTCCATTGACTGTACCTCTGCCGATGCTACGTCTGATTCGAATACACTTGTTAAATGTATCTATGTCTTGCCATTGTAGCGCAAGTAGCTCTGAACGCCTAGCTCCTGTCGAAAAATACAATGAGAATATAGTAAAGAACTTATGGTCATACTCTTTAGCCGTAAGAAGAAAAATCTCTTTTTCTTCTTCAGTAAATGCCCTTCTTTTTATCTTTGGCGTATTGTGTAGTTTGATTGGCTTGTCGAGAGGGTTATCTTTGACTATGCCTAGATTGATATAGTAGTTATACATTGCTTTAAATCTTCGTACATCGTCAATTATATATGACCTTGCCAGATGATACTTTTCCTGTCTGCTAGAAAACAAGCTCTGCCATGACTCGTGTGTTATTCTGTCTATCTTTATATTCCCCAGATGCTTACAGTAATTATTCTTCGTCAGATTGTATTTTGAATAAGTGGATAACGCTACACGAGGACGAATTTCTTTTTCTACATATTCTGTAAATGCTTCTTCCAGTATTGGTACGACTTTATCAACCCTATGAGAAGATAAGCCACCAATAATGTTTTTATCTAATTTGTGCAGTTCGACTAAAGAATCTCGCTTCTGTATTGCTTCTTCTAAGCTATGGCAAGTAACATAAGTTTTCTTACTGTTAATAGTCATAGATACGATATATGTTTCTTTATCTTGACGATAAGTAATATATTTGTGTTTTGTCCTCATAAAAATCTCTCCCTTCAAAGAAAACAGGAGAGAAAGAGAGCACTATTCAGTTATCAAAGAACAAGTCAAGTGATTGTTTAGAATAGTATATCTCAAGGAAGGTTGTTAGTCGATACTTCTGATATGTATACATGATTTTTTTTATTTTTGTTATTTTTGATAAAACTGCTGAAAGCGTTGTGGTATAATGGTTTTGTAACAAAATGTTCCAGTTCTTCATCGTATAGGTGACTTAGAATTCTTAAAATCGAAATTTAGGCATAAGAAAAAGGTTCTTCATCGTATAGGTGACTTAGAATTTTAAAATAGTGTTTTTTCAAGGGCTTTTCTTGTTTTTCATCGTATAGGTGACTTAGAATATATCATTATTATGTTTTTGAATAGTTTCTTTGTTCTTCATCGTATAGGTGACTTAGAATGACTGATTTTGTTTTTACCAATACTCATCATACTTATTCATCGCATAGATGACTTAGAATACAGTCAAGTTGTCCTTTCCGTTCAGCAAGACGTTCTTCATCTCATAGATGACTTAGAATGTTTAAAAAAAACGAGCTAGTTTCTTATGTATGTTCTTCATCGTATAGGTGATAAAAAGCCCCATTAGGGGCTTTTTTGTTGTATAACTATAAACTATAAGTTCACTCTTAATAGATAAAGAAAAAATATAACAGATTTTTGCATATGATATTTTTTCATATGCTATGCTGACAATGAGCCAGTATAGGCTTGTTGTCTTTCTATATCTGAAAGGAGTGTTTATCATGTTGAAAGTAGAAGAGTTCCAAGACCTGCAGGAAGAGTACACGATAACCAAGAAGGAGTATCTGGAACACCGTATCTTATTGGATGCTTTAAGAGGCAAGGAATCCAACGCCAAGACACTAATACGATTACAAAACAAGGCAGACGTTGGGCTAGAGCTATCAAATGATGAAATAGCCGACAATGTACAACTGCTAAAAGAAGTATTGAAAGATACTGTCTATCAGCTAGGCTACCAAAGCCCTTTCGAGGTCATACTGCAACTAAATCCAAAGTTTAGAATCATAGCGGTGCTCGAAATGTTCTACAAGCTCCAAATCCGTGCTATCCACCGAGTTAACGGGGATAACGCTTTTCTTTTGCTTACTACACATGACGAAATAAAAATCTGTGACATTAAAAACTTCACTATGCAAAATGCTATCAAAGCTCTGGTGGATAGGGAAACAGGCTCTTATGTTGTAAATCGAATCAACTATGAGAAGTCTATCAAGTCGGCGTGTTTACTGAAACATGAGGCTAATCGGGCTAGTTTAGGCTTTATATTCAATGAGCACAAGCCCACGGTGGAGGAAATGAATTTTGTTTTAGACTGTATCGACAAACGTAGTAAAGCCGAGTTTCTAGCGTTTAACAGTTGTATGCAAAAAGAAAAAGCAGAACCCCTCTTTGATGAAGTCACGTTGCCCTTTGATAATGTTATTCCTATAGATGACGAAATTCCAGACTATACACCAGAGCCTCCATTTGTACCAGAGTTTGAAGAACCAACCACCAGTACGCCCCTTGATTCCGAAGATGACCTGCCATTCTAAGGGAGGGAACTGTTATGAACAAAAAAGTATTTGAAAACAGCGTTGAAAATGAAGAATTTTTCTTGCTTATGGAAGGTTTGTGGAATATAGCTACAGATTATGCACAATCAAAACCGCCAGTATTTGCCTGTACGACAGACAAAGGGAAACACCTGCTCCTTATTCCTTACCTCATGTGCTATCGGCACGACAAGGAGAAAAAGGCTCTGGCTATATCATACATAAACTTCGACAAAGCAAAGTATGATTTTGATACTAATATTATACAATCAAATGATAGTTCAGAAGTAAAAATCTCAATTACTGTTAGTAGAAATGCAAGAAATGACTGTTATGTTCCCCTGCTAGACGGTTTTTCAGCAAAAGACACGGGGAATCTCCTACTTAATCAGTTTGCGGAGGCAATGGTCTACTACTACGATGTTGTAGACGAAATGCCACACCAACATATTTTTAGTGGTAAAATTGGCGAAACTGATTTACATATGTTCTTTGAGTTCAGAATACTATTTGAAAATCATAGAATCGTTGAAGTAAGCCCGTTAGAACTTGAGTGGCATGAAGATATAGAAGAGTAGACGGTAATTTCAAACTAGAGGAAAGAGCACCCGTTTAGGTGCTCTTTTTATTACTCTGGATTCTGGGAAAGTCACCCCCTTTTTCCTCATTTTTGAAAAAGTGACCCTCTGTTGGGGGAAAACGATTTTTAAATTGACCCTGCTTTTGGGGAAAATAAGAAGAAAATTGACCCTGCTTTTGGGGAAAATAGATTTTTAGCTAACCCTGTTTTGGGGGAAAATAAAGAATATCTGACCCTGCTTTTGGGGAAAATACTAAAAGCACGACCCTGTTTTGGGGGAAAATGGATTTAGCTTGACCCTGCTTTTGGGGAAAATAGATGATATATAACCCTGTTTTTGGGGAAAATACCGAATACCTAACCCTGCTTTTGGGGAAAATAGTGTTATAATCTCCTTATTTTTCAATGGTTTGCGGAGTCTGAAACGTATTAATTATAAAACGATAACTATATATAAACGAAATAAACTATTTAAACGTCTACTTATATAAAACGATAACTATTGTAAACGAATGAATATATAATTATAAGATTACTAAAGTAACAACAAGACTACGTTTTAAAAAATCTGAAAACT
>NZ_JAILKR010000103.1 GCF_024693525.1 Selenomonas sp. | reverse complement strand
GGAAAAACAGCTGGTGAAATTCCTCTACGACGAAACCGGCCGTTTGGTTGACCGGGCCGAAAAACTCAATCAAAAGAGGAAAGGCACCTGGTGGGCGCATATCCACTACACCTATGATGCCAACAGCAACATCACGGAGATAAAGCTCCCCGATGACAGTAAAATTCAGCGCGAATACGAAGCCGTTGACCGCCTGGTGGCCGAAACTGTCATCGACAGCGCAACGGGCCAGCAGAATACAACGCGCTTTGCCTATGACAAAGCGGGCAACCTCCTGACCATCACCGACGACTGCGGCCGTGAGGAAAGATTTACGTACAACCTGATGAATCAACGTATCATAGCTGTGTCCAGCGAAGGCCGCACGCAGAAACTCGTCTACGATAAAGAAGGCAACATAACCGAGCGGCAGCTGCCGCAGGCAATGTCCTACCGCTATCAATATGACAGCGCCGGCAGGCTGACGGCAGTCATCGGCACCGATGGCAAGCTGCTCGAAACTGTTGCCTACGACTTTGCGGGCAACATCACCGAAGCCGACGATGGCAAACGAATCAAATTCCAAGACCGCAATGGTATAACGAATGAGTACCAGTGGAATGTCTACGGTAGTCTCGTTGAGCGCAAGGCAGGCGACCTGCGCAACAGCTATGGATATGCGCCGAATGGTCAATTGACCGCCGCCATAGCTGACGGCATGGACTACCGCTACACCTATGACAAAGACGGCCTGCTGCTTGCTAAGAAAGCCAGTGGCAGAACGCTGCTTGCGTATACCTACGACGAACTGGGCCGCAAGACCAGTCAGACAGACATAACGGGCCGAAAAGTCAACTACCGATTTGACAAGTCAAATCGATTAGTTGATATACGCAACGAAGTTGACCAGTCAATTGTCAAATTTGAACGCGATGCCGATGGCGCCATCGAAAAGATACCCCGTGCTGAAGTTTGAGTAATTAATCCAATTCAAAGATGAATATGGTATAACGAATACTATCTTGATACTTATATGGAAGTGATGATATTGATTGATTCATTGGACGAGTACAAAGCAAAGCGTTATCCCGAATTAGAAGAGGAGTTCTTTCGGGGTTCGTTTGCTGATTGGAATGATAGGTTTGATGAGATTTCTTTGTTTTTGCAGAGGAGATTGCGGAGCGCGGTTGTAGAGGCTGCACGGAGGCAGGATGAAGTGATGGTGCCTTGCTCAAACATTAGTATCTCGTTGCCACTGGTGTCGGTTGGTTTGGGAAAGCCTGTGCTGTTGGTGGATTTTTATGATGAGGCTTGGTTTTATGGCAGACCGTTTTACCGATATCGCATTCCAGCGGATGTTTTTCTTTCCCGTTGGCAGGAGTTTATCTGCCGGGCCGAGGATGATGCGTTTTATCAGCGCCGTACCTTACGCAAGACGATGATACGGACGCTTTATGCTGCGACATTGGAGCAGTTTGCTTTTCAGCTTGCTTGTGAGATGAAAGTATGGTTGGCGGACATGGATATGGATGAATTGTTGAAAGGTTTGACTGTTAAGGTGCCGTTTTACCTGTCAATGGGTACTTATTATGATGGGCAGAAACCTGTGTATGCTATTTTGCCGTCGGAGGATTTGCTGACTGTGGATGAATCTGATTTGTCGTTGCAGCATTTTGAGCGGAAGATTTATCGTCAGCATGTGTTGAAACGTAAAAATTTACAATTAAGCCGTTTTACGGATTGCTTGTTTGAACCGGCAACTCTGCAGAAACTCGACTTACGTGATGCGATTTTCCAAGGGTGCCGGTTTCATTATGTCGATTTTTCGAAGGTGAAAATAGCGGGGAGCTGCTGGCGGAATTGTGTCTTTGAAGATTGTACGTTCGACAGGATTTCTGCGGATACCACGATGGATGGAGAGTTTTATGCGGCCCCCTTGCTAGAAAATTGTGTTTTCCGTGATGTTCATATCGAGCGTTCTGATTTGCGCGGGTGTGTGCTGATTGATTGTATGGATGACGGGATAGATTTTTCCCGTTGCCAGTTGGATGATTCCGGTTGGCTGGATTTTGGCAGGTGATAGAGTTGGTTAAGACAGATTGGTTTCGGATGGTGGAGGATGCAGCGCTTACCGCACCGGTCACGCCAGCAGGGCTTTCCTATAGGGAATATCCCTATTATATGACGGAAGAAGCATTCCGGCGGCTCAGTCATAAGGTGGCTGGTTATCGGCCGCAGGAGGGGCTGGAGTATTGTGATTTCTTATTTGCTCCAACGTTTATGGTGGGGGATCGCTTCCAACTGTTGTTGCAGTCACTGGCGCCGGAGATGGAGTTTTGCAGTGTTACTTTGCGGCCTGTTTATGAAATGGAGGATGCGAAGGTGCTGCATTATTGGGTGCCTTTTTTACCCGCAGAAAGTGCTGGGGGCCGTGTCAAATGTCAGCGGCAGCGTGACAGGGTGGACTGGCTTTTTTCGTTGGAGGCTGTAGAAAGTATTTTGCGGCGTGCACCGTTGGGCATCCGCTTTGAACTAGTGGAGGATGAATGATGGGCTTAATTTATGAGAATGTATGGGTGGAAGGGATTCCCTTGCAGAAACTGTTGACTTTGGAAATCGTCCATAAGCCGAATGAACATGGTAGGGCGATTTTGACTGCGGCAGGTGAAATTCCTGTGTTGAAGCGTTTTATGGAGCGAGAGTCGGAACAACTGATTGCGATAAAGTCCCGGCAGGAGAAAAAGGAGGTGGTGTTATTCCGAGGCTATATTACCCAGATTCGTGTGGATACGAAAGGGGGATATGGTGAATTGTCCGTGGAATTGGAGGACTCCAGTTATCTGTTGGATATTCGCCGTCAGAATAAGACGTATCAGAACCTTGGGAAGAGTTATGGCGAAATTTTACGTGATGCGTATAATGGTGCCGGGCAAGTGGCCGTCAATGTCACCGACCAGCCTATTGACAAGTTTATTTTGCAAATGGATGAGACGAATTGGGTGTTTTCTAAGCGCATGGCATCGCGTTTTAATGTGCCGGTTTTTTCTAACCTGGTGGCAGAAAAGGCGATGGTTTCGCTGGGGGTGCCATCGGGGAAAGAGGCGGCAGAGCTTTCTACGGCAGCTGTTCGCTACATGACTGATAACGGCCGGTTCCGCAATGTGACGGAAAACGATATGACCAGTGGACATATGGCAGATGTCCAGGATTTTAGCTTCTTGCAGGTGGATTCTTATGATTACGCGTACCTTGGGGATATGGTGCGGGTAAATGGCAAGGAGTATTATGTGCGGGCTGTTCATGCCAAGCTGATTGATGGCCTTATGTTGATGACTTATGAATTGACTGGCCGTCAGGGATTTGTTGTTCCTTTGGTGCGAAACAATAATTGTGCAGGGCGTGTCCTGACGGCACAGGTTAAGGCAGTCAAGCGGGATACCATTCAGGCGTTCTTTTTTACGATTGATTCGGAATACGATAGCGGCAGTACGACTTGGTTTCCTTATTCGACCGCCTATTCGAGCAGTGACGGCAGTGGCTGGTATGTGATGCCAGAAGTTGGGGACTTTGTGCGGATTTTGTGTCCTTCGAATCATGAGGAAGAGGCGTTTGCTGCCAGTGCTGTTAATACGTCGCCACCAGCCAGCACCAGGAATAAAAGTTTCCGGGCTCCTGGTGGGAAAGAATTGCTGCTGACGGATGACGGGATTTCCATGATTTGCAATCATCAAAATATCTTCATCGACTTGTCTCAGGACAATGGGATAAGTATTGTGTCGACTCAGCCGGTTCATATTTCTTCGGATAAATGCGTGAAAATCGAGGCAGACGAAAGCGTTCAAATTATGGCGGATAAGCAGATTATGCTGCAATGCGGCAATTCACATGTAAAATTGACGGAAAAACAGATTACGTTCGGTGGCGAAAGCGTCATAGTGGGAGATTGATGATATGGAGAAAAATCAACAGCGGATTCCTCAGTTCGAATCCTTGCATATATTGAGACAAGCAATGCTTTGCGATGTTCGTGACCGGGCGTTTGCCGGGCTGCCGTTGCTGTATCAGGATTATAGTGATGGCATTATTAGTGGGTGCCGTATGATGACCACGAAGGAGACGATTACGGTTCAGCCAGGGATGGTGAAACACGCGGGCTTTATTTATTACCTGCAGGAACCGATGACCATTGATTATCATCCAACGGATGAATATATGGTTTTGAAATTGGTATTCACTGCGCCGACGGAGCAGCAGGGGGCAAAGGTCTATGCGCTGGATTTGGCTTTGACTGATGAGTTGGAGCTGACGCCGGATGAAATGGAGCTTTGCCGGTTCAAGTTGAAGCATGGTTCGATTTTGCGCGTTAATTATACGGATTTTTTCGATAGAACGACAGAGTTTGATACGGTCAACACGATTTATGCTCCCTATGCAGGGAGAGGGCAAAGTACGTTGGCACCAGACATCGTGAAGGCGTTTGCCAAAGAAGCCAGCAAGTATTCGTTGACGGATTTTGATCGTCAGTTTTGCTTGACGGCTTTGGCAGGGCAGCTGTTGTCCGCCGAGAGCATTGGTTTTTATATCAGCCAGCGGCTGCAACAGGAAGAACAGGCTTGGGATAATGCCAGCCTGTTTGACGGGCTTACCCGCGTGCTCGATGAGATTCGCCCAGCAGGTTTGCGGGAATGCCGCCGCGAGCGCCGGCGCCGTCGGGAAGTATTTGTGGACTAGGGAGAATTGTGATGGGTATTTTTACAGATGAGTTTGACTTGGCGGGCTATGTAGAGCAGCAGGCCATGAAGATAGAGGATTTGCAGAATCGTGAGTTGTTCCGGAATATCATCGGAGATATGTTTTCTCAGCTTTATCAACATATGTATGCGGAATATCATGGGCTGGAACAGCGGATGCTGGCGGAGCTGCCCCGGCCGGTAGAAGCACCAGATATTATGACCGGACTTTGCCGCCGCAGGGATTATGACCAAACGGATAAGGAGCTTTATCCGATGGATGCTGCGGACCTTTTGGAAAAAAAGATTCCGGCTGCTGATGTGTTGGCGCATTTGCAAGAAGGGAAGGCCTATGCACTGTTCCCCGTTTTTTTTGCTGGAGAAACCGCTCAGCTGCAAACAATTTTGCAGCAGCGGCGTAAGTTTTCAGGAACGGTAAAGAGTGATTATTCTGAGGTATCGGCTGCCTTTGAACTGCGTCCGTGCCGTCGTTATTTGCAGCAGATGGAAGAGCTCTATGGCGTGACTGGTCAGAATGGGCTCCCTTGGCGCAGTGTTCTGGCCCCTTATCTCTATAAATTTGCGGAGGTGTGGATAACTTCACTGGATGGCTGGGAGGATGACCAGGCTGTTGAGCGCGTGACAATCGATTATGCGGAGTATCGTGATGTCATCCACGAGGATATGGTTCCGCTGTGGAATATCCAGCCATGGCAGGCGCATACCAGTTGTTACCCAGAGCCCTGCATGGACAGGACTTCCTATGAACACCGGCTATATGCCAGCCAGTTTCCCGATGCGAGTCAGTATCTGCTTGACCAGTCAGCTGCTGAGGTTCGCAATGTACGCTGGCAGGGAAAAGACCTTGTTATTACCTGTGATCAGCAAGAAGCTGCGGATTGGTCACTTTTACGGTTTTATCCTGTGAATGGCGCGGAAAAATATGGGTATCGGGTGTATGGCAACCAGCATAACCAGAGCTTTGCCCGCAATTTGCTGGAGTCCTATGGCCAGCGTATTAAGACAAGGACGGAGGTGGAGCGATTCTTGCGTTCGTTTGTTTGTATGCGGGATTTTTCCTTGCAGGATGTGCGGTTGCGGAAAACGGCCGGGCGGGCAGATACTTATTCGACAGATGCGTTCATTGATTATGAATTCCGCACGGGGAGCCGGGAATATACACTGGAATTGGATTTCCGGGCAGGGCAGGAAGACTATCGGAACATGGATGTCATCAGTTTCCTGGTAACTAATTTGCAGCATTATTTCCCCGAGTATGAGTGCGCAGGGAGGTTAGTTTAAGGTGAATTTTATTTGGGATGCGGCCATCAAGGCAAAAAGGCAGGGGCTGACCAAGGAGGAGATGACCTATACTCCGGCAGAAAATGGCAGCCCTTACTATGAACTGGCCTTTGACTATCTGAATCGAAAGGAAATCGGCCCAGAGCCGATACCAGTAAATGAACTCTTCCGATTCAGCGCAATCTTTCAATATCTGCTGCACCCGGATGTGCGGTATGTGTTGGAAAAGGATAAGGAAGCATTTATTCAAAAAGCATTTGACTGCTTGATGCATATCCTCTGTGAGGTGGATTTGCACCATGGTATTACCCGGCAGGAGTGCTATGTGCGGAAATTGCGTCAGGAAATCCTGCAGGGAGTATTTGGCGAGGAAGCAGCTGCTGTAGTGCGTGATTTGGACATGGAAGGTCAGCTGACCGTGGCGGAGGAACTTTTCCAAACCATGCAGTGTGGCTCCAGTCTGCAGGGATTTAGCCATGCGTTTCATCGCCTGTTTCCCAAGGGGATTCTATACCAAAGCCGGTTGTCACCCAATGAGCTCTATGCCTATCTAGATGAACCTCGACGGCAGCCTAGGGAAGATATGTGGCAGCTTTTTTGTCATTTGTTCTTGCCACTGGATTTTTCGGTACGGGTATTCTGGCAGGTGCACTTCGGCATTATTGGACTGGATGGAACAATGAAAGACCAAATCGCCTTGTTTTAGGAGTATGTTATGGGGAAAGAAAAAAAGTTATCAATATATGATTCGTATGTCATGCTGCATGACCGTAAGACGGTCTTTGAACGGAAGAAGTTGTTGGATGAGAAGGTATCTTTAGTCGTGCCGGAAGATTTTGCGATGATGGATGAGGAAACACGGCGCAAAATCTATGCAGTAAGCGATGTGCCGGGTGAATTGTACAGCAATGAGCAAGGATGTTTCGTGGTCGGCCTCAAGCAGGCTGAGACCGCGATGGAGGAAAACAGGCTGGAAAATGCGATGAAGATTATGAAAAAAGTTTTCCCCTACAGCGCACATAATGCAAAATTGCTATCGTCAAAATTTCTTTCGACGCAGAATGCCAGACTGGGCGTTTTGGAATACGTCCATGAGACATTGCTCGAACAGGTTTATCAGATTATGTTTTTAGGGGCGTTGGAAAAGCGGTTGTTGGTAGGAAGCCTTCATTTTTCTTTTGCTGATAGTGAATGGATGTTGCCGTTGGCAGAGGAAATCCTTGCGTCTTACTGTGATTTGACGAAGAAGGTGAGTGATGAAGTATGAGCACACAACATACGAATATCCAAATAAAGGGAATAGAGTTTCAAAGGATTTTAGAAATCGAAATCACGCATGAACCGAATGCGCACGGTTCGGCTCATGTGGTTGGAGAAATTTCTTCGGAACGTGCGCAGGAGTACCTTCAACGAGCTGATACGACGCAGTCTGTTGTGATTGGTACGAAGGATGAGCAAAACCAAATATTTTTCACTGGTATCCTTACAAGTATACAGATTGAGCAAGAGGAAGATTACAGCCGATTGATTGTGGATGCCAAAGATGCCAGTTATTTGTTGGATATTCGCAAATGTTCCTGCAGCTACCAGAATACGGGGAAAAGTTATGGGGAGATTATCCAGCAGTCTTATGGGGGAAAAGGAACTTTGCAAGTGGCAGGGCATGACCAGGCAATTGGTGGGCTGATTCTGCAAATGGATGAAACAGATTGGGAGTTTACCAGACGAATGGCTTCGCGGTTTAATGTGCCGATAGTTGCTGACATAACCGCTGCAAAACCACTGGTCTATTTTGGTATACCGGAATCACGTAAAACGCTGGAACTATCTACGGCAAACATTTGTTATGGGCGCTCAGAAAAGAAGTTTCAGCGTGTAACTCAGAATTACCTGTCCGAAGGAAAAGAAGCGATGCGGCAGGATTTTGCCGATATGACGGTACAGTCCTATGACTATGCCCAAATTGGCGATAAAGTCAGGGTGAATGGCACGGAATATATCATCCGCAAGGTCACTGCCAAACTAATAGACGGTTTGATGCAGATGACCTATTCCCTGACTGGTGAAAACGGATTTGTGGCGCCAAGACAGAAAAATACCAATTGTGCCGGCCGTGTTTTGAAGGCTCAGGTCAAGGCCGTGAAACGTGACCAGATACAGGCGCATTTGTTCGAAATCGACCCGGAATATGATAGCAGCGGCGATTGGTGGTTTCCTTATTCTACAGCCTATTCGAGCAGTGACGGCAGTGGTTGGTACGTTATGCCGGAAAAGGATGACTACGTGCGTATCATGTTTCCTTCAAAAAACGAGACAGATGCTTTTGCTGCAAGCTCGATTAACTCCTCGCCACCAGAAAATACTCGCAACAAAAGCTTCAAGGCGCCGGGAGGAAAGGAAATTCTGCTGACCGATGATGGTATCTACATCATGTGCCAACATCAAAGTATTTTTATAGATCTTACCCAAGGGGATGGAATAAAAATCGTGTCTTCAAAAGATATACAGGTGTCAGCAGATGGAAATATAAAACTATCGGCAGAGAAAAAACTGACTATGCTGGCTAAAGAAAATTTGACACTGCAAGTGGGAGATTCAAAAATCAGTATGGGAAAAGAACAGATTGTGTTAGGGGCAAAGAACGTATTGATGAGTTGAGTGATTAAGGAAGTAGTATTATGACTGATGAGAAAGAGCTCATGACCGAAAAGCGATTTACCTTTTGCGATAAGGGGAGCTTGAGAGCTGTAATTAAGACAATTGGACATGGGATGAATAAAAATGGTGAAAGATTTTTGAATGCCAATGATCACATCGTTGGCAAGAATATTTTGTGTTATGGTTATTGTAAATGTCTCGGTGGTATTTGTCGACCGAATACGCCTAGCGTTTGGATTGATGTAGACGATGATTCCCTAGGAGGTGGAGCACCGCATTTAACAAGTGAGAGTCGGTTGCCATGTATGAATGGTGGTTTTATTCATTTCTGTGATAATAATGCATATGGTGTTGAGTCTTTTCTACGCGATTTATTTGCAGGAAAATATTCGGCATCATTCCTAATGAAGTCTATTGCAGGGAATAAATTATTAGCATCTTATTTAGACTTTTCAGCAGGAGTAGAGGGAGGGAAAATGGCTTTGATAGCAGCAACAGAATTAATGGCTGCGCAGACATCGATGGAGCTGCCGACAAGGACATTGTGGGCAAAAAGAATGGGAGTTGGTTTGCTGGGGTTACATTCAGTAGCGACGTTGATGAATAGTGGAGGAGAATTTTTAGAAGGTATCGGTTTAGGAGAGCATGATTACGATGTGGAAAAATTATTTGCAAGAACACTTTCGCCTCAATATGGAGAATTAGTCTATAGTGCATTTATGGCAAAGGGGAGTGCAGGGAAATTTGCAAAAACAAAAAATATAAAAGATGGTGCAGGTGCTGCAAAAGATATTAATGATGTGGATGACGCTTGGAGAAAATATAATGAGGGTGATAATAGTCTTAAATATGTCAATAATAACAATGTTGAAGATGCTAAATATAATATTAATAATATTAATATTATGCAGGATATATACGTACGATAATATTACTGATGTAAGAGAGTGATGATTGTTATTCAAGTGGAAGATGAGAGACAATTGATAATTAAAGTATTTCAGGTAGATAGAAGGTAGGTATATGATGATAAATATATTTAATAATATTTGGGACTTCTTCTTTAAAACGAAAGTAAGAGCGTTTATCGTGTGGTATGTTGTGGCGTATTTAATTGCTATCTTTAAGGATGTATTTAGATTTCATTGGATGTCAATGTATATATTTTTTCCTATAAAATTAGTTCCATTATTTGCGGCTGATGTTTTTAGTGAGGCAATGTATATAGAAGGACGAAGTAAACCTCTTTCGGTAAAGATGTTGAGTAAGAAGCTAAGGCGGTGGATGTATATACTCCTAATCGGATTCGGGATGGTTACTTTGATATTTAAAACTACAGGTCTTAAATTTGGTTGGTTATTAATTTGAATGTTGCTGGATCATTAAAAGAAGTTCTGTCATGAAAAAATATTGGTGACTGGAATATTGTATGTTGGTGATCGAAAAATGCGTTCTTATTGTTTGGTTGTATGCTTCGGTTCATTATGAAATCGTTCATAGGAAAACAGGCGATATTTGTTTATGATGGGAGGATTGGATGTACAAAGAAATTGCAAAGTATCGTAATGATTATTATAAAGAAATAGAAAATAATTTTCTGACGACTTGTAATACACAAATGCTTAATAGGGAGGATTCGTGTAGTGCCGTATGGTTAACGAATATGCGGAATGTCATTGCTAAAGTATGTCAAGTGCAGGAAAAGTCAAAAAAAGAAAAAGGGATAAATCTGTATTGTAATTACATTCGGTTGTCGTTTTTGCATATAGCTACTTTTGGGGGGGAATATGATCCATGCTTTATGGTGGAATTTTTTGCTGATGATGGGGATAAGCCTTGGGCGAAAACCAGAATACCAGCTATGGATGTCCTAGGCGATTGGCAAAGTTTTGTTAAACAGGCTTATCGCAAGGATTTATGGTATGCCTGTTACTATAATCCCGATGAGATACAGGCATTGTTGGTTCAAACGCAGCAGAAGTTGTTATTTCTGTGGCTAAACCGGGCAAAGTATTGGATGCGCGATTTGGAAGATGCGCCGGAGTTTCGGAGGCTTTGGGTTACCAATGAGTTTCAGATGACCGTAGGTGTTTACCGTGATTGGCAGGAGCCAATATTTCGTTTGCGTACCGATGTGGATTTGCTGGAGGCAAATGGGAAAACGATTGCCGGAGGAATTTTCGTAGGGGAGCAATACCGCGAGGTGGTTCTGGAGAATATCGATGCTGAACCGGCGGAATTTATCAATTGCTACTTTAAAGCGGCGACTTTCCAGGGTGGGAATTTTGCTGATTGTCGTTTTAGAAATTGCAGGTTTTATGAGGTGACTTTCCAAAGGTGTAAATTTGCTGGTGTAAGTTTTGAGGAATGTTATTGGGCTGGTTGTGAATTCATGGATTGCGACTTCAATCCCGATTCGGAGGCGCTGGATCCTACGAAGTTATATCGTGGCGCATCTTTCCGCAGAAATAAGATGAGAAAATGCAGTCTCACCAATAGCGACAGGGAGGGGATCTGCTGTCATGAGAATGATATACGGGATTGTAAGGGGATTTTTGTGTGATAGAACCATGGTTTCAAATTTTACCTGGCAGGAATAGAGATAATGTGATATGTCCTCGTGACTTGCCGATGGATAATTATCCTGCCATTATGACGTTGGATAAATTTCTCATGTTGAGAGATAAAGTGACGCATTATGAATATAACGATGCCCTGCGGATGCCGTCGGTTATTTTTTCGCCGACTTTTCTAATAGCAGATTCTTTGCGGCGGATTTTTGCGAAGTTGCAACCCGAGATAAAGTTTAAGGCCGTTCAGTTTTTTGCAGATGATGGCGATGAACAAAAGCCGATGCCGCTGTATTGGGTGCCGTTTTATCCGGTTTCTGAGTGCTTTCTGCATGAGAAGACCCAGTATATTATGGGGCGAACGGAGAAGCCGGTTTTGGCAGCAAAATATTTAGAAGGGATGCATTTGTTGGTGATTCCGTTAAAGGGACAACTGTTATGGTTGGCTTCGCTTACCGCTGCGGAGCGTTTTTTGCAGCAAGGGGTGACAGGGATACAGTTGAAGCCAGTACCAATCCTGTGAGTTATGGAAAGAAGGTTCATTATGGAGCAGACTCCGCTAGGAGCGGTAAAGATATCGGGAATAGAATATAGGAAAATTGAAGCCCTGAAAATCACAGAAAAGGCGGGACAACATGGAAAATGCCAGCTTGAACTTGTCATGGCAGAATCGTTCAGCAATCAGGATGTATTGCACTTAGAACAACGGGAAATATGGGTAAAGGCAGAGCGGGAGACAATTTTTGTTGGCGTAGTGGTTACTTGTCAATTGCATCAGCAGGCGGGGGATAATCGGTTATTCCTGCAATTGCAGTCGAATTCATATCTGCTGGATATTGATAAGAAATCCCGGACGTTTCAGTCAGAGGATAAGACTTTGCAGGATATGGCAGCTGTTGTCGTTTCGCCCTATAAGGCGGAAGTAATGGTGCCGGAAAATGAATCCGTTTCCCGTCTGGTATATCAGGAAGAGCAGACGGATTGGGAATTCTTATGCCGTCTGGCTGAGAGTACAGGCCGATATATTTTTGTTGACAGTAAAAGTCAGGGAATACGCGTGAGTCTGGGCAGTGTTCCTTTTCAGCAAAGAACGATTATGGCGAAAGACCATATTCTAAGTCAACAGGTCCTGCTGGAAAAGTGTTTGCGAGCGCAGGAAAATACGGTAGAACATGCTTTGCCATGCGAATATACAGTAACCGTAATGGATACACCTGATTTATCTTTGGGAGCAGGTTATGGGCTGAAAAATGGACAGCGCGACCAGGTTATTATGCGCAGCTGCATCGAGGCACAGGACGGTTTGCTGGTTAATCATTTGGAACTTGTCAATAAGGAAGGTTGTCGTGTTGATGCGCATGACGAGCTTCAAGGCAGGAATTGTGGACATTATTTGACAGGGAAAATCATTGCTGTGGATGGCACAAATGTCAAAGTCCATTTTGATGTAGATGAAAGTCAAAAGGCTGGCGAAGCATGTTGGATTCCTTATGAGAATATCGTGAATAATTATATGTATTCTATGCCTGATGTCGGGGATAAGGTGTTTGTGTATCAGGAGGAGAATGGCAAGAAAATAGCCCAGGGAAGTCATCGTAGTTCCACTGACGGTGATAGTGATTATGATACGCCAGAAAATCGTTCGCTAACCAGTACCAACAATCTGCTTCAGTTTCAGCCGGACAGTGTGGTTTTGCTGGCAGGTCGTCATGGGGCAAATAGTTCTAGTATTATCATGAGTGATAAAAGTGGAATAAGCATTCATTCTACGCAGGATATTGTTTTTGATGCGGATAGGGATGTGGAGATTCAGGCCGCTCAAAGTATGACGGCGGAACAGATAGCAAATCCCACCAAGGATTACCAGACAGGCATGACGGATTTTATGGCACATGGTGGAGGTCATATCCCTGTTGATATGGGAAATGGCAGGGATATCGGTGCGGATGTCGCTGCCTTGAAATCAGCAAGTGCGCCATTAGAAAAAGTAGTGTCTTCGGGTCAGGCAAAAGCCTGTGATGCTATAACGGGAACAACCCATAATCTGCCACCAGCGAAAGCCGATGATACTGTGTCCCTTCAGGGGTTTTTACAGATTGAGGGGAAAGATGGCCTGACCCTCGTGGTAGGTAGCAGCAGTATTGATATCGGCAAAGACGGCAACATACAGATTGCTTCTCCGGTGATAGAGGGAAGTGGTTACGATAAGGCTGGTGGTTCGGCTGATACGGATGATTCCGCTGAGGAAATCGAGGATCAGAACGATGCGATAACCGAAGAACTGGTTTGGGACCTTGCTGGGATGCTTCCTATCGTAGGGAATGCGATGAGTGCTTGCGATGCTTATAAGGAGGCAAAAGCAGGAAATTGGGGGATGGCTGCATTAGATGCTTTCTGTGCAATCCCCGGAATTGGCAATTTAGCGAAGGGGGCGAAAATTGGAGCAAAGGGACTGAAAGCTGCGTCAAAGTTAGCTAAGGCTGACAAGGCAGCTAAGGCCGCTAAGGCAGCGACAGATGCTGCAAAGATAAAGAATAAAATAAAGAGCATCGCGAGATCGGTTGAACATGTCACCAGTGGGGCGGCGAAAGCGTCTGCCAACACAGGACGAGCAGCAGGCAGAGGGGCAAGTGATGCCTTGAAACGTGATGTAAAACAAGCCGCTAAAAATGTTAAAACCAAGCCAGGAAAACCAGAAAAACTATCGGGACGTCCTAATGGGGATGGGCCTAATAATCTGCATAACCGAAAATCAGGAGGTGGGTCCGATGGGAATAAGATGAACGGGAATCGAATGGCAGAGAAAGAAACCGGCGGAGACCCAGTAGATTTAGTTACGGGAAGTTTTGTGCTTAATACTACGGACTTGGTATTCAAGGATTTCGGCGAGGATTTTGTCCTGACCCGTTGCTATGAATCGCTCTATGAGAATAAGGGACAGCATCTTGGCAGCCGGTGGCTGATAAATGTTGGTATGTGTCTGTCAAAGAGTGGCAGTCATATTACGGTACTGATGCCAGACCTGCATTTGGAGAAGTTCGTTTGTCTGACAGATGGCAGTTGGCAGAATCAACGCGGCGGCAGTCGGGCCATACAGTTGGTCGAGACGGAAACAGGGTATCGTTTGTCAATTCCGGCCAAGAGGAAAAGCTATACCTTTGATGCGTCAGGAAAATTGGTTTCGATGCAGAAAAATCGGCATAAGCCGGTGAAAATTCTGTACCGTGGTGATTTTATTGACCAGATAGTTCTGTCTTGTGGTAAGAAAATTTGTTTTACTTACGATAGGGATAAGATAAGTACTATCAAAGACCCGCTGGGGCGTGTACTTCGCTATGAGTTTAAAGATGACTTGTTGATAAAGGTTACCTACCCGAATCAGGGATATTTTGAATATACCTACGACGAAACAGGCCGGATTTTGGCGGTAACGGACCTGAATGGCAAAACGTATGTGAAAAATACCTATGACCGAGATGGACGCGTGACGCGTCAGACCATGATAACAGGCGGCGAGTATGTCTATTTTTATGACCCACAGAATAGGCAGACTATCTATACAGAAGTTCATACGGGAAAGCGTTTGACCATTCACTATAATCGGCAGAAACTGGTGGAAGCTGTTGATTATCCCGATGATACGACCGAAGAACGCGGTTATGATGAATGGGAGAATCAAATTTATCAGAAAGACCGACTGAGGCGTGAAACATATTGGGAATACAATGAGCAGGGACAGGCTTTGCAGGAGACAAATCCTGCAGGTCTGGTAACGAATAATACCTATGATGCGCAGGGGAATTTAATTCGTGTTCAGGATAATCTTGGGGGTGAGACCTGCTATAATTATACGCAGGAAGGCTGGTTGAAAGAAAAGAGAACCAAGCAGTCTGAGGGGAAATGGCAGGTTGAAGCCTACGAATATGATTATCAGGGGCGTGTGCTCCGCAAGACCGTAAATGGTCAGGAAACACGTTACTGGTACAAGGGAGTTTTGCCAGTTCCCTGCACGATGCGCACCCCATGTAGTGATGAATTCCGATATGAATATGATGAGGCTTGCCGCTTGAGCGTAATCGCCAGTGAATTTGGCGAGCGAAGCTTCGGCTATGATAGTTTTGACCATATCGTCAGTGACACCGACGCTTTAGGGGATATGTATACAGCGGACTTTGACCTCATGGGCAATCTGCGCCGTGAGTGCAGCCCGAAGGAAAACGTTAGTAACAAACCGCTTTACTGGCGCTATGTCTATGACGGCATGGATAACCAGATTCACACGGAAAGTCCGCTGGGGGTAATTTTTGCCAAGGAATATGACGGAGAAAGCCGTTTGACCAAAGAAATCCACCCGGAAGCAGAAAACAGCGAAGGCATAGCCTACGATTATGACCCGGATGGGCGCAAAATCCGTACCCATTACCCTGATGGCGGCGTGGAACGGCTTTTCTATGATGCGGAGGGGAATCTCATCAAGAAAGTAACGCCGAACCAATATGACAAATCAACGGACGATGGCGCAGGGATAACCTATACCTATGATGCTGGCAATAACCGCACCTCCGTAACCGATGCAAGGGGCAGCCTTGTGGAGGTGTCCCGCTACGATGCCAAGGGGCGTTGTGTGTACCATCAGGATGCGGGGCAGCTCGAAGCCAGCCGCGAAGGCAAGGTCTATGCGACAACCTATACCTACGATTTGGCTGGCAACAAGCTGGAGGAACGCAAAGCAGTTTCGGAACAAGATGGTGCCATCCAGTACAGCCTGCGGCGCTGGACGTATGATGTGAACAACAACATTGTTGAGGAAAAGACCTGGCTGACTTTGCAAAGCGAGACGAGCGCCAGCGGTCTTACGCGGACAATCCGGAATGAATACGACGCACAGAACCGCCTGCTCCGCGTAACGGATAATCTGGGGGCAGAGGTCCGATACACCTACAACTGTATCGGCAAGCGCACGAGTGAGACGCGGAAGATAAGCGGCGAAGAAACGCAGTACATCAAGTACAGTTACGATGCCGCAGGGCGCCTGCTGGAACGGTCAGAAAAACGCAACCCCAAGCGCAACCGCAAGTGGTGGGCGGTGGCGGGCTACACCTATGATGCCAACAGCAACATCGCGGAGATAAAGCTCCCCGATGATAGCAGGATCCAGCGCGAATACGATGCCGTTGACCGCCTGGTGGCCGAAACTGTCATCGACAGTGCAACGGGCCAGCAGAATACGACGCGCTTTGCCTATGACAAAGCTGGTAACCTCCTGACCATCACCGATGACTGCGGCCGCGAGGAAAGATTCACGTACAACCTGATGAATCAGCAGACGCAGGCAACCACAAGCGAAGGCCGCACGCAGAAACTTGTCTACGATAAAGAAGGTAACATAACCGAGCGGCAGCTGCCGCAGGAAATGTCCTACCGCTATCAATACGACAGTGCCGGCAGGCTGACGGCAGTCATCGGCACCGATGGCAAGCTGCTCGAAACTGTCGCCTACGACCGTGCGGGCCGCCGCATCAAAGTCGAGACAGCTGGCGGCAGTGGTGCAAGCTACGCCTACACCGCAGCAGGCTGGCAAACCCATATTGAAACCAAGGGTGGTGCAAGCCAATCCTATCACTACGATGCCCTTGGCAATATCACGGGTATCATCGACGGCAATGGCAACGAGACGAATTATATGCTAGACAGCTGGGGCCGCATCACCGAAATCCGCAAAGCGGACGGCAGCAAAGAAAACTACGCCTACGACTTTGCCGGCAACATCACCGAAGCTGTCGATGGCAACGGCAACAAGCGGACATATGCGTATGACGACAACAATCAGCTGAAGTGCATAACCTATCCCGACGGAAGTCAGGAACAATATCTATACACGGCCGATGGCAAACTAATCAAATTCCAAGACCGTAATGGTATAACGAATGAGTACCAGTGGAATGTCTACGGTAGTCTCGTTGAGCGCAAGGCAGGCGACCTGCGCAACAGCTATGAATATGCGCCAAATGGTCAATTGACCGCCGCTATAGCTGATGGTATGGACTACCGCTACACCTATGACAAAGACGGTTTGCTGCTTAATAAGAAAGCCAGCGGCAGAACACTGCTTGCGTATACCTACGACGAACTGGGCCGCAAGACTAGTCAGACAGACATCACAGGCCGAAAGGTCAAGTATCAATTTGACAAGTCAAATCGCTTAGTTGATATACGCAACGAAGTTGACCAGTCAATTGTCAAATTTGACCGCGATGGCGATGGCGCCATCCAAAAGATAACCCATGCTAACGGCATGTGGCAGGACATCGCCTACGATGCGGATAAAAACATAACGAGCCTTACCGTAGCAACACCGGATAAAATCCTGGCCCAGAATACCTATCGCTATGACGGCAATGGCCAAAGAATCGAGAAAGAGGAACTTGCAGGCAAGACGCTCTACACCTATGACAGCTTGAACCGTTTGCAGCAGGCCGAATACCCGAAGTATACAGAGCGATTCACCTACGATAACGCCGGCAACCGCCTGACCCGGACGGTCAAGGACATCGAAGAGCAGTATATCTACGATGTCAACAACCGGCTGACAAAGCAAACCGTCAACGGTCAAGTGGAAACCTACCGCTACGATAACGCAGGCAATCTGCTCCAAGATGAAAACAACACCTACGAATACGATGATTTCCGCAGAACCAGCAAAGTGACCACCAAGGCAGGCATAATGCAGATAAACCGCTACGATGCCGAAGGTCTGCGTCATGAAATGGAAGAAAACGGCAAGCTCGTGCAGTTTATCTTCAACGAGAACAAGGAAGTGATAACGGAACAGGAAGGGGAAAACATCACCCGACTAATTCGCACCAGCGACCTCTGGGCGATGGAAGCCAACCCCGAGAAAACC
>NZ_JAILKR010000092.1 GCF_024693525.1 Selenomonas sp. | reverse complement strand
GTTTATCCGGCGTTTTTCGCTGGTGCGTTTACCAATGCTGTTGTAAGTATATTGCACCTCTGCCCCAAGGTTGTCGGTGACGCGAAGCAAGCGATTCTGCTGGTCATACGCATTATGAATCGTGCGCGTAAGGCCGCTGGCGCTCGTTTCGCTTTGCAGTGTCAGCCAGGTCTTTTCCTCAACAATGTTGTTGTTTACATCATACGTCCAGCGCCGCAGGCTGTACTGGATGGCACCATCTTGTTCCGAAACCGCTTTGCGTTCCTCCAGCTTGTTGCCAACCAAATCATAGGTATAGGTTGTCGCATAGACCTTGCCTTCGCGGCTGGCTTCGAGCTGACCCGCATCCTGATGGTACACACAACGCCCCTTGGCATCGTAGCGCGCTACCTCTACAAGGTTTCCCATTGCATCAGTTACAGAGGTGCGGTTATTGCCAGCATCATAGGTATAGGTAATCCCTGCGCCATCGTCCGTTGACTTGTCATATTGGTTCGGCGTTACTTTCTTGATGAGATTCCCCTCCGCATCATAGAAAAGCCGTTCCACGCCGCCATCGGGATAATGGGTGCGGATTTTATGCCCGTCGATGTCATAGTCGTAACTTGTTCCCTTGCCATCTCCTGTTTCCAGGTCATAAGCCTCGGGATGGACTTCCTTTATAAGGCTGCCTTCGGCATCATAGGCACGGGCATAGACAATCCCCTCCGGGGCTTGTTCCTTGATACAATTATCCATGGAATCGTAGGCATAGCGGCTGACCTGCTGATCATCCCCCTTATCCTGTTGAGTGGGAGCGATATGCTTGCGCAGATTCCCCATAAGGTCATACTGCCAGCTTTCCATATTGCCCAAGGCATCCACATCACTGACCCGATAGTCCAGGACGTCATAGCCAAAACTGCGCTCGCCGAACTCACTTCGAATGCACATGAGACGACAGACCTTGTCATACTCGTAGTTGAACCAGCCGCCCTCTGGCGTCGCCATGCTGCAAGGAACTGGAAGCTTGTCTTGGTAGCAGTACGTTGTTCTGCTTCCATTTATCTCTTTGGTCAGAATGCGGCCCCAATGATCGTATTCCCAGTTTTCCTTTTTCCACTTCCGCTCACTGAGCTTCGTCTCACGGGCGGTTAGCCAGCCGTGTTTGTCATAGCGATAACGGACACAGCCGCCTTCGCTGTCTGTTTCCTCTTGAAGCCGTCCCTCCTCATCATAAGACAATTGACGAATCAAGCCACTGGGAAGTTCCTCCTGCACCAGCTGCGACGCTTCATTATACGTCCGCCGGATTTCCCGGCCCAGACGGTCTTTCTTATAGGTCAGGTTCTCCCGGTCATCATAGGCTTTTTCCACCGTCGTGCCATCCTGATAGACTATCTTCTCCACCAAATGCTGGCAGTTCCAGTGATATGTCACCCGCTTGCCGCGGTGCTGTTCGGTAACCGTCGTCCGGCGGTTCTGGTCATCGTAGAATAAAATATATTCAGCGCCATTTTTCATCTGCTGATGCAGCACGCGGCCTTCCCTATCGTACTTATTTTGCAGGTAACAAATGCCGTTCTGGTCTGTAAGCGTCGTAATCCAGCCCTCAGGCGTATAGGTATATTCTGCCCGCCCACCGTTTGGATACGTCACACAGGTCAACAGGTCATCTTCGTACGCATAGCGAATGGTGCGGCCAATCCCGTCCGTTATCTGGGCGATTTTGTTATCCTCGTAAAGGAATTGCAGTTCCTGACCATCCGCCAATTGTACACGCTTGATTTGATGGCCTTGATATTCTACATGAATTGTGGCACTTTGGTGCAGGACAATATCCGTCAGCTTCCCGGATTTGTCATAACAATATTTTTTCTGTTGCTGACGATTCACCAGTTCATAGCCTATTGCGGTTTCCGTCAGGGTATTTCCCTTATCACCGCCTCGCTCGTTCTGCCAGCTTCCATCCTCCTGTAACATGAATTTTTCCAGATGAAGATCGGCGCAAAGAACACGCACATGGTTATCCCGCCGCGCCAGACAACTCCCCACATTGATAAGCCAACGGCGGCCCAGATGCTGGCCGGGATTCTCGTAGATGGATTCATAAGTACGCGTCAGCAGAAAATCTTCAAAGTAATCCTTTTGCCGATAATCGGTAACGTTCACAAGGAAACTGCCCGTCACGGCATCTACAGGGTCACAGACTTCCGTTTTCCCACCGGAACCATTGTGCGTACCAGACACGTCTCGCATATTCTCTGGATTTCTAGGTTTTCCGCCCTCTAATTCAGCTGATGGCCGCGAATTGCCACCACTTCTGCGCCCACGTCCTAGGGCAACATTTCCCATGCCTTTCGCTTTATTTTCCATTTTGCCTCGCAGCCACGGCCGTGCCTTGGCCCCTTGGATAATGGTATTTTTCGCTTTGTCTAACGAAATATGATCCGAAGCAAAATGTTTCAGCGCTCCTTCTACCTTATCCACTTTAGCTCCGATTGCTTTGCGGGCCAATTGCAATCCACCATTCGCCTTGCTGATAAGCTGGGCGCCGCGTCTCGATTTGGCCAGCATGCTGCCTGCTACCGGAATCAGGGCTAGGGCTGTATCGATTGCCGCATCTTTTTTATTGCCCGCCATCAAATCTTCCCCAACGGTTTTTACCGATAAGATCACTGCCGCAGCAGGTCCTACCGGCGTAAAACAAGCAGCCATCAATACAATATCGACGGCAAGACTCAGATTCGCCATTTCGATATCCTCGCTTGTCCGCTCCTGCGGGTATTGATTGTGAATATACCCTTCACCTGCCACCAAGGCGGATTTGAACGATACGGTGTTGGTCGCCCCATCGACGCGAAGACGGCTGTCCGCGACCGTTAAGGTTACATCCCGGCCGGCCTGGATGTCTACCCGGCCATCCGCGTTTCCCGTGGCAAAACTTTCTATCGCGTCATTCATTGGGGAATAGCTCTGCCGGCCACCAGATTGTCCGAATAAATTCTTCCCTAAATCTGACGTTACTGGTGCTTCATAAGGAGCCCCGGCGCTTTTCAGCCCGCCGGCATCTTTGCCGATTTTGGCTGCATCCATCTCAAACTGAAGGGTCTGTTCTAACGGCTGTCCCCCGTCTCCTATATATTTGTCATAACCACGGCAAAAACCAGGTTCCAATTTTCCCGATTTATCCTCTACACTATTCGTTCCAGACTGGATGACAATATCTTTTTTGCTGTTCACCACCACATCATGATTCGAAACGACCTGAATGCCATGGCTATCGTCGGCTGTTATCGAGGAAGAGTCCGCACCATTACGCCCGGCAATCATGACCACACTATTTGGCTGAAACTGGACCATATTGTTCGTGGAAGTCAAATTGCGATTTTCCGGAGTATCATAATCCGAATTGCCCCCCAGCTCACCACGATGACTGCCTAATGCTACCTTTTCTCCATTTTCTTCAAAGTAGACAAATACATGATCCCCCACGTCTGGCATGGAATACTGATAGTTGTTGACGGTATTTTCATACGGTATCCAGCAGGCGTCTTCGATGGCTTGCTGTTCATCGCAATCAAATTTTACTTTGACATTTGTTCCCTCAACGGCCAGTATGGTACCAGTAAGCTGCTGGGGCATATTCGTACGGCAAAGTTCCTCCTCGGCAGTCGGACGACAGCCCTCTTTATGGCGTAACGTGAGACGATTTACCAGCAAAGCGTCCTCCGAGGAAATATGACTTTCCAGCACCGCCTGTGTCCGGTACTCGTATTCCAGCCCATGACCTGCCGTTAAGTTCAAATCATAAGTGGTTATGCCTATATCCTGAAATTCACACGGCATAGTCTTCGGCCGTATATTTTCCTTTACCTTCCGGCAGACACTTACCGGCAACGAGACATTCTCTATCTTGTCATACGCTTCCAGCTTTCGCGCAGAAAACGGTACAAAACCCAAACTAAGCTGAATCTCACTGGCGCAATTGACGAACAGGAAATGTCCTGTTGTTTCTGCTAACCGCACCAGAAATTGCCAATCCGTTTCCTCGCGCTGATGCAACATACGCGGCAATACCGGATTATCCTGCACAGTTACTCGTATCCCATACGGCTGACTGATGGCATTGGCTACATCAGCTAGTGTTTTGCTTTCGGATTGAAATGTCCGGCTATGCCGCTTGATATCCAGTTTCCACGACATGGTCATAGCACGAACGCGCAAGCAGCTAAACTCCGCCTGTTCCTGCCATACTGCCTGGGTAATAACACCTACAAAAATAGGTTCAGATTGCTGCAAAACTTTGATTCGTTGTCCTTCAATCTTTTCAACCATAGACAAGTCTGCTGCGGGCTGCGCAGTTAGTTGCAGGTCACATATTCCATGCCTGCCCGCCTTGGTTTCTATATCCACTTTTTCTATGCGATAATAGGGCACGCCTTCGACTTTTAGCTGTCCTAGTGTAAGCTGTTCCATATATCCTCCTGCTTAACTTCAGTTGTCATCCTTCGATTCTTTTTTTCGCGCCCACCAAGCAGCCAAACAAAACACCACCAACTCGCCCCATGCCCAAATATCATCTGGCGTACTAATAATTTCAATCACAGTCCGCACAATGACCAAATATAATAAATAGGTAAATTTCATAGACTTATCCTCTAGTGTGTATAGAATTTATAAATATCCACATAATATTTATCCAGCTCACTATGGATAGATATTTCCCATCTTCCCTTTTTAAATGCGATTCCCTTTCCGCCTTGGTCTTCTATTTGTTGCCAACCTTTATCAGACAATTTTTCACTGTAAAATTGTCTAATCTCTGTATCGGATAAGTTTGTACGATAATATACATACAAAGATAATGAATATCTTTTCTTTATAAACTCTTTCTTTTCAATTTCATCCGTATTATCTGGAATTGGCAACTCATCATATATTTCATACATAACTTTAGGGTCTCGAGCAAAGTCATCACCGTTTATCCTATAATTCTCAAATGAATCATATACGGATAGCAGCATACCTACAAAAAGCAAATACATTACAATTTTTCTTACCACTCATATCCCCCTACACTGCACAATCAACAAACAACAATCGAATTCTCCTCTCTAATATCTATATATTTTATAAATATTTACTCGATATTTTTCATTCTCATCCTGAACCGCTATTTTCCATTTGTCTTTTTTAAACAACACCATGCAATTGCCATCTTGTTTATCGATTTGTTTCCAACCTTTATCGGTTAAGTACATAATATAAAACTGTTTGATTTGTTCCTTTGATAATCTTGTACAATAATATATATCCAATGACACGGAGTATCTCTCTCTTATGGATTCTTTTTTTTCAATCTCGTTTGTATTATCAGGTATTGGCAACTCGCCATATATCTCATATAAGACT
>NZ_JAILKR010000017.1 GCF_024693525.1 Selenomonas sp. | reverse complement strand
TATCCGCCGGGAACGCCGGTAGAACTATTTGTCAGTCCATTAGGGAAAGGAATGTTATCATGAAAGAGTCTGAAGCAAAAAAGGCCGAGGACATCCTGAAGAAATATGACAAGGAGTCCGACACCATGGAATACACGGGCTGGATGGCGAAGATTGTCGCCGCCATTGCCATCGCGTTTTCTGTTTTCCAGTTATATACGGCTACGTTTGGCGTGCTGGATGCCCAGCTGCAGCGCGGCGTCCATCTGGGCTTTGGCCTGGCGCTGGTCTATCTGCTGTATCCGAGCTGCAAGTCATGGTCGCGCCATAAACTGCATCCGTTCGATCTGCTGCTGGCGATACTCGGCGCGGCAGCACCGGCGTATATCATCTACGAGTATCAGAATCTCGTGCTGCGTGCTGGTACGGTTTCCGATATCGACCTTGGCGTTGGCCTGCTGGGCATCCTGCTCGTCATCGAGGCGACGCGGCGCGTGGTCGGTCTGCCGATGGTCTGTGTCGTATTGGCGTTTCTGGCCTATGCGTTTGCTGGGCCGTATATGCCGGGCGTGCTCGCGCATCGTGGCCTGACGGTATCGCAGCTCGTCAGTCATCTGTATTTCACGACCGAGGGTATTTTTGGCATCCCGCTCGGCGTATCGTCGACGTTCATCTTCCTGTTCATCTTGTTCGGTGCCTATCTGGAGTCGACGGGGCTGGGCAAGTTCTTCATTGACCTTGCTAATTCGATTGCCGGCTGGGCCAGCGGCGGCCCGGCCAAGGTTGCGGTCCTGTCCTCGGGGCTTATGGGCACGGTATCGGGAAGCTCGGTCGCTAACGTTGTCGGTACAGGTTCGCTGACCATTCCGATGATGAAGAAACTTGGTTACCATAAGAACTTTGCTGGTGCGGTTGAGGCAGCAGCTTCGACGGGCGGCCAGCTCATGCCGCCTGTTATGGGGGCCGCGGCTTTTCTGATGGCTGAATTTGTCGGCGTACCGTATATCGATATCGTCAAAGCGGCCGTCGTGCCGGCCTTCCTGTACTTTGCCGGTGTTTGGCTTGGTGTTCACTTCGAGGCCAAGCGTGAGAACCTCAAGGGCATTCCGCGCGACCAGCTGCCGAAAATCACGACGCTTATCCGTGAGCGCGGTCATCTGGCCATTCCGCTTATCCTCATTGTCTATCTGCTCGTTTCGGGCTATACACCAATGCGGGCGGCACTTATGGCCATCGTTCTGTCCATTGTCTGTTCCGCACTGCGTAAATCGACACGCATGCGGCCGATTGAGATCGTGCGCGGTCTTGAGACTGGTGCGCGCAATGTGCTTGGTGTACTCGTGGCCTGTGCGGCGGCTGGTATCATCATCGGTGTCGTCACGAAGACGGGCGTCGGCCTCAAGCTGGCTTCGGGGCTGCTGCAGCTCTCGGGCGGTCTGCTGCTGCCGACGATGTTCTTTACGATGATTACGGCCATCATCCTTGGCATGGGCGTACCGACGACGGCTAACTACGTCATTACTTCGACAATTGCTGCGCCGGCTCTTGTGCAGATGGGCGTGCCGGTTCTGGCTGCGCATATGTTTGTCTTCTACTTCGGCATCATTGCTGACGTCACGCCACCGGTCGCCCTGGCGGCCTATGCTGGCTCGGGGATCAGTGGCGGCAACGCCTTGAAGACGGGCATCAATGCATCGAAGCTCGCCATTGCAGCGTTCATCATTCCGTATATCTTCGTATTGTCCCCAGTGCTTCTGATGATGGAAGGTTCGGTGGCAGAGTTGTTGTTCTCGACAGTTACAGCACTGGCGGGTATGATTGCGCTTTCGTCGGCACTGATTGGTTATCTGGCAACCAACTGCTTGTGGCTGGAACGCATCCTGCTCGTCGTGGGCGGTCTGCTGATGATACAGCCGGGGCTTTTGACAGATGCTATTGGTTTGACTTTGTTTGGCTTAGTACTTACGTATCAGCTCAAGCGTCGCAGAAGTGAACTTCAGAATGTTTAAAACTAGATTCGGATAAATTGAAAGCGCCCCGGTTTCTGTCGAAACCGGGGCGCTTTTCGACGTCCAGGGGTTATCCTTGCTGCTGCAATGCTTTCCACAGAACTGCAGAGCTCAGGGTATCGCCATGACGTTCAAACGCTTCCTGCATTTTATGACCTAGTCCCACCGTATCCAACAGGATATCTTCAGCCTTGGCCTGTAACAGGAAGAAATCTTCTTCCAGTAGGGCAAAGCTGGTGGCGGCTCGGTCGGCATTCAGACTATTCACACCGGACCCTCCCGTTGTATGTCGTCGGTCTTGCAGGACCGCATTATTATTATAGTCGAAAGAAGGTCGTTTCGCAATAACGAGCAGGCAATAATCTAATATACTTTTAAACAAATTATCTAGGCAGATGCAGCAGGAAGGCATTGCGGAAAAACAGAAAAAACTTATAAGAAAACCTGGATTGAAACCTTTACAAATACTATTAGCATATGCTATAATATTTTTGTTCGCAACGAACACGGAGAGGTGTCCGAGTGGTCGAAGGTGCTTGACTCGAAATCAAGTGTGGTTAATAGCCACCGTGGGTTCGAATCCCACCCTCTCTGCCATTGAAATCATTGGTCTCGTGAGTTTTCACGAGGCTTTTTTTGTGCGTGTTTTTGAGGTGTCTGTCGGGTAACTGTCGGGTAACGCGCGGGCGGTTTTGTTTCCGCTGCTGGGCGTTTAGGGCCGTTTTGACGGGGCAGCTGAGGGGTGGACCATCTTGCAGCAGGGCTGCGGGATGGTCCTATTTTTATTTCAGCTGTTTCCTTTTGGCCGTGGCTTTTGGGTCGATGGTGACGATGTTTTCCATGTCATCCTGGAGCCAGTCGCTGACGGCGGTCTTGTTTTCGTCGTTGATGTGCGTATAAATATCCATGGTGATCTGGATGGTGCTGTGCCCGAGCTGTTCTTGGATGTCCTTGAAGTCGAACCGATGGGAGGCCTTCATGCGGCTGGCCATGTCGTGGCGCAGCATGTGGAAGGTGGTCTTGATGCCGAGCTTTTTGCGGATCTTGATGTATTGGGAGGAGAAGACGCAGGGGCTGATGTATTCCCCGGCGTTTCCTGTGAATACGAGCTCGGGATGCTCCCAGTGGCCGGTCTGCAGGCGGCGCCGCAGCTGCTGGGTCTTGTAGGCGGCAAGTTCCTGGCAGAGGGCGGGGGGCAGGTAGAGCTGGCGACGGCTTTTGGTCGTCTTGGGCTCGGTGAGGTAGATGGGGCAGTGCGCCATGCCTTCTTCGCGCCGCCCGTTGACGAGGGCATGGCGGACTTTGAGCCAGCCTTCCTCAAGGTCAAGGTCGCTCCAGTGCAGGGCCAGTAGTTCGCCACGCCGCAGGCCCGTCATGAATTCGGTCAGCATGATCTGCCGCCAGCAGTAGTAACGGGAGGGGGCGCTAAGGAGCGCCTCGCGCTGCTCTTTGGTGGGGGCGACGAATGGTTTCTTGGCCGGTTTTTGCGGCAGCTCCAGGTCACTGGCGGGGTTTTCGCTGATGAGTTTCAGCTTGACAGCCCGTGCGAAGGCCATGCGCATGATGGTGCGGAAGTATCTGGCCTCGGTGTAGTGGGTGTAGAGCCGCTTGTTGATGATGTACTGCAGGTCAAAGCTTGAGAGGGCATCTAAGGCGATGCTGCCCGCGTGCTCTTTGGCAATGGCCAGCATGTGCTGGTAGCCGTCGGCGGTGGTTGGGCGGATGTGTGGCCGCGAGTAGGTATCGAACCAGCGGTCGAGCCAGGTGGCCACGGTCATCTGGCTGGCCAGGATTGCCGTCTGGCTGATGTATTTTTCCTTGAGCCTTGCCAGGGCTGCCTGGGCCTCCTTGCGGGTGCGGGTAGTCTTTGTCCGCTTGATGAGGCGGCCGGTGCGGCCGTCGTAGCCGACGGATACCTGGGCGATCCAGCGGTCGTGGGCCTGGTCTTTGTAGATGGAGCCCTCGCCGGCGCCGCGATGGCTTGTCTTGTTTTTGGTTGTCATTTCCTGTCACTCCTTTTGGTTGTGTCAGGAAAGATGTGGATTTATCCACGCGTTGGTGGATAAGCTTGTGGATAACTTGTGATTTTGTTGTGAGTAATCGGTGGATAAGTTTCAAGGTGGGTACGGCTGCGGGATATGTTGCAGGGACGTTTGCAGGTCTCTTTGCGGGCCTATTGTGCCTTGTGGATAGCCGCAAGGGCTTATGGCACAAGGGCTCGCGGCGATGCTAAGACGTACCTGAATTTGTAGACATATCCTTTTTAGTAGTGAGGCCGTGCGGCTATCTGTCAGCGCTGGTTCGGGTTCATGCTGGCAAGTATCAGCTGGACGGCCTGGCGCTGCTCCGGCGCGAGGATGGCGAGCTGTTCCATGATGCGGCGGTTGACGCTGTCACGGTTGGCGCCGATGAGGTAGTCGACCGTGACGTCGAAGAAGGCCGCGATGCGCGGCAGACGTTCGACGCTGGGGAAGGAGCGGCCTTGTTCCCAGTTGGCGTAGGTCGTATTCGGAACGCCGAGAATCTCGGCCATCTGGTTCTGCTTGATGAGTAGTTCCTGCCGCAGGGATTTCAGGCGCTGCGGGAAGAGGTTGTCGCGGGCGTCCTGGGCGGCAAGGGCGTCGAGGCGTTCCTTGAGGTCCGGGCGCACGGTTTCGATTGACTGGTCAAGATTTGTAGGCTCTGTTCTGTCGTGCTTTGTTTTTTCGTTCACCTTTAAGCCTCCTTTCGTCTTTATTTTACCATAGTACGGCGCAAAATACCATTAAATACGACTTAAATCCGCTATAATCACTAAAATATAGTAGACAACAATAGGAAATGGATGTATAATAAAACTAACAGATGGGGATTATGCTGCTAAAATTATTTATATACTGGTAATATTAAAAACTTTAGCGGTGTTTGTCCTTGTGAGTAGGATTATCCCTGCTGATTTTTGCGGAAGGATGTGGATGTATGGAGGACACAGAAAAGATTCTTTTGTCGGTGCAGGAGTTTTCTAAGGTGACGGGCCTTGGGGAGAAGTCGATCCGGCGGCTGTCGCATGTGCGCGGGTTTCCGGCGATTCGCATCGGGCATCGCATCATGATTCATAAGCGGTCGGCGGAGGTGTGGCTCGCGGATTGTGCGGCGCATCAGGATGCGTGCCTGCCGTCGATTGAGATCTGATGGATACGCTGGGCGGGTGGATGCAGGAGATCCGCTATTTTTATAAGCGGCAGCTGTCGTTTCCGCTGTCCACCCATGCGCAGGCGCTCTGGTCGTATTTGATGTATCGGGGCAATGAGGCGTTCTGGCATTTTCCCATCCGGCTGTCGCTGATGGAGCTGGCCGGGGCCACGGGGATGTCGCTGACGATGGTCAAGCGGGCGCGCCGCGAGCTGGAGGAGTATGGCTATATCCGGCACAAGGCTTTTGGCGGCAACCGGCCCGCGGGGTATTATATGCTCTCGTGCATCCATATCGGCCAGCAGATGGGGCCAAAGCTTACGAATCTGTCGAAGGATAGGGCGGAGGCGGATAAGGAGGCGTGAGCGCTACGGCAGCGTTCCTTGCGGGGGGGCGCAAGGGGCTTTTGTTGTCAGTTGGTTTTCCGCGCGAGATGGGGAGGCGACGGCTTTTGCCCGTGCGGAGGTATGTGGTAGCGGTTTGAGGAGGAGTTATAAGGGAGATTTTAAATTGGCACAATCGAATGAGGCTTTGTCAGAGTATGAGTGTTTTCGGGGCAGTACTGCCGAGGAGTGCGAGATCCTGGACGTCTACCGGCGTGTGGGGATACTGATCCGGTTTGACCGGTCAAGGATGCTGGCACTGGTAAATGGCGTGGCGGTGGCGCGGATTGCCCCCGCAGATAGCGAGAGGAGGAGTTCTTATGGATAATGCGATTCGGGTGCGGATTGATGGGCCGCAGGCGCTCTATATTGCCGACTGCCTGCGGCGGGAACGGCAGGCGGCGCATCTGCCGCTCGGGTCTGGGAGTCTTGCGGCTTACTGGCAGCAGCTTATCGAGGAGCGGCTAGACGGCGATGGCTTTTTCCTTTGGGTGCCGCTCCATATTGCGCCGCACGGCGCGGAGCTTGCCGAGAGCTATGATCTTGCGGGAAATGATGTGCTCGATATCGCCATTGCGCTTAGCGATTGGGGGTACGATCATATGGCAAGGCTTTGGGCGCAGCTTTATGCCAGCCTTGCCTGGAATGTGGCCCGGGAAATTCTGCCCGCGGGGCTGATGCGGGGCCGTGAGTATATCGATCTTTCCACCATCGGCGGGCGGCGGTTCTTTGAAAACGGCATGCGCCGCCGCGATAGGGAGCATGGCATCCAAAAGCGCCCGCCTATGTCACTTCGCGAGCAGTTCGTTTTCGCGCAGCGGAGGGAGGGGTGACTATGCTGTCGGATAAGGCACGGAAACTCCTGACGGCCATCGAAAAGCGCGGCGGCGGGGTTATCGAGGAGTATCAGCTCCGCGATGCGACGGGCCTCAGCCACGGCAGTATCGTCGCCGCCCGCCAGGAACTGGTGGCGGCAGGCTGTTTGCAGCTGGGCAAGTCCTGCCGCAAACTCATCTATACGCTGACTGGTCAGCGGCTGCCTGTGACGCGGCAGGGGGACGCGTTGACTGGTAAGCTGGCGACCGTGATGGAGCAGGATGGGGTGACTGGTCAGCAGTCGGATAGGATGGCCGCGGCGGAAGCGTTGACCGGTCAGCGCAGCGATATGGCTGGGCGGCGGGAGCAAAAGGCGCGCCCTTTGACGCGTCAAGCCGAGCTGGGGGAAAGCGGCGAGGGGAGAACTGAAAAGCAGCAGGGGAAGGCAAAAGCGGCAAATGCCGGGGGCGGCATCTTCTTTGCGCCGGCGATGCCGCATGTGGCGGGCATCTATTACGACTTTGACGAGTGGACGGACGCGCTGATGCATGCGCTCGGTGATTGCCTCGACATCAGCGAAAGCCTCGTGGAAGATGGCGCCTATACCGTCTATTCCCATGACTTTGCGTGCGAGGATACTTATCGCACCGAGATGACCAGCGATGGCTTTGTCGTCGTGTAGAATCGCTTTGCGGGCGGGAGAACCTGCCCGCTTTTGTATGGGAAAGGAGCAAACGATGCGCGTATTCCTGAATCCTGGCCATGCCCTGGGCGGCAGGCCTGACCCCGGCTGCACGAATCCACGCTGCCAGCTGCGCGAGTGTGATCTGGCGCTGACCTATGGATCGCTATGCGGCAAGTATCTGGAGGCGGCCGGCTGCGAGGTAAAACTTTTGCAGAGCCATAACCTCGCTGGCGAAAGTCCGGGATTTCCCTGCGTCGTCGATACCGCAAATGCGTGGGGCGCAGACGTCTTTATCAGTATCCACGTCAACGCGGGCGGCGGCAGGGGCGCTGAAACCTACTGTTATAGCACGGAAGGCGCGGGCGGCAGGCTCGCTGCCTGCATCCAAAACCAGCTCGTCAAAAGTCTCGCGCCCATCGACCCAGGCTACCGCGACCGCGGCGTCAAAGCGCACCCGAGTTTCTGCGTGCTAAGAAATACCACCATGCCCGCCGTGCTTGTCGAAGTGGGATTTATCGATAGCGACGACGTGGGATTGCTGACGCTGCACGGGGATGCGATTGCAAGGGCTATCGCGCGGGGCGTGACGGATTATGGGGACGAGAGTTGACTGGTCAATTACGATAATGATTTTTCACTCATCTAGATTTATAGATGAGTTTTCTTTACCTTTTTGGTAAAAATATTTACTCTATGATACTTCGATGCTATAATAAACATAGGAGGAGAAAGGGATTATGGGGATTGATTCATGGATATAATCTATAGTAATTCAAAAGTCAAAGGATATTGTACGGACATGAAAAAAGCGCAAAAGGCATTCAATAGCCAGGTTGCGCTCAAACTCCATGCTGCAATCAACCAGATAACAGCGGCCCCGAATATCCGAGATGTGGTAAACTTCCCGCCACATCATTTTCATTTGTTGAAGGGTGACCGCAAAGGACGCTATGCGATTGACCTTGGGCGCAAGCTGGGATTCCGCTTGATTGTCCGCCCGAAAAAAGGGGAGGAATATGCATCGCCAGAAGAGGTTTTTGGCGCTGATGCACTTACTATCGTGGAGATTCAATTTGAGGAGGTGACAAATCACTATGAGCAATAAAGTCTATAAAGATCTTGCCGCATTTCACCCAGGGTACTATGTCCAGGATATTATCGACGATATGGAGATTACTCAAAGTGAATTTGCCAAACGGCTGAATACGACCGACAAGACGCTGAGCCAGTTATTGGCTGGCAAGATCAGCCTGTCGGTGGATTTGGCCAACAAACTGTCGCAAATGACCGGGACGTCTGTGGCCATGTGGCTGAACCTGCAGGCACAGTATGACGAAAAGGTTTTGGAGATTGAGCGCAGGCAGCAATTGGATGAAGAGTGTGAAGTCCTGCAGCAGATTGACTTGCCATACTTATACGGCTTGGAAATCCTGCAGAAGAACTCTACACGCGAAGAAAAAGTACAGACTCTCTGCTCCTGCCTTAATGTAGCTTCGCTCAAGGCTATGAGACAGCCGGATCTATTGACCGCGTGCCGTACCAATATTCATGATATAAATCCGCAGAACGTGCTCAATGCCAATGTCTGGATTCAGCTGGGACTGAATTTTGCCCGGAAGGAAGATTGCAGCCCTTTTGATAAGGCGAAACTGACTGGTAGTATTGAGAAACTTTGCCGGCTTTCGTGTGAGCCGCTTAACACAGCTTTTCCGCAAATCAAAAAAATCTTGAATGACTGTGGGATTGCGCTGGTTGCGTTGCCATATCTCAAGAATTCGGGGCTCAGTGGTGCGGTCAAATGGCTGAACAAAGACAAGGTCATGCTCCTCATCAACGATCGTGGGAGAGATGCTGGTAAATTCTGGTTCACTCTCCTGCACGAACTTCGCCATATCATGCAAAAACGCGTGACGGCAGTATACCTTTCTGCGAGGACTGCGGTCAATGCAGAAATCCTATCGCTGGGACGCAATGATGCTGCGGAAGAAGAGGATGCTGACCGGTTCGCCCAGGAGGCCTTGATTCCGGCTAAGGAATACCAGGCGTTCAAAGCAACACGCCCCCTCACCGTCGCTAGCATCAAACACTTCGCCCAATCCATTCACCGTTCGCCTGCCATCGTGCATGGGCGGCTGCAAAAAGATGAAATTATCAGCTGGAGCCGTTTTAATAAAGAGCTGCGTGACGGGTATCAGTTTGTTGTGTCGTGATGGATTACAATGACAATGATAGAAGAGCCCACAGACTAGTTGCCTGTGCGGCTCTTTTTTGTCAGATTCTGCCCTAGGTAGGAAAATGTGTATAATATTATCTTTTATATTAATAGAGAACCGCTCTGATATTCAGTGGTTCAACTGGTTGATAGAGTTTGCATATTTCCATATCAGGATATTCATATAAATGAAATATATTTTGATTTCCTGCCGAATAGGCATCTCCAGTAAACATATCAAAATATTCAACTTCTTGAGCAAGTGGAGCTTGCTCATCGTTGATAATTTCTGACAATAAATGTTGTATTCTCTTTACAGTGCATTTGCCTTTTTTACGCGTTGTTTTCCATTCTGTAACTATTATAGGATTGTCATCAGAATCTCGTTGAGTTAAAAAATCTCCCTGCATCATATTGGTTTGAATAATATATTTAGCAGAAGAAATTACGTTATTATTTCTATCAGAGTGGTATTTTTTTAGTGCATGAAGATATTCTTCGATAAACGTTGCGTAAATATTCATCACCAACATTTCCATATTATCTTCTTGTAGTTCGATTCCAAAAACTGATGTTAGTGCGATTAGAGCAAAATGATTATATTCATCAATATTTTTGCTTAATCTATCGGCTGTTTTTAGCTTTCTATGTAAAACTTCTGTCAAAAAAGCCCCTTCGCCAGCACTGGGTTCTAACACCGTCTTGTTGATGGAATAAATCGCGTTTTTTATTTCTGGAATATTGAGCATTTTTTTTACAATGGAGCTAGGGGTGAATACTTCGCCGTGAGAGTTAACTCTGTCTTTTGATTTTATTAATTTTTCCATTGGTTACTCCATTTCATCTGCATTTGCTTCGATGAATTGTATGTCTTTGTCGGATAAATTGTATTTTTTGTAAAGCTGATAATCAATTTCTTTAATTGTTTTTGACCAATCAATATCTGAGTCTGATTTAAAATTTTCCAAAGGGACGATGTCCCAAGTGTTTTTCGGGTTGTGTTGAGTAGCTTTTAATACAGATAGCAATGTACGAGCAAATTTTGTCTTTATATATTTAAGAGTGTTTTTTGCTTCATCTCTAGTAGCAAACGAACCAATAGAAATAAAAGTATCTGTAGCTATCACTCCTGGACCAGCTACAAACGGTTCTGAAATTTTTTCACCTAATGCCCCAGAACCATTTGCTTCTGGAATCATAACCTTATAAACATCTTGTAATGTATCTGCTTGTAAATAATCTTTACGGATAAATCGAATTACACGTGAATTTGATTCGCGGCCGATGATTCGCAGGTAGTCGTTTCCATCACAAGGTAATGATTCTAAAAATACTGTAGGTAATTTTTCCATCATAGATGAAACTATTTTAGGCCCAGTGCCGTTTCCTGTAGCTTGTTTTATCTCCTCTTTTTTATCCAGTATTTCTCTGGTAAAACGCGACGATCCTTGGGATGAAACAATTGTAGACAAATAAGTTTGTGCTTTTGCCTGTACTTTTTTTACTATGGGTTGCAATCCCTCATATGGTGTAAACGTCCCTATTGCACCGAAATCTTTCTCTTCATCACGATAAGAAATGATTATACCACCTTTTATATCAGTGTTTGGGAAAATGTTATTACTTTCCTTTTCGAACATAATTATTTTGAAGTGTTTATCTTCTAGCATCTTAATGTTCCAATCTTTTGGAGTGCTACCAGCTTTAAATAAAAATCTAGCCGGTGTAATCAATGTAACCTTCGGTGCCATTTTATAAGCTAATTGCATAAATAAATGATACAAAGGTTCTTTTCGCCCTCCAGATTCTTTCTGTTTGGACTGGTATGGAGGGTTACCTACGATAACATCAAATTTCATTTTTTCTCCCAATGTCTTTCTAACCAATTTTACACCGTTATTGATAGTTCGTGAATTTTTCAAACAAGCTACCAATCCAGGAATGTAGTAAATATTAGTTGCATACTCTTTATATCCAATAAGCGTTCTGGTTGCAATCGCTTTTGCCATTGGAGTCATAGCAATAACATAAATGTTATTTTTTAAAATATCTTTCCATATCTCTTCTTGGTCTTGTGCTGTAAATCTCCCGGCTTTTTCCTCGTTCATTTTATTAAAACGTTGATAGTATAATGATTCTGCTAGATACAATGGATATAATCCTGTTTTTGCATTAATGTCTAGAAACTTTGGATTGCATTTTTTTAGGGCAATATTTTCTTTTGGCTCAGACCATCTTTTTATTTCTACACCATCTTCAATCGCATTTTGATATTCATCATCAAAGCATACAAGGCCGCCTAATGTTTCGCCCATATGCATATTTACGACTCTCCAAGGTGTTAAAACTGTCTCTTTGTCTGGATTTCTAAAAGCATTAAATATTGCAGCTATACTATTAATCCTTGCAAGTAAATCCTCGTTGTCTAATTTTTTTACCTCTTGCCTTATGATACGGCCAGCCTCAATGAATACATCGGCATCATAATATTTGCTAAATGATAAAAATAATTTTTTACTTACATCTGCAGGCATGAACTCAAGCCATGATTCGTGGTCTACCAATTCTGTGAAATGATTTATGGTAATATCTTCAGTTACAGGGATATCAAGCCCATAAATCATAAGTGGGATTCTGACTGAAATTGAACGCAAAATAGATATTAATACCTTTTTTTGTTTCGTTAGTTCTTGCTTTTTCTCATATGCAGCTTGTTCTTCTGGTGTGCGTTCCCTTCGTTTTTTTCTCTTGGCTTTATTGGCACGCTTTTGTTCTTCGTCACTTAAGCCTTGTTTGTTAATATCAATAGTAACGGGTTTTCTCTCAGCTTTAGTAGTTCCTACGATTGCTTTTAATTTATTAAACTGATTAAGTTCTTCTATATTTAATTCAATTAGTTTGTCACTATATAACGAGTCATCATCAAATCCAGAACGAACAGCTTTTTCTGCATACACTCGTTTTAACTGTTTCATCAATGTATCCACTTCATAGGGCTTCATCACGTTTCCAGACATTCCTATTACTGGCATAAAGTTCAATATCTTGTTCATTCTGTCGCGTTGTTCGCTTGTATTTAGTTTTCCGGCCCCAGTATTTATACTGGCAGACTTTGCTACAATTTGTAGTGCTCTATCCGGTGCAAAATCAAAAATAAAGCACTGTGTTTTTTCTCCTAGAACTTCATCTGTCCATGGCGTCTGTGCTCGGAAAGCTGCCTGCAAATATTGCATACTGCTAGTAGTGTTTGATAAAAATATTACGGCAGTCCATTCTGGTATATTAACTCCAGTTGTAAGCTTTCTTACCGTTAAAGTGATAGTCTTTGTTTTTGAAGGATGTTTAGTAATAGCCGCTCTTACACGTCCTAAATCATCTTCTGATGCAATTCCTTCATCATTATCTCCACTTTCTACTGCATTAACAATTTTATATTCAGAACCAAAGATAGGATGGCTTTCCAACATCTTTTTTAAAACTTTAGCTGCTTTTACGTTTGGAAGTAACCATAACGTGTGTCGTAGCGAATTCCTGTAATGTTCTGTAGAAAACGGATAATTTGTTTTTATATCTTCTGTTGTAATATTATCTAAAAACCGTTTTACATACTCTTCATAAATAAAATGATCGTTTTCATCCACACGGAAAAACTCTCTAAAATTAAAGGATTTTCCATCAACATCTATAAACGAGGATTGTTTAAACTTTTCTGTTAATAAAAATGTATACATTGAAACTTTTGGAAGTGATCTATATGGATTGGGGATATTAGGATACTCTCTTGACCATTTGTATTTGGCTTGTTGCTCCATAACGTAGTTCCAAGTATATACTTGTTCTTCGTCTCTGTTTTCTAATAAATTAAAGGGAGTACCAGATAGCTCAAGAATATTAGTGGTATCCTTCTTTAAAAATTTTAACACATTTTGTGCTAAATCAGTCTGGGTTCCTTCATGAGCTTCGTCGATTATAATTAATTCCCATGGAATCGTAATAATCAATTGATTTTTTTCATATTGTCCTCCAAATACTTTTGAGCCGACAAGATCTTGAAGACTTGCAAAATACAAAAATTTATCATGTTTTGTTGCTAGATTGTTTAAAGATTCACCTTTTTCTTTTGAGCCGTAGTAATATCCCGATTCGTTCATCTTTGTTTTTTTAAAATCATCAAACCAACTATCTTTTACTACGGGTCTATGTGTTAAAATAAGCACTTTGTTAAAAGGAAATTCTTTTACTAATGTCAATGCAGATATCGTTTTGCCGAAACGCATCTTTGCATTCCATAGCATCTCGTGTTTAGAATTGCTTTTATTGAATAATTTTTTGGTTTTATCTACAGCATCCCGTTGTTCGGGACGCAGTTTAATGGTGGTTGTTTCACTTTCTTTTTGGGGTTCATGTAGTGAACTTCGGCCTTCCTTTACGGCACGGATGGCATTTTTAGCCGTTTCTACATCGGTTTTAAACCATTCATTCCCTGTGGTTATTTCACTTTTTTCAATGCCTGACCTTGTTAATACTTCATGAACATCATAATCTCTAAACCAGGTTTTATCACTTTGTCTATATGCTAATTCAGCCCACTGTAAAATATAGGGTACACCTGCAGTCCCCATGTACGATTTTATACGTTTATCTGCCATGCAACGTAAATCTTCGCTATTAGGTCGGCTATCAATCTCATAATTATCTATTGTGGCATCACCAATTTTTTCTAATCCTTTGTATCTTGGTGATAAGCCATCGCTATTATCTGCAGTTTGTATATATATTAACTTTCGCTCATTAGCTTGATAAGTGTCTTGTTGAGATGGCTCTGCAAATATATAGTCGGTAAATACCATGTAATACTTTTGGGCAAACCATTGTAATAAAACAAATACATTTTGAAGTTCTTTTAATCCAGTTGATTTTGAAATGGTTGTAATATTGTGAACACTAGTGTTTCCTTTGCTTTTTATTTCATAGAAAATGTCGATTATGTATTTCTCAGCTTTGTTATTATACCTAATCTTTGATAATTTATCATGAAAAGTCGCACGTTCATCGATAGAGATGTATTCAAGATCTAAAATCGAAGAGGCGATATTTTCGGATATTTTCCTGATGACAACTAACTCTTCTTCAAAATAGCCAAATAAGTATAATCTTTCTGCTCGTTCTGCTTGTGCATGATAGGCGATTAAATCCTCATCTTGTAACAAAAATGAAAAGTTGCTTTGCATAAGAAACGCTCCTACTTTTAAAATTCTCGTTATTTTAAAACTATTGACACTACTAGATTTAAGTATAATTAAAAAAGAGAATGACGTGGTGTACTGCTATCACATGATATATATATATTATAAAATTATAAAAATTTATCGTCAATAAATTATCGCTTGTTTTTGACCGGTCAACTCGGTAAACTGACCATAGAAACAGAATAGCGTAAGCATTGCGGAATGCTGCCTTTGGTCCTTCGGTATCTGGCGCGAGGCGCTTGATATATATTGGGGTTGTCATTCCGCAACGGAGCCGCGCGGATGACGACCGTGCGGCTCTGTTGCGTTATAAAGGAGGTTTTATCATGGAAGCCAAGAAAGAAGACAAGACCTGTGCGCTCAAGCTCAAATGTGTCAAAGGGCAGACTGAGAGTGGCCGCGATGTGTATACGATGCTGACGTTCAGTCACGTCAATCCTGAGGTCGCAGATGGCGATATGTTCGAGGTGGCGGGGCTCATTGGCCGGCTGCAGGAGATGACCGTCGCAGACGTTGTGCGCGCGGACAGTGCCAGCCTGGTGGCTGAGTAAGGGGGGATAATAAATGAAAACGACACTTATCATCGTACTGAACCTTGCCAATGGCAAGACGAAAGACCTCAGTATCTCGGCACCGCGGGCAGATCTTACGGCTGAGGATGTGGAAAAGGCTGTGAGCAAAATCGTGTCGACGAAGTTCTTTCTCATCGATAATGCAGAAGTGACGGGCTGCAAGAAAGCGTTCTTCCGCACGGTTGAGGAGAAAGCTATCCTTGCTTGAGAAATGGTGCTATGGAGCAAGCCATGGAGCAGACCGTTCTCACGGCTATATCTGCCGTAGGGTTCCCAATCGTGGTGACGTTCTACCTCTTGACCCGTTTCCAACGGTCGATGGATAATCTGACGGATAAGATCGGCGAACTCATCAAGGAACTCCAGCGGCACTAGCTGTTCTGCTATACGCATAATCCCAATCCCTAAGCTACGGACGGCTGACAAGTCAAATTGACAAGTCAGCCGTCCGTTTATTCGGAGGTTTTATTATGGAGGCTAAGAAAGAAGCAAGGTCGTGTACGCTAAAATTCACGTTCATCAAGGGGCAGAATGCTGCAGGCAAGAATGTGTATGCGGAGCTGACGTTTCCGCATGTAGATCCGGACGTTTCGGACGAAGATTTTTATGTGGTGGCAAGAGCCTTGGAAGATTTGCAGAAAAGCAGGGTGCATGCGATTGTTCGCGAAGAATCGGCGTCCCTGGTGGCGGTCTGAGGCTAAGGGGGATTTCACATGAAGGAGAAGACACTCTTTATCATCTTTAACCGTTCGGATGGCAAAACGGCGGAGCTTACGATCCCGGCACCGCGTGATGATTTGAAGCGGGCGGATATCTACAATTTCGTGACGAAAGTCCGGTCGACGAAGTTTTTTCTTATCAACGGAAAGCGGCTGGTGTCCCTGAATAAAGCCTTTATCCGTACCGTGTCTGATGATGAAATCACGCAGTAACAGTGGAGCATGACAGTTGATTTCACATAGCGTGGGCGGCTGATAAGTCAATTTGACAAGTCAGCCGCCCACGTTTCGTTATAATGATACAGGTTTTAAAGACATGATGGGGGAGTATAGTAAAAATCCTTGTCGAAGGACAGGGGGGAGTTATGCTGGTTCAGAAAAAGGAGAGTAGCCATAAAGCGAGATTTTCTAGCAATATGATATGGTTGCGTATGTTATCTGATGAGTATATCAAATGCAAATTGGAATTGATTATAGGCTAGTTATTTCGTCATCTATTACAGCCATATAATCGTTTATCGGGATGTGGTGATAATTCCAATTATCTAAGGAAAATAGTTTTGATACATTATCTGGCACATCTGGTTGCTCTAATCCAGCGGTTATTTTTTTTAAATACTTCATTTCAATCAAATATAATGCACCTAGGATATGTAGGATGTTTTTTTGAGAAGCATCGCTTTTGCACATATGTCGATTATGCTTAACATTATTATATGCAGCCCACCAAAATAGCGATTGGTTTGCTTGATTTTGATTCCAATTTGCGAAAGGGATAATGTTTAAATCGGTTCCTATAACCGTAATGGACTGTTCTTTTATGTCTGGATATTCACTAAGGATAAAGCTGGCATAATGAGCAATCGTTTTGTGTTCATCAGGTTCGAAGTTACAATATTGTTTAAAGAAGGAATCTAATTCTCCACCTGTTGCCTGCATAAGAATAGCATATTCATTAGAAAAAGCATTTTTATTGTCGCGGTGAATTTCTAAATAATTTGTGGTTTGTAAAACACGATTTTCGAGTGCGAGATAATAACTCCAATAATTACGTATAAAATCTACTCTGTTCATCATTTTTGCACCTTTTTTCTTGGGGGTAATAAATATTAAGATTTTAGTGAAGTTTATTCAGCGGTAGCTGCGTGGTAAAATGATAAGTCGGTTTGTGTGGTTAGTTATGTCGTTTTAAGAAGCAGGTAACTAGGAACACGAAAACTTCAATCATTCGTGTTATTTCAATTGAAGTCATGGATTCGTTTTCCATAATAACCGCCTCCTTGTAAATAGTATATCACATTTAGAATTTTCAAACAAATAAAAGCAGGGATGTTTGATGTCGTGGCGAGCCGGATGCGAGCCTTCCCGCGCATGGAGGCGCAGGTGTGTGTGACGACGTGGCCACGCGTAGCGTGTCCACCAAAGGAACATACACCCGAACCAGTGCGGGGATTGCACGGCGCGGCAGTGCTGGGCGGATGCGGAGTGCGGCTGAGTGGGCGGAATGCGCCTACCTGTGCGGAAATAGCGCGAAGACTTGAGCGCCCGCATAGGCAGGCGACTGGAGCCCCGAACGCCGAACGCAGTCAGCCGTCCAGCTCTGCTGCGCACCTGGCAAGAGCAACGGATTGCGTCGTCTGCGAAGTGGACGGCTGGCCCGTCCACCCGAGCAGAGGACGCCTGCTGATGATATGATCCGACGAGCAGGCATAGAATAGCCCCTGAGGGAGCTCCAAGGCCAGGCGGGCAGGGGGTACGGCGGCGCGAGCTATCCCGCACCGCTCTCGCTGGACGCCGTAGTCGTCCCGACCGCAGGGAGGGCTGCCAAGCCCCCTGTCCCCTATCCGCGGCACAATATTCCTGTTCCTGCCCGAGGAGCCACAGAACCGCAGGGCAGGAAAACGGGGGAAAGGGGGTAGGCCCCGCTGGTCGGGGCCGTAGGGGGAAAGGGGGCGGAGAGTGGACGCACCCGCGTCCACGTGCAGAGACAGCCCCCTGCCCGCCTGGCCGTCCGCGAGGATGGGGGAAAGCAGCGGCAACGGCACGGCCTGCGGATGCCTCGATGTGAGCGGCGGGAGGTGCGCCAGCACGTCCCGCTAGGTGTCCGGTAACGACGTGGACGGCAGCTAGGCCGTCCACCAAAGAGAGGACACCCGAACCATGAGGAGTTGGCACGGAGAAAAGCCAGCAGCACTCTTGGGGAGCATAAAAGGGCGGGGAGCGGTGTTCCTCTGCGACGTGGACGCTGGCAGTTGACGGCGGTCGAAGCTCGCCAAAAGCGTCAGCATCCACGTCGCAGGAACACCGCCGGGTGGGCGTCTCCTTACGGCAGTCTACATCGAGGCATCCCTTACTACGTGGCGCCCACCCTCCCAGCCCTGCAAACTCACCATGAGAGGCTGGGCGCGACGTTGCCATGTGCCGCCGGAAGTGCCTGCGTGCTCCTACTTTTAGCGGCAGCGTCACAGCAACCTCGCGCCCAGTATATTCTTTCGCGGCCCTCATACTGCGCTGGCGCACCGCGTCCGCTACGCTCCCGCCGTGCGGTGCTGCTCGGTACGTCGTGCCAGGAGTGCGCCCGCCGCGCCTCAGTCCTCGGTCAGCCGCCGTCCGTCGGCAGGATTTTGACCGGTCAATTTGACGCGTCATCATCGTGGCACGAATGGGAGTGTGTGCAGTCGGACGGCTCCAGCTCCCCTGCGGATTCCGTCGCGGCTCACGCACGGCATCCCGTCTTGGATTCCTTCCGATAACCGCTTTACGTCTATCGGAAGTGAGCACCCTACGGGCTGCCCCTCACACTTCCGATAGACACGGTTATCGAAAAGAATCCGCTTTCGAGAACCTCCCACAGGTGGCCGCGTCCAGCTCCCGTCAGCGGGCTCGTCCGTGAGCCCGCCCCATCTGGCGGCGCATGGCCATAGACTGCGACGGATCATCATGCGGCAGACTCGCCACGACTACCGCGGGCAGGACACGGCATGAACCGCCCTCCGCTGCACTGCGGTCGGCTGATGCCGGCTCCTGCCCGAAGGTTGACCAATCAACGCTGAACAGTCAAAAGCGTCATAGTGCTCGGGTGGACAGCTTTGCTGTCCACTTCGCCCAAGACGCCGCAAGTGCAGCTCCTCATAAGTGACGCACGAAGAGGGGCGGGGACGGCCTGGCGATGGCCTTGTGTTTGGCGCTCGGGGCCTCAGTTGCCTGCCATGACGGGTGCTCAGGTCTTCGCACTATTTCCGCCATGGTAGGCAGCTTCGACCCACTCGGCCGGCCTCCAGTCCCTCGCCAGCCCGTCCCCGCGCACCGCTCCAACAGGTCACGGGTGTCCATGTCCTTTGGTGGACGCAGCCGCGTCCACGTCGGACAGCGACACCGCGCATCCCTGCGCCGGAAAGGCTCGCATCCGGCTCGCCAGGATTTTCCTGCAACTAAAAGGTTCTTTTCACTCTTGTCGTGAGGGGAGGGACGTGGTATAATCAAAGCAGATGAAATGATGTAATCAGTGCATGCTGATTCCGGTAAAGAGAGCCCTTATAGGACGGTAACCTGTGAGGGCTCTTTTACTATGCAAAAAAGCCCCGGCGATTGCCGAGGCTCTTGGTTCCGCTTGCTGGTGAGACAAACGGAATCCGGGCATTTAGTGCCGCTTCCATGACGTTATAGCGTCATAGAGCCAGGTTGCCGTAAGGCTGCTGGCGACGCCGATCACGAATGAAATGATGTAATCATCGTACATGTGAATCCCTCCCTCCCCGCCAGGAATAAACCATGGTTAGAGGTTCGCGGCAGATAACAGTATAGCACAAATTGGCAGGCAAGAACAACGAGAATGATTGCGTGCACTAGACAAAAAAAGGCTTAGGTATGCATAAAGTTCCGTCACTCTAAATAGATACACATTCAGTAATCTTAAAAAATCAGCTCCATGCCGTTGGCACAGAGCTGGTCATGATTTTTATATGATTGAGTCCGAAGACCCAAAAAGGGAAAATCCACATCTTTCCTTATTAAATAGAAACATATATTTTAGATGGCCATACGTCAAAATCGTAGATCTTGTTGGAGGGGGAATCGTCGGGTAACATTCGGGTTTCCGTGGAGTAATTTATCAGCCACGGAAAGAAACGGAATACCGCCAAACGGCCATCTTGAAAACGAAAAGTCCCGTGAGCCCAGTCCCATCAACGGTTCCGAGAATCCGCGACAGTACACGCCTTGTGGACATTGACAGAAATTTGTTTCTGCCCCCTCAGGGGAAGACTCGAAATCAAGTGTGGTTAATAGCCACCGTGGGTTCGAATCCCACCCTCTCTGCCATTGAAAGCAATGGTCTCGTGAGTTTTCACGGGGCCTTTTTGTTTTTATAAAATTCCTGTAGAGTAGAGAATCTTTGTATTTT
>NZ_JAILKR010000138.1 GCF_024693525.1 Selenomonas sp. | reverse complement strand
CTCCGCATCCATAAAGTTCTGCGCCTTTTCCTTGCGGAACTCTTTTGACGCGTCAATAAAGAGCACATCACGGCTCACATGGTCTTTTTTCAGCACGATAATACAGGTCGGTATGCTTGTACTGAAGAAAATCCCCGCAGGCAGGCCGATAACAGCATAGACATTGCCATCTTCCAACAAGTGTTTGCGGATTGTCCCCTCCGCCGCCCCGCGGAACAATACACCATGAGGCAGGATAATGCCCATGGTGCCGTTTTCCTTCAGATGATAAAAGCCATGAAGCAGGAAGGCAAAATCCGCCTTGGACTTCGGCGCGAGCTTCTCATACCGCTGGAACCGCGGGTCATTCAAAAAGCCTGCCGCCGCACTCCAATGCTGGCTATACGGAGGATTCATACACACTCCGTCATAGTTCGTCGGCTCCTCCGTCGGCCAGTCAGCCCCTAACGTATCGCCATTGCGGAAATGCTGGTACTGGAACGGCACATTATGCAGAATCATATTCATGCGCGCCAAGTTGTAGGTCGTATGGGAGATTTCCTGCCCGTAGAACTGGATGCCATTGCGGCAATCCTCATGGATATAGCTGCGGGCATGCAGCAGCAAAGAACCAGACCCCATGCACGGATCCAACCTTTGTATAAAATTGATACAATCACATTCCTCTAAATGTGGGGGTTGCAAGCCGTTTGACCGTACCCAAAATCCCTTGGTATTGCTGGCTTTAGCTTGTCCAAGCGCCTTATCGTATCTTAAGCAACTGCTCGCCCATCCGTTGCCCATAGGTTACAAACAACTCCTTAAAGCTTTCAATGTCCTGACTCATGCCTACCGGCCCAAGATGAATTACGGGCTTTCCGCAAGCAGAGCCGCCAGAGTAAGTCATCATGCCCATGACCATCATAAAGACCAACATTTCCTGGATGGCGTTTTCCGCTCCACCATGGATATACTGCTCCGTAGCATAAGCACCACCGAGCTTGCCGGCCAGTTTCAGCTTTCCAGCATTGCTTTCCAACCAGCTCTTCATCTTTGCCGTAACGGATGCCATATAAGTTGGAGAACCAAATATCACCAGATGGGACTGCTGGATATACTCAAAGTCAGCCTCATCGATATTGAAGCACCGTGCCTCAATATCATCAACGGATTTCAGCCCCTCGGCGATGAAGCCTGCTGCCTTCTCCGTGGTATGGGTTCTCGAATCATAAACTATTGCTGCTTTCATTTTGCTTTATTTTCCCCCAATACTTATCCATCATTTATTACTTGTCACCCAAAGTCCAGCCGTTGTCACCATGATAAATCATCAGCCGTGTCATGCCACCATCTATACAGATATTTTCACCCGTGATGAAACCTGCATTATCCGAGCATAAAAACAGAACCGCATTCGCTATATCAAGGGGATTTCCCACCCTGCCCGCAGGCTGCTGCTTTGCATCGGCACCGTCATACTCCTGGAATGAAGTATCAATCCAGCCGGGAGAGATAGAGTTGACCCGCACTTTTCCTGCAAAACTCACTGCAAGGGCATGCGTCAATGCGAAAATTCCGCCCTTGGCCGCTGTATAGCTTTCTGTTTGTGGCTGGCTCATTCTGTCACGTGATGAAGATATGTTGACGATGGCTGCACCTGCATTGAAATATGGTGAGAAGAGTTTTGACAGGTAAAATGGTGCTGCGACTCCGACAGCCAGAGCATTTGCAAACTCCTCATAAGTGCATTCATCGATACCTTTCATAATGGGCAAGGCATTATTGACGAGATAATCAACGTGGCCATAGTGCTCAATGACCTCCTTGGCATACGCTTCCAAGACAGCCTTGTCGGAAATATCACCGACAAAATGACTTCCAGGAGCCTTGTCTATCACGGAAACCACTGCACCCTTTTTACGGAATTCCTCAGCGATACATTTGCCGATGCCAGAAGCGCCACCGGTTACAACGGCGACCTTGTTTTGAAAATCAATTTTCATTATCGTATCCTCGTCCAATTAATTCTCATTTTGCGTCCTCATCCATCGTCTCCAGCAAAAAGCTCACCGGACGAAAGCCATCGTTGCAGGAAATCATAGCTGACCGGGGATTCTTCATCCAGCCATCATAGAAGTTCTCCGCGCCATGTGCCAGTCCCATAACGAACGGAGACATGGACTCCCAAGCACTCTCGCACAGCCCCTCCGGTCTTTGCCAGCCATTGGCGATGAATACAGCTCCCGCCTCGATATCGCAGGCGTGCTCGATGGGATTTTCATACTTTTCCATCAAATCCGGATAGCAAGCCTTACGCACGACAGTTATCCGCACCTTCTTCATGTCAGCACCTCCCGCCGTATAAATCTATCATAATTCTACCATAATACAAGTAAATTGGCACGAGCCTTTAACCCGTGCCAACTGTCAGTCTATATGAATTGCCGTGCCGTCCTTAAATGTAACGACAATATTATCCTTGCTGTAGACGGTCATGAAGTCTACCAGCGTTCCCCACAGTCCTTCGTCAAACTCTGTAACAACTGTCCCCTGTGCTCTGAGTGCCTTGGCAAAGGCATCCAGCCGCTCGGCCTTGGCTCTCCTTTTCTTGATGCTCTGTTCTGTCGCATCGTACTTGGCCTTGGAGGCATCGTACCGACTGACCAGTTCATCGTAGCGTTTCTGGTAGTCCGTCTGATCTTGGGCAATGCGGGCATTTTCATTGATGCAGCTCTGCACCATGTCCGAGAGCACCTGCAGTTCCCTCATGAGCCGCTGGCTTTCGGCTTCAAGGTCAGCCGTACCGCATATCTGCTCCCGCACCAGCCGGATATTTTCCAACATGTCATTTTTGCCCTTCAGCAGCTTGTTCACCGCCTTGATAAAGGCTGCCTTGATTTCCTCTTCCACCAGATGGGGCGTGGAGCATTTCTTTTCCCCATCAAACTTATGATTGCACTGGTATATCACCCGCCGATACTTATCGGTGCTGTGCCAAACCTTGGAACCATACCAATGACCGCACTCCCCGCACTTGATGCGGTTGGAGAAGATGGTCACGCCACTGTACTTCTTGCCGCCTTTGCGCCGTTCAATTTCGGCCTGCACCAGGTCGAAGGTGGCTGGGGGAATGATGGCTTCATGGTTGCCCGTCACATAGTACTGCGGAATCTCCCCTTCATTCTTCTTGTGTTTCTTGGTGAGGAAGTCCACGGTGAACTGTTTCTGGAGCAAGGCATCGCCCTTCATCTTCTCGTTGGTAAGGATACTCTTCACCGCCCCTGCATTCCAGTTATCTTTGCCAGCCGGGGATTTTATGCCCCTTGCCATCAGTTCCCTGCAGATTGCCTTATAGGACAGTCCTGTAAGAAATAGCTTGTAGATAAGCTTCACGGTCTTGGCCTGCTCCGGGTTGATGACCAGATTGCCGTCCTCGCCCCTGTCGTAGCCAAGGAATCGCTTAAAGGGTACGCTGACCTTGCCATCGGCGAACCGCTTCCGATGCCCCCATGTGGTATTCTCCGATATGCTCCGGGCTTCTTCTTGCGAAATGGACGAGAGCACGGTGATGAGAAGTTCGCCGGCTGAATCCAGCGTCCAAATCCCCTCTTTTTC
>NZ_JAILKR010000132.1 GCF_024693525.1 Selenomonas sp. | reverse complement strand
TAGAAGACCTGTTATTATGTCAAGCGAGAAGGTAGGAGTTAATGCAGAAGACAGATGTATGGCATGAGCTGGCGCCCGGGGAAATGCCAAAACTATTGGCAGATAAGCTGGAGCCGTTTGGCTTTCGCCGTGATGGAGATGGATATTTTTATGCAGAGGATTTGCTGGCAGGCGCTTTTAGGTTGCATGTAAAGGTCAGCAGGGATGGTGTTGTGTCCACTTTGCTGCTGGACACGGAGTCAGAGGAGCCTTATGTGCTGCATTTGGTGGAGGATGCACAGGGCGCTTTTGTAGGCGAAGTCCGGGCTGCTTATCGGGCAATCCTTGACTGCATTGGTGCATCCTGCGGCGAGCATGGCAGTTTTCATGGACCGTATGTAGAGGAGCTTTTGCAGTATGTGCAGACTGCTTATGGCGATGAACTCGAATATCCGTGGAAGGACATGGACGCGGCGGTTATCCGTTCGCATTTGTCGCAGAAATGGTATGCGCTCTTTATGAAGGTGCATACCAGCAAAATCGGCATTGGCGGCAGCCGGCCTATCCGTATCATGAATCTGCATGGCACGGCAGAACAGGTGGCCGCCTTAGTAGATGGAGAGCGGTATTTCCCGGGCTGGCATATGAATCGGAAATACTGGTATACCATATGTCTGGATGGCAGTATACCGATGATGGAGCTTCAGCAAAGAATCGACGAAAGCTTTGCGTTAGCACAGTCAAAGAAGCGGCGTTGAACGCTGTGCATTCTTGGTGTCGTTACACGTCTTGGTGCCGAAAAGCTGGATATTCATGTTTTCCCTCTTTCACAAATTTCGTATAAATGGCCTGCGTGGATTTTGGGCGTAGCAGTGTCAAATCTTCAGTCCTGGCCAGCTGGCTGAGGATTGCCTCTACAAAAGCCTGCATATTGGGGCTCATGCCAATGCCGGTTGCGCATTTATGCTGCCACCATTCATATTCTGCCTGAAAGGTGAACTTATCGCGTCCATAGGCTTTGGCTGCTCCCAGACAGTCGCAAATCAATTCCACGGCGTATTTGTATGGCATGTCCTGTGGATAGGCACCATGGTCGAAATTATCCCACCAGGCTTCGTAATGATGAAGATTGCGTCCATGATGATGGATCCAGGCCATGGACAGGCCGTTGTTTTTTTGTTTGCAGATTTTTATGGGCGAAACCTTGCCGTTGTAGTATTTTACGCTTTCTATAAATTCCATGGGTGAAAACTTTGACCAGTCGTGCATAAATCCCTGCCAGGGAATTCCTGCGATACAGCAAAAGCGAAACACCCAGTATTTATGGCGTAGAATCATCCAGGTATGACCACAAACACGCTTTACCAGATTCACAAGCATAGCCTCCAACTTTTGATATTTGTCATGAATCAAGTATAAGGTGGTTTTTGGAGGACGTCAAACGCCATAATCGCCGAATTTGCGGTGCATGTTATAATGATTGTAAGACAATATCATTTACAAGCGAGGCGCTTTTTCATGGCATCGACTACTCCATTATGGAAAAAGAATCTTTTTATATGTTGTATCGCATCGTTTATCGTATCTATTGGTATGAGCCAGATGGCACCAATCCTGCCGCTTTATATTGCGGAGCTTGGCGTCGACAATCCAGCGGATATTGCCCGTTGGTCGGGAATCGTTTTTGGTTGTAACTTCATCAGCTTGGCAATCTTCTCACCGATATGGGGCAGGCTTTCGGATCGTCTGGGACGAAAGCCAATGATTTTGCGTGCCTCCGGCTGGCTGGGCCTTATCATGATTGGCATGGGCTTTGCCCAATCGGTATGGCATCTGGTTCTTCTGCGCTTGCTGCAAGGCTGCCTGAGTGGTTTTCAGGCTGCGGTTATTCCGTTGCTGGCGCAGGAAACACCGAAGAAACGCTCGGGATGGGCTATGGGGATGTTTTTTACCGCGCAGGTATCGGGCGGACTCATGGGGCCGGTTTTCGGCGGCTGGCTCAGTGAAACGATTGGCTTCCGCAATGCGTTTTTCCTGATCGGTATATGCTGCCTGCTCGGATTTTTGGCGTTGACACAGATAAGCGAAACCAAACAGCCTGTGCGTGAAAAAGCCGCGGCGGTTGAGCTGCCAGCCTTCCGTGAGCTGCCACAGCATACCATTATCCTCGGTGTTTTCCTGACGACCATATTGCTGCATTTCTCCCTGTCCTGCGTGGCACCAATCCTTACGGTCTATGTGCAGGAGATCGCCGGTAACATCGACCATCTGGCTATCGTATCCGGTGCTATATTCTCTGCCGCAGGTTTTGCCAGTATGCTATTTGCGTCAAGGCTCGGCAGATTGGCTGACCGTATCGGCTCAGCGCGTATCTTGTTTGCCTGTCTGCTCCTTTCAGGTATCGTTACGATTCCGCAGGGGATGGTAAGTGCACCATGGCAGCTGGGAGTCCTGCGCTTCTTCCATGGCATAGCGATTGCGGGCCTTATGCCATCCACCAATAACCTTATCCGCCAATTGGCACCACCAGCTTTGATGGGGCGGATTTTTGGCATCAATCAATCGGCGCAGTTCATCGGCATGTTCACGGGGGCGTTTTTCGGTGGCCAGCTGGCTGCCAGCATCGGCATTCGTAATCTTTTTTGGCTGGTAGCTGCATTGCTCTTGGGCAATGCTCTGTGGTGCCGGTTTTGCATTTATTCCCGCACAGAAAAATCGGCGCTGCAGTAAAGCCGTTTTTCCACAGTGTCCGGGAAGAGCTGGGGTATGGACAATAAGAAATCAAGGAGATAAAGCTTTTGCGTAATTTACTGATCGGTTCGCTGCTACTGTCGCTGGCTGGCAGCATTTGGGGCGCCATGTTCATTGCGGTACGTCTGACCGTAGGCGTCATTACACCGGTGGCATTGGTGTGGCTGCGGTACGGTGTGGCGCTTGTTCCGCTGGTGCTTATCATGCTATATGAAAACATTTCCTGGAAAATCGAGCGCAGGGACTGGAAACTGCTGCTGCTTTCCGCGTTGACCGGTCAAACACTTTCCATTGTCACGCAGGAATCGGGAACTATGCTGACATCCGCGCAGATGGGCTCGGTGATAACGGCGGCGACACCGGCATTTATGGTGGTGTTTGGCTGCTTGATCTTGCATGAGCGGTTTAATTTCAGCCGTCTACTGTCCGTCGTTTTGGCAACGGTGGGGGTGCTGCTGATTGTCGTTGACCCGGAGAATCTGCAAACTGGCAGTCTTTGGGGCGGGGCCTGTTTGTTTGTAGCCGCCATCACCTGGGCGTTGATGTCCATACTCGTGAAACTGCTCAGCCGTTATTCGGTTTTTACACTGACGTTTTATAGCGTGCTCATCGCGTTTTTGGTGCTGAGCCCCTATGGAATATGGTGGCTGATTAACGAAGCAAATTATGGGGCTTTGGCCATGCCGCAGATATGGGGCTCGGTACTTTATGTAGGGATGATTTCCACCACGGCAGGATTCGTCCTTTGGAGCAAGGGGCTGACCTATATGGATGCGTCCATTGGCGGCCTGTTTATGTTCTTTCAGCCGCTGGTTGGCACAATCTTGGGCTGGTTGTTGCTGGGCGAGAAAATGACCAGCTATTTCTTGCCCGGTTTTGCGCTTATTGCCATCGGTGTAGTGCTGGCTATGAGGGGCGGCAATACAACGGCCGAGGAAAAATTGGCAAAAAGCCGCAGGCAATAAAGCAATTTGCGGCTGCATAGATAGAGAAAAACAGGTTCTGCAATACAATGACATGCAGAACCTGTTTTTATTTAGCGCCGAAAAGCAAGCGTTGTCTGTCGTGTTTGCTTACCAGCCAAGGATTTCGGCAACTTTGTCCTTTAGATAAAGGGCAATTTTTTTTGACCCGTTTTTCAGGGGATGCGTGTTGTCGCCAGCATAATCGTTAGCATCCAGTAAAGGCTTTTCTTCATTCAACGGGATGAAATAGAGGGCATTATCGCCACGGGCTTTGCATTCATTCACGGCTGCTTTTATCCACTGGCGCGCCTCGTGTGGAAGCCAGCTGGGGACAGGCTCGATGACGATGATGGGGGTGTGGGGATTTATTTGCCGGACTGTTTGCAGAAGATTTTTATAGCCTTGGATGAAATCGTTTCGCTCAGGCTGATGCTTGTCGTTACCGAAATCATTCGTACCAAGAGAGATAAGGATACCATCTATGGGGAAGTTTTGCGGATTCCAAAGATGATGAGCGGGAGATCTTTTATCACTATAGAAAGTCCAGGGATAGCGATCAGCGGTATGGACACCATGACCAGGCCAGTCTTCATCCCAGTTGTGGATGACACCTTCGCCGGATTTGCCCAATACGCTGTATTCAGCATCGAGCATTCGGGCCAGCTGCGGGCCATAGGCCATATCGTTGTCTTCAATATCATCGTAGGGGGCATCGGGGGGACCGTCATTTTTGGCGCCGGCGGTAATGGAATCGCCGATGAATTCTAAGCTGCGTGCCTTGGGCGGAGCAGGTGGGAGCATTGTTTCGTTAGGCGCGAGCGAAAAACCGCGAAACTCGCTGATGCCCATATAGCCTTCGGTGGAACGTACCAGGAGAACCTTATGCTTGCCGGCAGGGAGGTCTTCCGTTAACAAGGTGTTTTCTCCTTGCGGACGGAAACGACGAAAGGGACTGTCATCGATGCTGACTCGCCACCAATTTCCAGGATCTATTAAATCGGCCATAAGCAGGGGGCCTGTGAAATTCGCTTTAATATAGGTAGCTCCTTGTGCGCACCGGCAGGCTGCCGGAGACTTTTCCCAGCGGCCAAAATACTGGATTCCGGAAGCATTGGCAGGGATTTTCCGAACCATCATATAAAATACCTTCTTTCAGAAAAATAAGGGTAAGCTATGTCATTATCAGATTCATTATAGTTACAGAGAGGATGTGATGTCAACAAAGGATATAATGAAAAGTGATAATGTAATATGAATGAGCAATAAAAGTTATATCTTTTATTGACAAAGGGATTGACTAATAATATAATAAGGGCGTAGGAAGATGAAACGATAAAAAATTCCTACATAAAGTTTATAGAGGAGGAATAAACATGAACATCTTTTTGGTTTGCAATGCAGGTATGTCGACTTCGATTCTGGTGAAGAAAATGCAGGAGGCTGCAGCGGCTAAGTCCTTGGCGGATACGCATATTGAGGCGTTCAGCGTGGAGGTGCTGGATCAAAGGGCAGCGGAAGCGGATGTTGTGCTGCTGGGACCACAGATCCGCCATATGAAA
>NZ_JAILKR010000026.1 GCF_024693525.1 Selenomonas sp. | reverse complement strand
CGGAGCGGCGGATGCCCCGGTAGTTGGCTTTATCGCTCACGTGGATACGAGCCCGGATGCTGCCGGCGGCCCGATTAAACCGCAGATTGTCCGGGATTACGATGGCAAGGATATCGTTCTTAATGAAAATGGCCCCATTGTGTTCTCCACGAAGGATTTCCCCGAGGTCCTCAAGTATAAAGGTCAGGACATCATGTTTACTGATGGCACTACCCTTTTGGGGGCTGATGACAAAGCTGGGGTAACGGCTATCGTCAGTGCGATGGAGTATTTGGTAAATCATCCGGAAATCAAGCATGGCAAGATTCGCGTGGGCTTCACGCCGGATGAGGAGACGGGGCGCAGTGCCGACCGTTTCGATGTGGAAAAGTTTGGAGCTGATTTTGCCTACACCATCGATGGGGGAGAGCTGGGCGGCCTTGAGTATGAGAATTTCAATGCTGCCAATCCGGTCATCACCTTCCATGGGCGCAGTGTTCATACGGGAGATGCCAAGGGCAAGATGATTAATGCCATTACGCTGGCTGCGGAGTGGCAGCAGCTGCTTCCAGCTGGAGAAAAACCAGAGTATACGGAAGGTTACGAGGGCTTCTTCCATGTCTATAAGATAACCGGTGGCGTGGAGAAATGCACCATGAACATGCTGGTCCGCGATCATAGCCGTCAGAAGTTTGAGCAGCGCAAGGCCTACTTGGAAGACATGGCGAATTTCTTCAATAAGAAATATGGCGAAGGCACCGTGGAAGTGACGCCTCATGACGTATATTTCAATATGTTAGAGAAAATCGAAGATGGTAATATGTATGTAGTGGAACTGGCTAAGCAGGCAATGAAAGCTGCAGGCGTTACGCCGGATGTACAGCCAATTCGCGGCGGTACGGATGGCGCCCGCCTGTCCTTCATGGGGCTTCCCTGCCCGAATATCTTCACGGGTGGTGCCAACTTCCACGGCCGCTTTGAATATTTGCCGCTGAATTCCCTCAAAAAAGCTGGGGAGACGGTTCTGGGCATTGCAGTTGGAGCGGCAGCGTTAAAGAAATAAGGAATCGTTATGAAGATTATCGATGCGCATTTTCATTTTTGCGATGATGCCTATTTTGATGTTATCGCCAGGGCCGCAGGCCATGAAAATAGTGGCGGACACTTAGTAGAACAGTATCGGTTGCATGGTATGGTTCATGGCATTGTCATGGGGAATCAGCCTCTTAGGGATTTATCTTCAGATTATCCATCCTTTGTGAGTTATTGTGCTGGCATCGACAGCCGCGAAGGTTTTGATCGGGTGTCGATACGCCAGCAGGCCGCTTTGCTGGAACAGCATTTCCAGAATCCCCGATGTGTGGGATTAAAACTCTATCCAGGCTACAATTACTTCTATATCTATGAGGATTGTTTGAAACCCTTCTATGAATTGGCGGAGAAATATGACAAGCCGGTAGCAGTTCATATGGGGCTGACGGCCACCGATAATGCCCTGCTGAAATACAGCCACCCGATGGTTATGGATGAGGCAGCGGTGAAGTTCCGCAAGGTGAATTTTGTCATGTGCCATTTCGGCGAGCCTTGGTTTGAAGATGCGGCAGCGGTAATCGAGAAAAATCCCAATGTCACGGCAGACCTGTCGGGGATTCTCACAGGGAAAATTCCCGATTTTGCCGCGTTCTGCCAGAAAAAGCATTTTTATATGGAACGGATGAAGGGCTGGCTGGAGTATTTGGAGTGCTACGACCGCTTCATGTTTGGCACCGATTGGCCACTGGCAAATCTCGGCGATTATATCGAATTTACCAAGGCGATTATTCCCCAGCAATATTGGGACGCGGTGTTCTATGAGAATGCCCTGCGCATCTATCGATTGAAATTGACGGAGAAGAATACCGTTAGTTCATAAAGAGAAAGGAAAAAGGAGTAACTATATGGCTTTATTGGAGATCAAAAAGGCAGGCGATCCGGTATTGAAAGAGGTCTGCGCGCCGGTTGAGAAAATCGACAAGCAGTTGAAAAAGCTAATGGACGATATGGCAGAGACCATGTACGAGAGCAATGGCGTAGGGATTGCCGCTCCACAGATCGGCAAGGCAATCCGGCTGGTAATCATTGATTGCCAGGATGAACACGGCTTGCTCGAACTCATCAATCCGGTAATCACCTTCCGCGAAGGCACGGAGACGGATACCGAAGGATGCCTTTCCGTACCGGATATTTATGGCGAAGTAGAACGGGCTGCGAAGGTCAAGGTGGAGTTCACGAACCGTCGTGGCAAGAAACAGCGGGTGACGGCAACGGGGCTTTTGGCGCGTTGCATTCAGCATGAGCTGGATCATCTGGAGGGACAGCTCTTTATCGATATTGCCCAGAGTATTCATAGGGGGAATCAGGCTTGAAGAAGTTTCGTGTAATATTCATGGGCACGCCAGAATTTGCTGTTCCGTGCCTGGAAGCGCTGCATAAGGAATGTGAAGTCATTGGTGTCATCACCCAGCCGGATAAACCGCGGGGGCGTGGGCAGAAACTCATGCCGTCACCGGTAAAGGCTTGGGCGGTAGAACATGGATTAGACGTGTATCAGCCGGAGAAAATCAAGACGGAGGAATTCACGGCAAAGCTGGAAGACTTAAAGCCTGATTTAATGATAGTCGTTGCGTTTGGACAGATTTTGTCGCAACGCATTTTGGATATTCCTGCGTATGGCTGCATCAATGTTCATGCATCGCTTTTGCCGCGGTATCGCGGTGCGGCACCGATGCAGTGGTGCGTTATCAATGGCGAAGAAAAAACTGGCGTAACGACCATGTTTATGGATGCTGGTCTGGACACCGGGGATATGCTGCTGAAAAAAGAGCTCCCGATTGGACCAGATATGACGCTGGAGGAAGTTCACGACAGTCTCATGGCTATGGGCGCTGGCGTTCTTATGGATACGCTCGAAGAGCTGTCGAATGGCACGCTGGTACGGACGCCGCAGACTGGGGAGTCAAACTATGCGCCAATGCTGACCAAGGAAACTGGTCATATTGACTGGTCAAAATCGGCGCAGGAAATTCACAATCTCGTCCGTGGATTGAATTCCTGGCCGGGGGCTTTTACCGAAATGGATGCGAAGAAATATAAAATCTGGATGACGAAGCGGACGGGACAGAAGACCTCGGCTGCTCCGGGAACCATCGTCAAGGCCGATAAGAAGGAAGGCCTTTGGGTGGCTGCTGGCGATGAGCTTCTGCAGATTACGGAGCTTCAGGCACCGGGCAAGAAAAAGATGCGGGCAGCCGATTACTTGAATGGTCATGGCATCGATCTGCCAGCTGCGTTTGTCTGATGGGATTTTGGGAAAAGGGAAGCAGAATTATTTTCGGGTGAGATTTGTTGGAGGTAGACAATGACAGATCAATCCAAACAGAAAAAGAAAATCGTGATTCCGGGGCGGCCGAAGAAACGGTTGTTTCTCGGCATGCTGTCGTTAGCAACGGTGCTGGCGGCGGCATTGCTCTACGGTATTTGGTATATTGCCAGTCCGGGGCTTGCCAACATCGCTGAGGTGCTGCCGACTATTGTCGGTGGCATCTTTGCCGTCAGTGTGGTAGTCGCATGGCTGGGCATAGTGAATATGGGCCTAGCAGTGACGGATTGGCCGTATCTGCCGCTCTTGCAGCGGCGGACCTATGAATTGGTCAATTTGCTGTTTCCTATATCGGTACGGCTGGCCAAGTTGTTCGGCATTAGCAAGCGCCGTTTGGAGGGCTCTTTTATCGCCACGAGCAACCGGATGTTCAACCGTATGGGAATCCGCGTGCCGGCAAATCGATTGCTGGTGGTAACCCCGCATTGCTTGCAGCTGGCAACTTGCCCCCATAAGATTACGCGTGATCCGGGGAACTGCAAGCGTTGCGGCGGTTGTGATATCGGAGCACTTGTGACGTTGTCGGAGGAAATGGGCTTTCATTTTTTCGTCGCTACCGGTGGTACGCTGGCCCGGCAAATTATTTATAAGATGCGGCCGAAGGCAGTGTTGGCTATTGCCTGTGAACGGGATCTTATGAGTGGCATTCAGGATGTATATCCATTGCCGGCCGTGGGGGTCTTAAATATCCGCCCGAATGGGCCATGCTATAACACGCATGTGGATATCGAGGAAGTGAAAGCTCAGCTGGAAAAGATTATACTTCCTGAGAAAAACGATTAAGAGCTGAATCCGCAGAGGAGGATTTTATGGATAAAGCGCGTAATACCGCGGTCAGAATTTTACATGAGGTACACGAGAAGGGGGCTTATGCCAACGTGGCATTGGCACGGGAACTTCGTCGGGCAGATCTTTCGGATATGGACCGCCGTTTCGTGACGGAATTGGTTTATGGTGCTGTAAAAGCCGGCGATACGCTCGATTGGATTTTGCGTCGTTATGTGACCCGTCCCTTAAAGAAAATTGAGCCTATGGTCCGTGATATTTTGCGTCTTGGCATCTATCAGCTTTTTTATCTCGACAAAGTTCCTCCTTCGGCAGCTTGTAATACATCGGTAGAGCTGGCAAAAAAATACAGCAATATCGGTACGGCGAAGTTTGTCAATGCCGTGCTCCGCACAGCGGTGCGTGAACCGGAAAAGGCAAAGTTTCCCAGCGGCAAGGGGCATGGCGTAGAGGAATTGGCCCTGCAAAGCATGCATCCGTATTGGTTGGTAAAACGCTGGGTTAAGGAGTTTGGCTTTCACGGGGCCAGAGATCTTTGCTTCTTCAACAACAGTGAGGCACCACTGTCGGTGCGCACCAATACGTGCAAAGGGAGCCGAAAGGATTTGCTGAATGCACTGGCAAAGGCTGGGGCTGAGGCACGGGAATCCGTTTGGACGCCGGAGGGAGTCATTATTACGAAGCATGGCTCGTTGGATGAATTGCTGCCTTTAAAGCAGGGGCTTTGTCAGGTTCAGGACGAAAGCTCGATGCTGGTAGCGCATGTCGTGGATCCGCAGCCCGGTGAATTCGTCATCGATTGCTGCAGTGCGCCGGGCGGTAAGACGACACATTTGGCGGCGTTGATGCAGGACAAAGGTCGTATTGTCGCAGGCGATATCTATGAACACAAGTTGGCGCGCATTGAAGAAAATGCCCAGCGACTTGGAATTTCGATTATCGAGACCGATTTGCTCGATGCCCGCGAGGTGGGAGAAGAGTACCGGGCGATGGCCGATCGCGTTTTAGTGGATGCGCCCTGTTCGGGGCTGGGGGTGCTGCGGCGGAAACCCGATGCTCGTTGGAATAAGACGGCGGCGGAAATCGACGCGCTGCCAGCGCTGCAGTTGGAAATCCTTGCCAGTGCGGCCAAGGCCGTTAAGGCCGGTGGCGTGCTGGTATACAGCACCTGTACGATTGAACCGCAGGAAAATCAAGAAGTTGTAAAGGCGTTTTTAGCAGAGAATCCGGAATTTTGCTTGGAAAAAACCGGCTCGTTCCTGCCCGGCGAAAAGCGTGATGAGTCAATGATTCAGCTTTACCCCCAGGTGGATGGAACCGATGGATTCTTCATTGCTAGAATGCGGAGGAAATAAATGATTGATATATTTGGGATGACTCTTGAAGAGCTGCAGGCGGTACTAGAGCCTTATAAGGTACAGAAGTTCCGGGCCAAACAGATTGCCCAGTGGATGTACCAACGCGGAGCCAGGGATTTCCATGCGATGACGAATTTATCGCAAAAGCTTCGGGAGGAGTTGGCCAAAGACCTTATCATCGGCCGGCCGGCCATTAAAGACCGGTTGGATTCGCAGGATGGTCATACCACCAAATTCCTGCTGGAATTTACTGATGGCACTGCGGTGGAAACGGTGCTCATGCGCCAGCCCTATGGAAATAGTATCTGTGTTTCGACGCAGGCTGGCTGCAATATGGGCTGTGCCTTTTGTGCATCTACGCTTCACGGCATGGCCCGGGACCTCTCGAAGGGAGAAATCCTCGCGCAGGCCATTACCATCGAGGATATGCTTCGCGATGAGGAAAACGGGGCGAAGGTAGATACGATGGTCATCATGGGCTCTGGTGAACCGCTGATGAATTATGACAACGTAATCGGCTTTTTGCGGCTTATCCATGAAGATTATACGCTGGGAATGGGCTATCGCAACATCACGCTGTCCACTTCGGGAATTGTTCCGAATATGCTGCGACTAGCAGAAGAGGGAATGCCTATCTCCCTTTCGGTGTCGCTTCATGCCCCCAATCAAGAGCTGCGGTCAGAGATTATGCCGATTAACCGCAAGTATCCATTAGTGGATGTTATAGCTGCGGCAAAGAATTATGCAGATAAGACGAAGCGTCGGGTGACCTATGAGTACATTTTGATCGACCAGTTGAATGATGGAGAAGCGCAGGCAAGAGAACTCACGGCGTTGATGAAGGGACAGTTGGCGAGTGTCAACCTCATTCCCATCAATCCAGTGGTGGAGCGCAATCTCATGCGTCCTTCGAAAGCACGCATTGACTGGTTTGAGAAGTACCTTCGCGACCATCATGTAAGTGTTACGGTCCGTCGGGAGATGGGCGTGGATATTCAAGCCGCCTGTGGCCAGCTGCGCAACAAGCATCTCAAGGACTGAAGGCTGGAAAATGAAACCTAGGCATTATAGTTGCTTTCTGCTATAATGGACAGAAGGAAAAAGGCGAGAATAAAGGAGTCTTATTTCATGGGAATTGGTAAGCTGGAATCTTTCCTCGAGGGACATATCGAGGGATTTTTCAATAAACGCTTCAGCAGTGATTTGGAGCTGGCAGAGCTTATGAAGGGCCTGGAAAAAGAGATTGGGCGCCAGGGGCGGGGCAAAGCGATGCATCTGGTGCCAAACCGGTATGTCTTTACGCTGGCGGAAGATGATTATCAGCGCTTCTGTGCGCAGCGGGTTATCGATGAACTCTATGTGGCGGTCGAAAAGCAGGTCATTTTGCAAAATTACCGCATGGAAGGAAAGCTGCAGGTCCAGTGTCAAAAGGAAGCGGATCGAATCAAGGGAACTTATGCCTTGACTTCCCGTTATGAGGACGATGGGCCAAGCGGGAATAACGAAGTTTCCTCTCAAACGATCGTGCTTAGGCGGCCGGGGCTTTCGGCGTCCACGCCGCTGAATCTGCCCCAAGAGCATAAAGTGGTTTCCCTCACGGTAATCGAGGGGGCGGATCTTGATGCGTATTTGGAATTTGGGGAAAAGCAAATCTACATCGGGCGGCGGGATAAGAATGAATTTATCCTGACAGATGTCAATGCCTCGCGTCTCCATGCATGGATTACGTATGAGGATCATCGGCACATCCTGCACGATGCCCAAAGTACGAATGGTACCTATGTTAATGGCAGGCGGATTGATGCGCATTGCTTGGTGCCAGGGGATGAGATTCAGATTGGCGCAACGGTTTTAGTTTACGAGGTGATATGATTTGCCAACTATGGCGGTTATTTTAAAGGGGGTCCGGGTGTTGCTGGAGTATGGTATGCTGCTCTGGCTGCTGTGGTTTGCCCTCAAACTTTCGAAAAGAATGTTTCGCGAGGTGCGCAAGGAATCCATTCGGCAGCGCCGGCCGGAAACCAGCCAGAATGAGGCAGTGGTTTCGGTGGTGGATGCGAATGAAGAGAATCTTGCCGGACGCCGGTTTGCGTTCAGTGAGCAGATTTCAATCGGCCGTGGCGAAGATAATGATATTATGATTCCGGAGGGATTTGTATCCCACCATCACGCCGTTATCTATCAGCATGGCAGCCAGTATGTCATCGAGGATCTTGGCAGCGTGAACCATACATATGTGAATGATCAGGTGCTTCAAGGCAGAGCCTATATTAAGTCGGGGGATATTGTCCGCATCGGCATGGTCGCACTGAGATTCGAGAGGTGAGCAGATGATTCAGGTATATGAGGCTACCGACGTTGGACTGGTGAGAAAGGGCAACGAGGATAGTGCGGATGTATTTGAACCGGCAACCTATGTAGTTGCCGATGGCATGGGCGGTCATGTAGCAGGCGAGGTAGCCAGTCGCATGCTGGTAGATAGTGTACGGCGGAAACTGACCGGTACAGCAGCAATCGGGGAGGATGCGTTGTGTGAGGCGATTCTGGCCGGCAATCAGGCAATCCTGGAAAGTGAGAAAGACCATCCCGATTACAAGGGAATGGGGACGACCGCTACGGTCATGCATATTGAAGGAAACGAAGCTTGTTGGGCTCATGTCGGCGATAGCCGCCTTTATTTGCTGCGAGGTGGCGAGATGAAACAGGTGACTAGAGATCACTCGTATGTTGAGGAATTGGTAGCGGAAGGGACGATCACAGAGGCTGAAGCCAAGGTTCATCCCCAGCGCAACTACCTGACCCGGGCCGTTGGGGTGCAGCCAAATCTTACGGTGGATTCGGGGCACTTCCCGCTGGAACCGCAGGACATCCTGATACTGGCAACCGATGGGCTCATGAAACTCGTCGAAGATGAGGAGATTCGTCAGGTGATTGAATCTGCCCCAGGCGACCCCGCTAAGGAATTGGTGATGCGGGCACTTAACGCTGGCGGTAATGATAATGTAACGGTAATTGTGGTGGTGTACGATTCATGAAAAATTGGGGATTAATGGCAGCTCCGCTGGGCATCGTCCTCTTTGGCATGAGCGTGCTTTATTTGAAAATGAATCCGGGTGGTTCAAAACTGACGGCAGAAGTTTTGCAGGGACCGCTCAATTATGTGCCTTGGCTGGCAGCGGTGATTATTCTGGCCTTGTTCATACAGGCAGTCATCATCAAACGGCGGGAGGACACATTCCTGTTTCCTATCGTGCTGACGCTTTGCAGTGTCGGCATTGTGGAAATCGCCCGTTTAAAGCCGGCACTTTTAGTTCGTCAACTTCAATGGCTATGTGTGGCCATGGTGGTGATGATTCTGGTGCTACGGTTTTGGGGGCGTATCCGGCGAATGCTGGGGTATCCGTATTTGCTGGGGGTAGCTTGCATTTTCCTGTTAGGACTGCCTTTGCTGTTTGGCACGGAAATCGGTGGCAGTAAGAATTGGCTCGTTTTGGGGCCAATATCGATTCAGCCGTCAGAGTTTGGCAAGATATTGATTGTTTTCTTCCTGGCGGCTTATCTGTCGGATCATCGACGCGTATTGACGCTTCCCGCGCATCGCATCTTTTGGCTGCAACTGCCGCCACTGCGCTTTATTGCTCCGCTGATTTGTATTTGGGGCATGGCGGTCTTGATGTTTGTCGTTGAAAAAGACCTAGGGTCGGCCTTGCTGTTTTTCGGCATGGCAGTGCTCATGACGTATATGGCGACGGGCAGTAAATCCTATGTGTTTTTAGCAATGGCGTTTATCGGGGTTGCCGCTGCTGCCAGTTATGCTGCTTTTGGCCATGTGCGGGTGCGTTTTGACATCTGGCTGAATCCTTGGCAGGACCCCAATGGTATGGCCTATCAGGTTGTGCAGTCGCTGTTTGCGTTTGGCACTGGTGGTATTTGGGGAACAGGGTTTGGCTATGGTCATCCAGGCTTTATTCCCGAGGTTCATACCGATTTCATCTTTGCGGCAATTGCCGAAGAGATGGGACTTATTGCGACTATGATGCTGATGTCCTGCTATGTGTTTTTTTTCTGGCGCGGGATAAAGACAGCGCTTTCCTGCCGCAAGGAAAAGGAAGTGCTGCTGGCGGCAGGCTGCTGTTCGCTGATGCTTTTGCAGGCCTTTATCATCGTCGCCGGTGTCACGAAGTTTTTGCCACTGACTGGCATCACGCTGCCGTTTATCAGTTATGGCGGCAGCTCGATGGTTTCCAGTTTTGTGCTGCTGGGACTTCTAATTTCGTTATCGAAGGAGCAGGAACATGGCTGATTGGAAAATCAAGCGGCAAATCCTGCAGGCGGCATCGTTTTTGTTGGTGCTGACAGGTCTTTTGACCGCATATATTATCTATTTGTCGACCTGGGAGGCCGACAGTTTGGCCAATAATCCTTTGAATATGCGTGGAGCGGCAGCTCGGGCGGACATACGCCGCGGCGCTATCCTCGACGCCAAGGGAAGGGTGTTGGCCCAGAACCGTGCCGATGGAAGCCGCAGTTATCCTATGGGGGAATCCATGGCGGCGGTTACCGGCTATAATGGGGAAAAAATTGGCAGCGCTGGGGTAGAAGGTCATGCCAATCGTGAGCTGTTAGGGCTTTCCGATGATTTGAGTCATCTAGGGCCGGCCTCGCAGCTGTTTCAATCAGAGCAGGGCAATGATGTCAAGCTGACTATTGAATCCGATGCCCAGCAGGCAGCTTTTGATGGCCTTGATGGCCGCAAGGGGGCCGTAGTGGTACTCGATGCAGAGACTGGTGCGGTACTGGCCATGGTAAGTTCGCCTTCTTATGATCCCAATGATATCGAGGCCAATTGGCAGGCGCTTTCCAAGCAGGCTGATGGCGCGCTTTTGAATCGTGCCGTCCAAGGCATGTATCCACCAGGGTCTACCATTAAGCCGATGATCGCGGATGCAGCTTTGACGGAAGGTGTGACCAATGAGCAGGAAATCTTCGATTGCTCGGGCTCCTTGGACCTTGGCGCTGGTGAGACGATTCGGGAAAGCCATGGCGAGATTCATGGCAAAGTGGATTTGCGCAAGGCCCTTACCGAGTCCTGTAACGTCACTTTCGGTACTTTGGGAATGCGCTTGGGGGATGAGAAACTAAAGAAATCCTTTGAGCGTTTTGGTTTTGACAAAGGACTGGGGGGAGAAATCCTCATGGAAGGGTCACATCTGCCGGCCTTTGGGAAATTAGGCAATGGTGATTTGGCGCAAACCGGTATTGGTCAGAGTACGCTGCTGGTTACCCCCATGCATATGGCTTTGATGGCAGCAGCCTTTGCCAATGGTGGCGTTGTCATGAAACCGTATTTGGTGCAGCAGGTCATTACGCCAGGGGGAACCGTGATTCAAGATACACGTCCTACCAAATGGCTGACGGCGACAACAGGAGCGATGGCTGCCAAGATTGACAGTTTCATGGAGGATGTTGTCACCAAGGGAACTGGCCGGGCGGCTCAGGTAAGCGGCGTGCGGGTAACCGGCAAGACGGGAACCGCTGAGAATGCCGCTGGGCAAGACCATGCCTGGTTTATCGGCTCAGCAGAGCTTCGCAATCGCCGGATTGTATTTGCCATCATCGTAGAAAATGGCGGCAGCGGCGGAACCCAGGCGGCACCGATTGCCCGCAAGGTAATCCTGTCCCTGCAGAATTAATGGCAGGGATTTCCGATAGACTATATCTTTACCTAGGAGGAACATGAATGATACAGCGTGTCTTAGATCAGCGCTACGAGCTGCAGGAGCAGATTGGCGGCGGCGGTATGGCCGACGTCTACAAGGCAAAAGATTTGCTCCTTAACCGGCCGGTAGCCGTTAAAATCCTGCATGATCAATTCAAGAGCGATACGGAATTTATCGATAAATTTAATCGCGAGGCGCAGGCTGCTGCCCGTCTTTCTCACCCGAATATTGTCAATATTTACGATGTCGGGGTGATGGATGGTGCACACTACATTGTCATGGAATATGTTCCGGGACGGACGTTAAAAGATAAAATCAAGCAGGAAGGTCATTTATCCGTGACCGAGGCGTTGACTGTCGCCAAGGGGATTGCCAGCGCACTGTCCCATGCGCATGCCAACAATCTCGTCCACTGTGACATCAAACCGCACAACATTTTGATGATGCCGGATGGTAGTGCGAAGGTAGCGGATTTTGGGATTGCTCGTGCCGTTACGGAATCTACCATGACCTATACGGGCAATGTGGTCGGTTCCGTCCATTATTTCTCCCCGGAGCAGGCTAAGGGCACGATGATTACGCCCAAATCCGATGTTTATGCGCTGGGCGTTGTCCTTTATGAAATGCTCACGGGAACGCTTCCCTTTACCGGTGAAACCCCGGTAAGCATTGCGATGAAACATCTGCAGGAAGAACCCGTGCCTGTTCGTCAGCTTGATCCGTCAATTCCTCCGGTGGTCGAGGCGATTGTTGCCCGCGCTATGAGCAAGGACCCGGCAATGCGTCCGGAGGCTTCGGAAATCGTGAAGGATATTCAGCAGGCAGAGCAGATGGTGGGAAGTGGCATGGGATATGCCGCCACGCAGCCAGATCCCTTTGCCACGCAGGTATTGCCACGCATGGATGAACCGATGCCATCGCGTCGCGATATGCGCAGCATGCCGTCGGGATATGATTACGACGAGCCCGAACCGGAAAGTTCGGTGTTCAAATCGAAAAAATTCATTGCGGGACTTATCCTGGTCTTGTTTATGGGCTTCTTTGTCGGTGCGTTCCTGAGTTATGGTAAGTTCTGGAGCACGGAAGAGGTCATTGTACCGGATGTCACGGGCAAACAGATGACCTTGGCACGTCAGATTCTCGAGGACAAGAAACTGCGGGTCAATGTGGTGGAGACCTTTGATGCAAGCGTTCCAGCGGGAACCGTTGTTTCGCAGGATCCGGAGGGAGGCGCCAAGGTAAAAGAGGAACGCCTCATTACCATTCACGTCAGCAAAGGCGGGGAAAGTTTGGAGATGCCGGACCTCAAGGGACTCAATAAATCCGATGCGGAGGCCAAACTCAAGAAGATGGGCCTCAAAGTGGGCTCGGTCTATGAGCGAAACTCCGACGAAGAGGCAGGAACGGTAATCGCTACGGATCCGAAGGCTGGCAGCAAGATTACCAAGGGCCAGAGTGTCGACATCACAGTCAGCAAGGGCAAGAAAGAAACCAAGAACACCGTGCCGGATGTGACGAATCTGCAGGTCGATGGAGCGAAATCCGCTCTGACCAGCGCAGGGTTCAAGGTCAGTGTGACGAAGGAAGAGAGCACAAAAGCAGCCGGAACGGTTATTAGTCAGACGCCGGCAGGCGGCAGCTCAGTGACTGCTGGTTCTACCATCACACTGGTGGTAGCGGAACCTAAGAAATCGAATAGCAAGGATTCTGGAAAGGACAATGGAAAACAGGAGCAAGACAACCCGTCGATATCTCGTAATAGCGAGGGGTCCAAGAGCCGCTGATTCTTTGTAATGGTTTAGAAAAAGGAGCGTTCATGCAAGAAGGTCGAGTCATAAAGGCATATAATAGTTTTTTCTATGTGCTTGCAGAAGGACAGGATGGACCGGAAATGGTCACCTGCAAATTGCGCGGAAAATTTAAAAAGACCCGGCGGAGTGCTGGCGTAGTGCCTGGGGATTTGGTTCGCATCAACCGCTTGTCTGATGGGAGCGGGGTGGTGGAAGAACAGCTTCCCCGTCAGAGCCTTTTGAAACGCCCGGCAGTTGCCAATATAACGCAGGTTGTGCTGACCTTTGCCGCAGCGCAGCCGGACCTTCATCCCCTGCTTTTGAATCGTTTTTTGGTTCTGGCGGAGTGGTCTGGGATTCCGAAGATTGTTATCTGCGTGAATAAAAAGGATCTTTACGAAGGGGATATTGCGGCATTCCTTAAAGACTATGAAGCGATCGGTTATCCGGTACTGCGGGTTTCGGCGGAAGAAAATGAGGGGATTGATGCGCTGCGTCAGTGTCTTTTGGGAGAGGTAACGGTGTTTGCCGGTCCCTCTGGCGTGGGCAAGTCGTCGCTCCTCAATCGCATTGACGCTGGGCTGGCTTTGCAGACGGGCCAAGTCAGTGCAAAGATAAAGCGCGGCCGTCATACCACCCGCGTAGCAGAATTGCTTTCCTATGGGGATGGCTTTATCGTGGATACACCGGGGTTTAGTGCCATGGAACTTACGGAGCTTGAAATCCAGGAATTGCCTGGTTATTTCCCGGAGTTTCGTCCGTATCTTTCGGCTTGCCGCTTTGCGCCCTGCAGTCATACCCATGAGCCGGACTGTGCGATAAAGCAGGCCGTAGAAGCTGGCTGCATCACAAAAGAACGCTATGACGCATATGTCAATATTTATGAAGAAATCAAAGAAAATCAAAAGATTGCGCGAAAGAAGGAATATAAATGATTAAGATAGCACCCTCCATCCTGTCGGCTGATTTTGCCCATTTGGCGGATGAAGTAAAGAAAGTCACCGATGCTGGGGCGGAATACATTCATATCGATGTAATGGATGGCACCTTTGTGCCGAATATCACGCTGGGGTCACCGGTGGTCAAGAGCCTTCGCCAAACTTCAAAAGCCGTGTTTGATGTTCATCTGATGACAGAGCATCCGGAAACGCAAATCGAGGCATTTGCTGAAGCTGGGGCTGACATTATCACGTTTCATGTCGAGGCCGCAAAACATCCTCATCGCATCATCCAGCAGATTAAAGCAGCTGGCTGTAAAGCAGGCATTGCGCTGAATCCGGGAACATCGCTGGCGATGATTGAAGAACTCATTGCCGATGTGGATATGGTCCTTATCATGACCGTTAATCCGGGCTTTGGCGGCCAGAAATTCATCGAGTCTCAGCTTGACAAGATTCATATGCTCTATCATACGATTCAGGATATGGGCTTTACCTGTGATATTGAGGTAGATGGTGGAATCAATCCGGAGACCAGTAAGCGGGTTCGTGAGGCAGGTGCCAATGTGTTGGTAGCTGGTTCGGCGGTCTATGGTGCGGATGATGTCAGCGAGGCTATCAAGGCAATTCGCGGTTGATGCGTTCAGTGAGGAAAGCGGATATGCAAGATGTACAAAATCGGGAAGATGCCCGTGGAATTGCGATACAGCGTGTCGGAATCAAAGATGCGCATTTGCCATTCCTGATAAAAACAAAAGAAGGCGGGTTTCAGCAGGTGCTGGCCCGCATACGCTTCACGGTAGCTTTGCCCAGTGAGTACAAGGGAACGCATATGAGTCGTTTCCTGGAAATCCTTATGCCATGGAGTCAGAAACCATTAGCTGAGCCGGAGATGGATAAGATGCTGATGGAGGCACTAGAGCGGCTGGATGCACAGTCGGCAGAAGTGGAACTAAGCTTTAAGTATTTCGTGGAGAAAACAGCTCCGGTAAGTGGTCGGAAATCGGTGCTTGATTTGGACTGTTGTTTTCTGGGCCGGAAAGAGCGAGGCGGTGAGCTGGAGTTTCAGCTCGGGGTTGATGTTCCGTTTACCTCGCTTTGTCCTTGCAGTAAGGAAATTTCTCAGTATGGAGCCCATAATCAGCGTTCGGTAGCTCGCGTTCAGCTTCGTTTCCAAAAAGGTGTGGAGTGTATCTATATTGAAGATTTGGCCGACCTGGTGGAAAAGCAGGGATCGTCGCCAATCTATCCACTGCTGAAACGTGAAGATGAAAAATTTGTCACAGAAGCAGCCTACGAAAATCCGAAATTTGTGGAAGATATTCTTCGCGATACCGTGCTGGCTATGCGCGGGCTGGAAGGACTGGCGTGGTTTTCCATTGAATGTGAGAACTATGAATCCATCCACAATCACAGTGCTTATGCTTCGCATGAGGAAACGTTGGCTTGATAGAAAGCTATCCTAAGGGACGGTTTGCATGAATAAATTTTATAAGCGGTTTGTGTTTCTGATTTTGTTGGTGTTGGTTATTTCTGGTATCGTCATCTATTCGACGGTGGATATCAATACACTGCAAAATCTGGACAAGTTTCAGCCGTGGTCGATTGTATTAGCGGTGCTGGCAGTCAGTCTTGGCATGTTTTTTGATGGCAGCCGCTTGATGCATATGGTGAAAATTTCAAATGAGAAAATAACCTTGTACCAGGCGGTGCAGGTGGTATTTGGCAATTACTTTTTGGCACTGTTGACGCCGGGAGCAACCGGTGGTGCTGTGGCACAGCTGATGTTCCTGCGCCATGCCGGCGTACCAACGGGAAAAGCGACGGTACTCGTTATTGTGCGTACCCTGTTGTCGATTTTTTTCCTGGTACTTTGTATGCCCTTTATCTTTTTGCATGATGAGGGGATTTTGCCCGGTGTGTCGAATACGACGCTGATGGGGATTACGCTTACGGCCTTTGTGGTTATTCTGGCCATTGTTATCGGGGCGCGCCGTGGGTATCTCGATTATGTGGTGGTGAAGGCCACCAAGAACATGAAAAATCAGCGCCGTCGTAAGGTGTTTGCCTTCTACCGCGATACCAAGTGCGCAATCAGCCTGTTATCGAGGGCGCCTAAGTGCATGCTGCTGGTATTTGCCGAATCGGGGTTGAATCTTTTGTGCATTTATGCCATTGTGCCGTGCCTGCTCTTAGGACTGGGTGTGACTGATGCCGACTGGTATACGGTAATGGGGCGCATGATCTTTTTGAACATGCTGCTTTATTTTACGCCGACGCCTGGAGGTTCCGGTGTGGCCGAAGGTGGTTTTGTCTACCTGTTCAGCGAAACGGTCCCAGCAGGTACTGTCGGGATAATTGCCGTATGCTGGCGGCTTATTGCCGAATACATTCCCTTCCTGATTGGACTTTATTACACATTGACCGTATTTGGCCGCGATTTCTTGAATCGGCAGCTGAATAAATGAAAAATGCCTTCTTCCTGAGAAGAAGGCATTCTGTTTATCGTAAAGAAGAGAAGGTGAGCGCATGGGAAAAGAACTGCGCAGTGGTTATACGACTGGCGCTTGTGCCGCGGCTGGCGTGAAAGCCGCGTTGCTCTACGAGGCCGGAGAAAGCTGGCAGGTAGTTGAGCTTACTGCGTTAGACGGTACGAAGCTTACAATTCCCATCAAAGACGTGCAGGAAAAAGACGGGGGGTTGCTGACTGAGGTGGTGAAATTTTCTGGCGATGATCCGGACATCACCGATGGCGTTTCCGTTTTTACCTTGACGCGTCATTTGACGGGGCAAAAGCCGAACGTAGTTTTTAAGGCTGGGGTGGGCATCGGAACGGTGACAAAGCCGGGGTTGTCTGTGCCAGTGGGAGAACCATCCATCAATCCTGGCCCACGGCAGTTAATTCGCAATGTGGTAGCAGAGGTGCTGGGGACGGACGCGATGCCGTTAGAAGTAACCATTTCTATTCCTGCAGGGGTAGAACTAGCCAAGCAGACGCTGAATCCGATTCTAGGCGTTGAAGGGGGCATTTCGGTTATCGGCACTACGGGGGTGCTTCGGCCGATGTCGGAAGAAGGGTTTAAAAATTCTTTGGTGCCACAGATTGATGTGGCAAAAGCTGCCGGCTTTCATGAGCTGATATTTGTTCCTGGCAAGATTGGCGAACGCATTGCAACGGCGTGGAAGCTGCCACAGGAGGCTATGGTACAGACCAGCAACTTCATCGGTTTTATGCTCGAGGCGGCGGCAGAGCGCAAGGTGGAGCGGGTATTGCTTTTTGGACATATTGGAAAACTCAGCAAAGTGGCAGCTGGGGTCTTTTATACCCACAACCGCATCGCCGATGGACGGCTTGAAACGATGGCTGCCTATGCAGCAGCTGCCGGTTTAAGTCAGGAAAAGGTGCAGAAATTGCTGGCCGCTAACACAACTGAGGATGCACTGGTGATTTTGGAACAGGCAGGGCTAAAGGAAACGGTTTGCCGGACGTTGGCCATGCGCGCCAGCGCCCGGGCAGAGCGCTATCTGTTTGGAAAAATGAAAGTCGGAACGGTTATGGTGACTTTGCAGGGTGAGTTATTGGGAATGGATGATACCGCCAGTGAAATCGGGGAGGCATTGGGATGGAAAATACCAGAGTAACTTATAAGATTATCATTGCTGGAATTGGCCCCGGCAATCCGGATTATATGGTACCGTTAGCCCGCAAGGCGATTGAGGGGGCAAAAGCTCTGGTGGGAGGCCGGCGGGCACTGGCACAGTATGCTGCCGGCGGTGCTGCGGCTGGGCAGCATACCATGGCGGTGACTCGAGATATTGAGGCCGTAATGGCCTTTATCCATGAGGAAATCCGTGAACATGATGTGGTGGTCATGGTATCTGGAGATCCCGGTTATTATTCGTTGCTGGATGCAGTCAAACGGGAATTCCCTCCGGAATACCTCGATGTTATTCCGGGAATCAGCGCCATGCAGCTGGCCTTTGCTCGTCTGGCTATTCCTTGGCATGATGCCCGTTTGGTGAGTTTTCATGGGCGTCAGCCGGAACGGGAGAAAATTTTGTATCAGGCGGGGGCCATCATCGGCATGCTGACGGATGCAAAATTCACTTCGCGGACGATACCACCAATCTTGATGGAGTGCGGCTGGTCGGGGGAGGCCAGGCTCCATATTTGTACGCGCCTGTCCTATGACGATGAAAACATAGTGACGATACGGCTCAGGGAGGCAGAAAATTATCCTGAGGCGAAAAATGGTATTTTGATCGTAGAAGAATAATCGCCTGCAATTAGCACGAAAGGTCCATTGACTCTTAGTTAAGAGTCAATGGACCTTTCGTCTTTGAGGAGATGGAAAGAAAGTATTTAGCGAAGAAAATCAATATTTGTGGAACATTTCCTGGATAGCTTTGCGGTCGTTGGTCTTGGTCAAAGCCAGCTGCAGCAGGATACGGCATTTCTGCGGGTTAAGGGAATCTCCGTCGATGAAGTGCTCGTCGATATAGGACTGCTCGGCAGGAATGACAGATCCAGAGACAAGACGCGTGCTGCGGACGACTATGATGCCCGCTTCACTGGCTTTGGCCAGTGCTTTTTCGGCATCTTTGTGGACAGAGCCGTTGCCCGTACCAGCATAGACGATGCCTTTTACGCCAGCTTTGATGGCAGCGTCGACAAACAGGGCATCATCGTTGGCTGTACCGTAAATGACTTTGACATAGGGGAGCTTGTCGAGTTTTGATACATCAAATTCGGATTTGACTGTATTGAGTCTGGTGGTTTGGCCGTAGAACTCGGGTACGCCGTCGTTGACTACGCCAAGGGCACCAAACAGCGGGGACTGGAAGGTGTTGACGGAAGTGGTATTGGTCTTGGTGACATTACGGGCGGCATCAATCTGGTCATTGAGTGCAACCAGAACCCCGCGGCCGGCAGATTTTTTGTCGGCTGCGATGCGAACGGCATTCAGGAGATTCATTGGTCCATCGGCGCTTATGGCGGTAGCTGGACGCATGGCACCGGTGATAACCACGGGTTTAGTGCTCTTAACCGTAAGGTTCAGGAAGTAGGCAGTTTCTTCCAGTGTATCGGTGCCATGGGTGATGACGATGCCGTCAACTTTTTTATCACTGAGCAGTGCATTGCAGCGTTTGGCAAGTTTGAGCCAGATATCATCGGTCATGTCCTTGCTGTCGATGCTGCAAATCTGTTCTCCAGACAGGTCTGCGTAATTCTTTGCTTCGGGCACGGCATTTAATAATGTGTCGATGCCGAGGGCACCGGCCTTGTAACCGGTGGTCTTAGTGTCAGAGGCAGCGCTTCCGGCAATCGTTCCCCCGGTTGCCAGAACTTTGACATCGGGCTTGTCAGCAGCCCCCGCATAGCCGTGGCCGCTGACCATCATGGCAGCCAGCATCATGGCAGCCAATGGACGTTTCATTTTCATACATACAACACCCTTTCTGATAATAAGTTTTTATTATGAACCCATAAATAATTTTAGTTATTGACTACAAAAAACTATAAAATGTTACAAAAATACTACAAAATATCTTTGGAAAGGGCTAAATGCCAGATAAAATGTTACTATCACTATATATTGGTTAACTAAAAATAACATAAAAGTTGACAATTAATAAAGAGAGTCGTATGCTAATGCCTGTAGGTTTATTACGAGTAGGAGATGTTGTATATGAAAAAACTAAAACTTCGGGAAATGATAAGCTGTGCCCTTTTCATTGCCTTGATTACTATCGGCACTTTTGTGCGGATTCCTGTGGGAACGGATGTCTACACGCTGCAGTTTCTGTTTACACTGTTGGCCGGACTTATCTTGGGGGCCCGTTTAGGCGCTGTGGCTGTGACCGCTTATATCGTACTGGGGCTCATGGGAGTTCCGGTATTCGCTTCTGGGGGAGGCCCGGCCTATGTGCTGCAGCCGACGTTTGGGTATTTGCTGGGCTTTGCTTTGCAGGCTTG
>NZ_JAILKR010000011.1 GCF_024693525.1 Selenomonas sp. | reverse complement strand
CGAGTCCTAAAATGATGGTCGCATCTTGAACCGTGAAGCCGTTGAGGATATCCCCTATATTCTTGACGGCTTTTTCTATCTTCTGGCTGGTATAGGGTGTCTCGGTTTTACTGTGTTCTAGCAGCATTGTGTAAAAATCCGTCATCACTATTCCTCCCTCACTGAAAAATATTTTCCTGTCCATCAAACGCAGGATTGATTTTGATGGCTCTTAAAATCGTATACAAATCCATTCTGGACAGGTTCTTTTCCTCCACCAAGGCATTGAGCTTGTCCATTTCTTTTGCATTCCCTACAGGGATGAACCGTCTGTACTCACCGGTCGCAGCTTTTGTCATCACGCATCCCCCTGCTTATTATCATGCACCTTGATAATTGCCAACTGACCTTCATCTCTGACGTTGATTTCAATCCACCAAGCGGTGCGAATATCAATGATGTACAAACCATCCGCCGAAGCGCCCAGCTTGAAATTGATGCCGAACAGCCAATCTCCAAAAGAATCTTCCTCAATGCTTGCCACAATAGGCTGGTGGTCTAAGCGGCTCATATTTACGCCGTTAATTGCCACAACTACAGCCTCCTTGAGGCACTCGTTGATTTCGTTTTGAAGCTGTTCCGTAATTTCGGGAGCATCAATTTCTCCATTGCCTGTCTGGAACTGTTCGTAATACTTCGAAAGGCTGATTTTGTAGGTGGTTTCTTTTTCCATGTTATTTCCTCCTCAGTTCACATCTCATCTGCTACGCCATATCGGATGGCCATGTCCTTGACGACGATGGTATAACCCTCAATAAGCCGCGGGTCCTGTCCGATAACATCAAGATAGTTGAGCTTATCCCGCTTAGACTTGCACATCCCTTCTTCCGCGGCTTTGCGTTTCAAGTTACGGAGCCGGGCGGCCACATCGGCATGCATGCGTTCGTTCAAAAACTTATAGGATTCCTTGCGTACTTCGCTGATATGCTCTGCCCCGCCTAACCGTTCAGCAATGCGGTTGATAAGATGCGCGCTGTCCTGCCGCCAGCCATTAGCACTGAGCGCTACAATGTCGCGGACACCATCCATACGTTTCTCTACTGCCGTGAGCCGCTTTTCCTGCTCTACCAGTTGCTGGGCGGCCTGCGCGAGTATCTCTACCTGGCTCATTGTTTTGCCGTAACTCCCGGTCTTGCGGATAGCCGGCAGTACCTCACTGGTTACCCAATGCTTGAACTTCTTGGCCGTCGGGAGCTTGCTCGAAAGGATTAGGCTATAAAGACCAGACTCGTTGATAACTATAGTTTCTTGAGCCCCGCCTGAGGGGTGAACGATTCGTTCCCCCCTTTTGTCTTCATCATCAACGTGGTCGCGAATCGCTTTCTGTGGATTAGTGTAGCCAAGCTTTTCGGCTACATCTTTCCCCACCAGCCAAGGCTCGCCTTCAATCTCCAGTACTCGAACATCGCCGAACTCCGGGTTGTTGAAAATCTGAATTTCGTTACTCAATGCTATCTCCTTCTTTCTGTCTCATTTTTGAGACTGTGCTAGCAAAAAAAATAGAGTTCATTTCCTCAGCTGTCAACTGTAGCAAGCGTCCTATTGCATAGGCTTCTCTTACTAGCATTGCCTCTCCGCAATTAGTAATTTTGCGGTACATACTAGCAGTACTTATACCTATAGCATTTGCTACGTCCGCAACTGATAAGCCATTCTCTACAATTTTGCCTTTCAACATATTGGTATTAACCACTTGTTCAAGACCTCCTTGTATGTCTTATATCTTGCGACACATTTATGGTATCACAAATATAAGACGATTGCAAGTAGTATTTTCTCATATTTTAAGATTTTTTATTAAATACATAAATCTATTCTCATATATTAAAAAATATGATAGAATATAAGAAAAACAACAAAAGAGGTGACCAACGTGTCAAATATTGGACAAAACATAAAGAATCGTCGAATCGAGCTAGGCCTTACTGCTGATCAACTGGCAAATCGTCTGCAAAAAAGTCGAGCTACTATATATCGATACGAAAGTACTGACGCAGATAATATGCCTATTGGTATATTAGAACCATTAGCAAGGGCATTATCTACCACCCCCGCAGAACTCATGGGCTGGAGCGGCGGAGCCGTCAAGGTTACTACTAACCTGTCGTTCGATGACAAATCTCCCCTGCATGCGCTGACACAGGCTTACTTGCGCCGCCCCTCTTTGGTACAGGATGAAATCATCCGGCGTTTGGAAGGGCTAGACGCCACGTTCTCCAATAAGGTTAGTAAACTGCTGCAAGCATCCGGTGACATAAACGGCTTTATGCAAGGTACTGGTCTGCCCTTTGCCACAGTCGGCAAGTTCATGCAGGGTGAAACCGTCCTGACCACACCAGCAGAGGCTGAACGCATAGCCACTTACTTCCACACCAACGTAGTTGACTTGTTCTTTGGTGATGATACCAAGGCTAAGGCAACGCCTATAAAAGCAGCTAAAACTCCTACTCCTGCTGCCGATCAAGAAGATGACAAGCCTCCATTCACAAAATATGGCGAAAAGTTGAAATCATTCATAGACCTTCAGCTAAACAAAAAGATTGTGCTAGAGGAAGAAAAGAAATCATACTACGATATTTTGCGCGATAAAAAAGTAAATAGTATAGTTGAGGAAGTAATAAACTGGGCTGAGCAAGGATGCCCATATGGGCCCTTTGATGAAGCGCCAGCTCTTAGGGTGATTGCCAATGAAATTATGAGAACAGACTTTATAGCTACATATGTAGAAACCGGCGACGCAGGACGTGAAGAACTCAAACATAAAGTACGCAACGCAAAATAAGCCGCCCATAAGGACGGCTTAAGGAAAGGATATGAATAGATACGTTAAACAAAACAAGAGAAAAAATCAAAGTTCCTTTTAATAAATTACATTCTTTGTGTAAAAAACACAAAATAAGATCTGCATTTATCCTAGCTTTTTTCTTAATCACTATCCCCACTTTGATATATGGGCATGCAAATGAATGGCTTCATTTTTATCACGACTCTGTAGAAACACTGTCTTTTATGTCAGTTATAGTATCTACCATCTTTGTTGCATATCAAATATTTCTTTTCCTTCGTGATTATCGACAGAAACACGCTCATTCTGAATTTGAAACAGCTTATAAACTAGCGGGGTATTATTCTAAAAATATCATTCCTAGTTTAAATGCTGCTGAATTTCATTTACGCAGGATAAATAAGAAAATTGCCCCGGATTACAATAAAAAGGCAAGCAAGTTCAAGGAGTTCACCGCTAAAGAAGCCAAAGAACTTTTTGGTGATGATATATTAGAAAAGTTCTTTAAAGAATTCTCAGACTACAAAAACTTTAATTACCCTAGATATGAATTTCTATTGAACAGCACGCCTACGACTGAAACCACAAAGAAGATTCCAACATTGGTAAGTGGAAAACCATCTAATCCGAAAGTTATAGAAAGTGTCCAAAAACGTGCAGATTACTTAAAGGAACAAGCATTCATTGCTAACCAACATATAACCTTCGTATTAAATAATATCGAATACTTTTCCATGTATTTTTGTTCAGGACTAGCTTCTTCTGAAACTGTATATCCATCTTTGCATCAAACCTTTTGTGATATCGTCATTGATTCATATTTACTAATATGTTACATGAATAGCCAGCCAGGTCATGAATTGTATATCCACACTACTACCTTATACAACGAATGGACTGCAAAGAGCCTTGCTAATCATGAACACAAGAAACAGCAGGCAAAGAAAATGCCCGAGACCTAAATCTCGGGCATCGGTAACACGGTGTTACTTATGATCATCCTTCTCGGATTTGTTGTCGGGCTGCTCGTCAGGATGGAAACTTGCATAAATTTCGGCCTGGCGCTCCTGAGCTTCTTCAGTAAACCAATCTAAACCTGGCATAAAATCCACCTCCTAACGAATTTTCTATTGTTATTATGGCACACATTGCCGCGAATTACAAGAATCACTTGTTCGCAACTGGTTCTGTAGTTATAATAAAAAGAGCCGCCCCTGCGCCAACAGGAACGGCCCGGATGCAATCAGTCTGAGAGAGACTAATCACACTACCCAAAGTAGATTATACCACCTCTCAGGCTTGTTTGCCAAACGCAAATAAACTAGAGAGGTGTTTTATTATGAAAAGAGCAGCACTTTATATCCGCGTTTCCACTGAGGAGCAGGCCAAGCATGGCTTCTCCCTAGCTGAACAGCAGCATGATTTGGAGCAGTACGCCCGTGCACACCATTATACTGTCGTTGGCGTGTACGCCGATGAGGGCAACACCGCCCGCAAGGCTCTCTCCCGCCGTAAGGAGCTCCAGCGGCTCCTTGACGATGTGCGGGCAAACAAGGTGGATATTATCCTGCTGAAGTGCTTGGACCGCTGGTTCCGCAATGTGCGGGATTATTACAAGGTGCAGGACGTTCTCGACCAGTACGGCGTGAACTGGGAATGCACGCAGGAAGATTACAATACCACAACCACCAACGGCCGCCTGATGTTGAACCTCAAGCTCTCCATCGCGCAGAATGAGTCGGATCAGACCAGCGACCGTATCAAGTATGTCAACGAAGGAAAGCACCGCCGCAAGGAGGAAACCACGGGCAAGCATCCTTTCGGCTATGAACTCAAAGATAAGCATCTCGTAGTGGTCGAAAAGGAGCGGCCTATTGTCGAATTCATCTTTGAGCAGATACTGGCGGGGTACGCCACCCACTCAATTTTCCGCAAGATACTTGATAAGTTCGGCATATCCATTGATGCCCGCCGTGTTTGGCGTATTCTGCGTAATCCAACGTATAAGGGAGTACGCTACGGCATCCCCGACTACTGCCCGGCAATTATCCCTCCAGAGCAGTTCGACCGCGTACAGACAATTCTCTCCCGCAATCAGCAGCCAAGGCGCACGGGAAGAATCTATTTGTTCTCAGGCAAAGTAATCTGCCCTTCCTGCGGTACCATCATGGTCGCACACCGAGGATACGTCAATAAGAAAAAGAATACCTATCAGCAAACCTACATCTGCGGCAATCGATATATCACAGGCAAGCCGCATTCTGCAG
>NZ_JAILKR010000003.1 GCF_024693525.1 Selenomonas sp. | reverse complement strand
AGCGGCCGTCCCATTGGCGACGTGATGAATGATGTGAAAAAAGCCATGAAGAAGGCCAGCTTGGGGGATACGGTTACCTACCAGTTCAAAGGACAGGCAACCCGGATGAACGATACCTTTTCCGATCTTTTGAGTGCGCTGTTCCTGGCTTTGGTGCTCATCTATATGCTGCTGGCGGTGCTTTATGAGTCGGTTATTACGCCGTTTATCCGCATGTTTTCCTTGCCGCTTGGCATCATCGGCTCGATTCTATTATTGTTCCTCACCCATAACACCTTGAATCTCTATTCGATGATAGGTATTTTGGTCATGGATGGTATCGTGGCCAAGAATGGTACCTTGCTCATTGACTACACCTTGACTTTGATGGATCGCGGGAAAACTGCACGGGAGGCCATTATTGAAGCCGGGCGGGTGCGGCTCAAGCCAATCTTTATGACCACCATCACGATGATGGTTGGCATGTTGCCGACAGCATTGGCTATGACCGCAGGTTCGGAGACACGCGTGTCCATGGCTTGGGTTATCATCGGCGGTCTTTTGACCTCGACGGTGTTTACGCTCATCGTCATTCCTATAATTTTTTTGTGGTTTTATCAAAAAAAGGAAAAAAAGACTTGCGTTAATCCGAAGACTGCGTTATAATAGTCTCTGTTGTCGGGATGTGGCACAGTTTGGTAGCGCGCTTCGTTCGGGACGAAGAGGCCGCAGGTTCGAATCCTGTCATCCCGACCATTATAACGACAATACAAAAGACCAGCTCAGTGAGCTGGTCTTTTTTCATCTGCATAATCAATAGTCACGTACATTCTTGTCGCCAATAAAGCGGATAAACATATCTGGTGCAATAATTTCATCATCTAATTGAATCAAGGCTTTATGCAGATGGATGGAGACGAAGCGGCCATCGTGTTCATGTTCAATTTCATCGGCAAATTCTTCTTCATAGTGTTCCTTGAAAGTCTGGGCAGTGCTTTTGCTGGACGATACGTTGAGGATACTTGTGTAGACGTTTTCCTGCCCTTTTCCGTACTCGACTTTGAGGATGACATAGATAGCCATGTTCTTGATCATAGGTCGCCACACTCCTTGCTTTATCCCACAATTGCCTATTGGTCCCTATCAATGCTTATTTATTCGACGTGCTATGGTGGAATCCTGCTTACAGCATTACAAAATTTCTATTTGCTTCTGTCCTTTAGTGTGGTATAATACAACAGTATGTTTATCCAGAGAAAACAATTTGAGGAGTGATTGTGTGGGAATTTTTCGCACAAAAAGTATTGCGGAGTATCAAAGCGATGCGTCAAAATCCCATCTGAAGCGGGCCTTGGGCTCTCTTGATGTTACGCTTTTAGGTATTGGTGTCATCGTGGGGACGGGAATCTTTGTGCTCACGGGGGTAGCGGCGGCAAAATATGCCGGACCGGCACTGATGCTTTCTTTTTTATTGGCCAGCCTTGCTTGCGGTTTTGTCAGCATGGCTTACTCGGAATTGGCATCCATGATTCCCGTGGCGGGCAGTGCTTATGCTTACGCCTATACGTCCGTTGGTGAATTTTTGGCATGGTTAGTAGGGTGGAACCTCGTGCTGGAGTATTCGGTGGGAGCAAGTGCGGTAGCTGGTGGCTGGTCGGCCTATGTGGTAGGTCTTATGAAGTCAGCGGGGATTACCCTGCCAGCGCAGTATACGATGGTACCGGCTGAGGGTGGTATTGTGAACCTGCCGGCGGTACTCATCACAGGCTTTTTGACCTTCCTACTGGTTCGGGGAGTGCGGGAAAGCGTCACGGTTAATAAGATTCTCGTAGGGGTCAAACTGCTGGCCATCTTCATATTCCTGTTCCTGGCGGCGCCTACGGTGAATCCTGCCAATTGGGAACCCTTTATGCCCTTCGGCTTTTCTGGTGTATCGGCTGGAGCTGCCGTAATCATCTTTGCGTATCTGGGTGTTGATTCGATTGCAACGGCGGCGGAGGAAACCAAGAATCCGGCCCATGATATGCCGACTGGCATCATCGCCTCACTATTGATCTGTACGCTTTTGTATATCGGTGTAACCGCGGTTATGACTGGTAATGTCTCCTATACCGAACTGGATAATGCCGAGCCAGTGGCCTTCGTGCTCCGCGAGCTGGGGTATCGATTTGGTTCGGCTGTGGTCGGTACCGGCGCTATCGCTGGCCTCACTACGGTACTGCTGGTCATGATGTATGCTCAGACTCGTGCCTTCTACGCCATGAGCCGCGATGGCTTGATTCCCCAGAGCGTTTGCAAGATCCATTCAAAGTATGCCACGCCACATCGCATCACGGTGATTGTGGGATTGGCGGTTATGCTCATCAGTGGTTTCACGCCAATCAATGTTGTCGCTGAGATGTGCAGCGTCGGAACGCTCTTTGCCTTTATCGTTTCGTCAATAGGTGTTATGGTCATGCGCCGGAAGTATCCGGATATCAAGCGTCCGTTCCGCTGCCCGGCCATTTATGTTATGGGGACGCTGGCCATTGCCAGCTGCGCCTATATCATGTATAATCTTTCCGCCATGACCTGGGAGCGTTTCTGGGTGTGGAGTGCTGTGGGCGTTTTGATTTACTTCGCCTATGGCTATCGTCATAGCAAAGAAAATCGTTGAATCATAAGAATCTGCCGGATGGGGAAGAACTCATCCGGCTTTTTGCATATGTAAATGTGTAACATAATATTTACATTTGTCCATTTACGATATATAATGTTATTTACGTGGGGATATACGCAAAATTTATTATGTTATTATCTTCAGTAACATAGATTACTGACTACGACGCGGTTTTCGCGTTATCCTAGCTATATATTGCAATTCTATTTTCATAGAGGGGAGCAAACAAAACATGAGCAAACAGATGAAAACGATGGACGGCAACCAGGCGGCTGCCTACATCTCCTATGCTTTCACGGATGTTGCGGCAATCTATCCGATCACGCCGTCTTCGCCGATGGCTGAGCATGTAGATGAAGACGCTGCCAAGGGCAAAAAGAATCTCTTTGGCCAGACGGTCCGTGTCATCGAGCTGCAGTCCGAGGCTGGCGCAGCAGGTGCCGTTCACGGTTCCCTGCAGGCTGGTGCTTTGACGACTACGTATACGGCATCTCAGGGCTTCCTGCTGATGATTCCGAACCTTTATAAAGTTGCTGGTGAGCTGCTGCCAGGCGTATTCCATGTATCGGCACGTGCACTGGCCGCAAACTCGCTGAACATCTTTGGCGACCATCAGGATGTCATGGCTGCCCGCCAGACGGGCTGCGCTATGCTGGCTGAGGCAAGCGTACAGGAGGTCATGGACCTTTCTGCCGTTGCGCATCTCGTTGCCATCAAGGGTCGCGTGCCGTTCATCAACTTCTTCGATGGCTTCCGCACCTCCCACGAGATCCAGAAAATCGAAATGGTGGATTACGATGATCTTTCGAAGATCCTTGATTGGGATGCGGTGAAAGAGTTCCGCCGCCGCGCGCTGAACCCGGATCATCCGGTTATCCGCGGTACGGCAACAAACCCGGATGTATACTTCCAGAGCCGCGAAGCTTCCAATGAATATTACAATGCTTTGCCGGATCTCGTAGAGGAAGCTATGGCTGACATGGCAAAAATCACGGGCCGTGAGCATCACCTCTTCGATTACTATGGTGCCGAGGATGCAGACCGCATCATCATTGCGATGGGTTCGGTTTGCCAGGCAGTCCAGGAGACGGTGGATTACCTCAATCAGAACGGTGAGAAAGTTGGTCTCATGAACGTTCACCTTTATCGCCCGTTCTCCCTCAAGCACTTCTTCCAGTTCTTGCCGAAGACGGTCAAGAAGGTAGCTGTTCTTGACCATACGAAGGAGCCGGGCTCCTTGGGGGAGCCGCTCTACCTCGATGTCAAGGCAGCCTTCTACAATTCGGATATGAATCCGATTATCATCGGTGGCCGTTTTGGCCTCGGCGGCAAAGACACGACGCCGGACCAGATTTTCGCCGTATTCGAAGAACTCAAGAAAGACGCTCCGAAAGATGGCTTCACCATTGGTATTGAAGACGATGTTACGAACACGAGCCTGGCACCGGTCATGAGCGACGTTGACTTGACGCCGGAAGGCACGACGGCTTGCAAGTTCTGGGGGCTCGGTTCTGACGGTACGGTCGGTGCCAACAAGAGCGCCATCAAGATTATCGGCGATAAGACGGACATGTACGCCCAGGCATACTTTGCTTATGACTCCAAGAAGTCCGGCGGTATCACCATGAGCCATCTGCGCTTCGGCAAGCAGCCAATCAACAGCCCGTACCTTATCAACAAGGCGGACTTTATCTCCTGCTCGCAGCAGTCCTATGTCTATAAATACGATCTGCTGGCAGGCCTCAAGAAGGGCGGCAAGTTCCTGCTGAACACGACCTGGTCCGATGAGGAACTCACGAAACATCTGCCGGCTTATATGAAACGCTTCATTGCGAAGAACAACATCGAGTTCTACTCGGTAAATGCTGTAGATATCGCCAAAGAACTTGGCCTTGGTGGCCGCTTCAACATGGTTATGCAGTCTGCATTCTTCAAGATTGCCAACATCATTCCTATCGATACGGCCGTGGACTACCTCAAGGATGCTGTCGTTAAATCCTACGGCAAGAAGGGCCAGAAGATTGTCGATATGAACAACGGTGCCATCGATAAAGGCATCGAAGCACTGCACCGCGTAACGGTTCCGGCTGATTGGGCGAATGCCGAGGATGAGGCAGTAGAGAAGAAGAACGCTCCGGCCTTCATCACGGAGATTCAGGATGTCATGAACCGTCAGGAAGGCGACAAGCTGCCGGTTTCCAAATTCGCTGGCGAGATGGCTGACGGCACGTTCCCGCTCGGCGGCACGGCTTATGAGAAACGCGGCACGGCGATCAGCGTTCCGGTATGGGATGCTGAAAAATGTATTGGCTGCAACAAGTGCTCCTATGTCTGCCCGCATGCTACGATTCGCCCGGTACTGACGACGGAAGAAGAGCTCGCAGCAGCACCGGAAGGTTTCCCGTCCAAGAAGACGAAAGCCATCAAGGACTACAACTTCACGGTGGCAGTATCCACGATGGACTGCCTCGGCTGCGGCAACTGTGCGCAGGTCTGCCCGGTCAAAGCACTCGATATGAAACCGCTTGACGATGAGCTCAAGGCGCAGCAGGTATACTTCGACTACGGTGTCGATGCGAATAAGGTCGCACCGAAGAAGAACCCGATGAAGAAAGAAACGGTTCTCGGTTCCCAGTTCGAGCAGCCGCTGTTCGAGTTCTCCGGTGCCTGCGCTGGCTGCGGCGAGACGCCGTATGCAAAACTTCTGACGCAGCTCTTCGGCGACCGCATGATGGTAGCGAACGCTACGGGCTGCTCCTCGATCTGGGGCGGCAGTGCTCCGGCTATGCCGTACACGAAAAACCACAAGGGACATGGCCCGGCATGGGCGAACTCCCTGTTCGAGGATAAT
>NZ_JAILKR010000131.1 GCF_024693525.1 Selenomonas sp. | reverse complement strand
GGCCAGCGTGGTGACGGGGCCGGGGCAGCTGCTGTTGAAGATGGCATCGTGTCCCACGCAGAGGCCGCAGGAGATGAAAAGCTCCGTGCCTTTTTCCGCCAGGAGCCTGGCTTGGAACTTGGGATTGCACATGGCCTCGTGTGCCAGCTCGGGCTTGACCTGTTTGAGGTCAAGCTCTTTTTTGTTGAAGCTGCAATTCTTGCAGCAGACACTGTAAAAGGCAAAGCCCTGCTGCTCATAGTAGCGGGCAATGTAGCGGGCTTCGGCATTGAGGCCGATGCAGAAGGCCATGCCGAGTTTCGTATAGCCCATGGCCTTGGCAAATTCGGCGATTTCCTGCAGGCGCGTGATGTTGCTGTAAAAGGTGCCTTCCACGTAGGCGGCTGCCTTCATGATGCGGCGCTCTTCCTCATCGTAGGCGGCAAGAATCGTTTTCCGGTCGATGCCGGTGCAGTTTGTTCCTTTGGTGTAGCAGGCATGGGAGGGGCAATGGGCACAATCAGCTTTCATGATAAAAACCTCCTAAAAATAGCGTATGGAAAAAGGTGCCCAATCGAAATCGTCGGGCACCTTTTGGTCTTATTGTTGGTATTAGTGGCAACTGTGGCTGCCGCAGCCATGACTGCCACAGGTATGGCCTTCGCCATGGCTGTGATGGTCGCAGTGAACGGCCGGGTCGTAAGCCAGTTTTCCCGCTAAGAAATCCTGTACTGCTGCATCAGCGTCACCCTGAACACCGCCATACAGGGTAATGCCTGCCTGAGCCAGTGCGCTCTGAGCACCGCCGCCAATACCACCGCAAATCAGGGTGTTGATGTTTTCTTCCTGCAGTAGGGTAGCCAAAGCACCGTGGCCGGCACCGTTGCTGGAAATTACATGGGATTCCTGAATCGCATTGTTTTCGATGGTATAAACTTTGAAGGTCTCCGTGTGGCCAAAATGCTGGAAAATCTGGCCGTTGTCATAGGTAACTGCAAGTTTCATAGGTCTGTTGCTTCCTTTCTGCATAGCTGCTCGAACTGGATGGGGGCTGTGCTGACAAGCCGGGCAGAGTTCGAAATTTCCGCCGCGAATGACCAATGGGCGGCCTTCCACCAGACAGCCGGCGATGCGTCTGCGGGCTGCTAGATAAAGAGCCTGTACCGTGGTGCGGGCTACTCCCATTTGTTTGGCGCATTCTTCCTGGGTCATGCCCAGGTAATCGAGCAACCGGATGCACTCATATTCTTCTAGTGAGATGGTAACTTCGGGTGCTTCCGTTGCTTCCTGCGGGATAAAATGCGTGCAGGGAGGGAGTCCGCCAATACGGCGTTTCTTTAGTGGTCTGCTCATCCTTTACCTCCATTTTTGACATATGTCTTAATAAGATTATAGCACAACTTTTTGACATATGTCAATTTATCAAGGCGTAGTGATGAAAAAATCTATTTGTTGCGCCATTGGTGAGGTGTTACGCCATAATGCCGCTTGAAAAGCCGGGTAAAATAGCCGCCATCGTTAAAGCCAGTCTCGTAGGCGATTGTTTGGATGGATGAATTGCTGGTTATGAGAAGCTGAGCGGCTTTTTCCAGTCGCAGCTGCTGGATAATCTGCCCCGGTGTTTTCTGATAGCGTTTTTTCAGGAGGCGGATCACATATGATGGATGGAAAGAGAAGTGTTCGGCTATATCGGTAAGGCAAAGGCTTTCTTTGTAGTGATCGTTCAGAAAGGCAAAGATTTCGGCTGCTGCATCGTGGGATTGTATTTCCGCACTTGATTCGCCAATATAGGTAAGAAGGGTGAAGAAAAGCTGCTGGAGTTTTAATTGTGGAATGGTGTTATCCGAAAAGCGTTTGCTGTTTTCCTTGCGGTCGATGCGAACCTGGGTGATTTGCTCCATGATGTCCAGCATGTTGGGCTGAAGTTCTTTCAGGATGGATCCGTACTGGGGCAGTGAGATGTGGAAGGGCTTCTTTTCAAACTGCTGGGAGCTTTTCTGGATGACATTGGAATCGCGGACTGGGGTCTCAGAGCAGGAAAAACTTCCGGTAGTATAAAAGTGCAGCCAGTGGAAGATGGTTTCGGTACGGCAGGCTTTAGTGCCCCGATGAAGCCTGTTGGGCGGCAAAATGAGGAACTGTCCTGTGGTAACCGTAAACTGCTGGCCGTCTTCTTCCATGAAGAGTTCTCCCTGGTGAACGTAAATGAGGTCAAAGGTATGGGTAAGCGTCCGGCGGAGATGACGGTCGCCACTGCGGAAGGTGGACATACCTCCGACAATCAGGTAGGGAAGTGGTGGGCATGAAAATATCAGATACATTTAGGACGACCTCCTGTGGTTGATTTTGTCCTATAAATCATATTGTTCTATTGGGAAAGATATTGTTTTATCGAGAGAATTATAACACAATCACTACGGATTAGTCTAATTTTGTGGTATTATTCAGGATTATTTTGTCCTATATAATGCGAATGGACTGCCTATCTATGACTGGTTGAGGGCTTTATAATAAAAGCGTGAAAGACGCGTCAGGAATTCAAAGGGGGAGAATCGGAAGGAGGAGTTTTAATGTCTGAGGATAAGGTCACGGGGAAAACAGAACTGCGGGGCCGTTTAAGTTATGCTCTTACGGATGGATGCGGGAATCTGCTATATTGTATAATCGGGTCTTTTTTGCTCTATTTCTATACGGATGTATTTGGCTTGTCCGTAGCGGTTACCGGTACGCTGCTGTTGGCAACCCGATTGCTGGATGCCATTGATGCACCGTTATGGGGCTTTATCGTAGATCATACGAAAACCAAATACGGCCAGAGCAGACCATACTTTCTATGGCTGTGCGTGCCCTTTGCCGTGTTTATGTGGCTGACTTTTACCACGCCAGATTTAAGCGGTACGGCAAAGGTGGCTTATGCAGCGGTTACTTATATTGCGGCGGGTGTTATCTACACAGGGATACAGACGGCGATTACCTCCATATTGCCGAATCTGTCCCATAACTCGGAGGAACGAGTGGTTCTCAACACCTTTCGCATGGTGGGGGGCAATGTTGGGGCGTTTATCTGCATGACCTTTACCCTGCCTTTGGTGGCTTACTTTGGCGGTGGCAATGACCAGCTGGGCTTTTCCATGACACTGGCATTTTTCGGCGTGATTGCCGCGGTGCTTTTATTTGTAGCTTTCCGAAATCTGCGAGAAGTGAATGTGGAGAAAATCAAACGGATTCCCATCAAGGATAGCATCCGGGCGATTAAGGGAAACTGGCCGTGGATGATTCTCGTGGCCGCGAATCTGATTTTCTGGATTGCCCTTACAATCCGCCAGTCGACGGTGGTTTACTATTGCCAGTATGTGCTGGGAGACAAGGGCATTGCTGCCATGATCAATGGCTTTATGGTGATACAGGTATTGGGGATGCTGTCCATACCTTTCCTTGTTCGCCATACCAGCAAGCATACAACCATGATTATTGGGTTCGTGCTTGCCATTCTGGGGCATATCGGCATGTACTTTGCCGGCGCTGATTTATCCGTATTGGTTCCCTTCTGGTGCATCAGCTGCATTGGCCAGGGGATTGCCTGCTCCATGCCCTTTGCGATGCTTTCCGATACAGTTGATTATGGTGAGTGGAAGACTGGCATAAGAGCCAGCGGCTTCCTTACCGCTATCGGCAGTGCCTTTTGTATAAAAGCTGGTTCGGGCATAGGTGGTTTCATTCCGGCTATGGTGATGGATGCCTTTGGCTATGTTCCCAATGCGGTTCAGTCTGCAACGGCACTTATGGGGATTCAGGTGGTATTTATCTGGCTGCCGGCGATTATCTTTGCCGTAGGCATTATCCCCATGCTTTTCTACAGCCACTATGAAGCAAAGGAGGAAGAGGTCTTGAACGCCCTCGCACAGCAATGATGAAACATTCAGCAGCAGTAAATCATAGGATTATGGATAACAGTAGCCAGGTAAAGGTAACGGATAAGTTTTGGCTGAACTATATGGAGCTGATCCGCACTGAGATGCTGCCATACCAGTGGCGGGTACTCAATGACCAGGAAGATATCGAGATAGCCAAGGAACGCGATGCGGATTATATTCCTTCGGAAAAAAGCCACGCCATCGAGAATTTCAAGATCGCGGCAGGGCGCAGCCAGGGAAAACACTATGGTATGGTCTTTCAGGACAGTGATGTGTATAAATGGCTGGAAGCTGTGGCCTATACACTGGCCAGGGTGCCGGAAGACAAAGTGATCCGAAAAGCCGCCGACAGCGTGGTGGAATTGATCGCTGCAGCTCAGGAAGAGGATGGATATCTGGGCACCTACTTTACCACAGAGGCCCCTGCGCGTAAGTTTAAGCGCCTCTACCAGAGCCATGAACTCTATTGTGCCGGACACTTTATAGAAGCCGCTGTGGCCTATCATAAGGCAACGGGAAATCAGCTGGTGCTGGATACTGCCTGTCGTCTGGCCGATTGCCTGGATAGGCACTTTGGGCCGGAAAAGGATAAGATTCATGGGTATGATGGTCATGAGGAAATCGAGCTGGCATTGTTCCGCCTATACGAAATGGTGGGCAATAAGCGGTACCTGGAGCTGGGGAAGTATTTCCTTTATCAGCGGGGCAAAGATCCGGATTTTTTCCGTAAACAATGCCAGGCGGATAAAGACAAGTCCGTGCTTATCGAAGGCATGGAAGGCTTCAAGGACAGCTACTATCAGAACCACAAACCGGTTTTGGAGCAGGAGACGGCAGAAGGCCATGCAGTAAGGGTTATGTATATGTGCACAGGGATGGCCATGTTGGCACGGTTGAAAAATGATGAAAAAATGCGTCAGGCAGCCCAGAGGCTCTGGAAGAATATCACCGAAAAACGGATGTACATAACGGGGGCTATTGGCTCGACGGTTATTGGTGAGGCCTTTACGGCAGACTACGACTTGCCAAACGATTCCATGTATGGGGAAACCTGTGCCTCGGTGGGGCTGATGTTCTTTGCGCATAACTTGCTGAAGGATGAGGCTGGCCATGGGGATTATGCCGATGTTATGGAACGGGCACTGTACAATACGGTGCTATCCGGTATGGCACTGGATGGCAGGCATTTCTTCTATGTGAATCCCTTGGAGGTTGTCCCGGAATTAAGCCGTAAAGACCCTGGCAAGAGTCATATCAAGACAACACGGCAGGCATGGTTTGGTTGTGCCTGCTGCCCGCCAAACCTGGCCCGCCTGATCAGTTCGCTCAATGAGTATATCTATACAGTCGGTGATGATACCGTCTATGTGGATTTGTATGTTGGTTCTGAAGCAGAGCTTTCTCTGGGCGATAAAACGGTGGAATTATCCATGAGAAGCCAGTTCCCCTGGGAAGGCAACGTGGAGCTGGCCACCAAAGCGGATGGCCGGTACGGGATAGCCCTGAGGATTCCCTCCTGGGCAAAGACTTATAAGATTGCCGTAAATGGCAGTGCAATAAAGGAAGAAAAGCAAAATGGCTATGTAACAGTGCGCAGGAACTGGCATAAGGATGACAAGATTACTTTGGAAGTTCCCATGGAAGCCACCCTTTATCAGGCAGCACCGGAAGTGCGGGAAGACATTGGACGGCTGGCTGTACAAAGAGGGCCGCTGGTATACTGCGCCGAATCCATAGACAATGGAGAAGGGCTGGAACGCATCCGGCTTATGGATGGCATGGAGTTTATCTATGAATACAGCGACAAGCTCTTCAAGGGGGCAGGTATACTTCGTACGGATGCGGTGAGGGAAGCAAAGGGCAACCAGCTTTATAGCCCTTATGGCAAACCACGTTCCCTCCATCGGCAGGAACTCAAACTGATTCCCTATTACTGTTGGGGAAATCGGGGAGAAAATGAAATGATGGTATGGCTATACCACAAATGATTTACAATCCAAAAGCAAAAGGGGCAGCTGCAGCTGTCCCTTTTGCTTTTATGTCAAACTTTACCGGAAAACTTCAATTGCTGACGCAGGGGGGGTAAAGGTGTAAAATCCTTATTTAAATATCAGGTTTGCTATGGGGCATAGCTTGCGGATGATGGGAGGGCTTAGAATGAGCAGGATAGTGGTTTTGGTGAGCAGCAACCGAAAGGGAGGCAATACGGATTCGGTAACAGCATGAGACCTGGCAGCTGCTCAGGAAATTCTGTGCAGGTTATCATGATAATTTGTAAAAGAAACCGCTATGACACAGCACAAAGCGTGTGGGTCATGGCGGTTTCTTTTTTTATTGCAATTGAGAATAATTCGCGTTATAATAAAGAGGTAGTTGAGAATGTATATCAACAAAATAAAAGAGGTGGTAGCATTTGGCCAAAGAAGATTTTGAACAGGTGATGGGGATGCACGCTGCTCCCATGCTTTGGGGGGTTAAGGCTGCGAATATGGTTTCTTTCCGCAAGAGCAGCTTTGATGATTTTGATGCGATGCTGGCGTCGTACGAGCCCTGTTTCCGTTGCAAGGGTATTTCGGTATTTCGGGTATCGGAGGGAGAAGAATACGTGCTGCTGTTATTCTATCGCCAGGAGGCGATGTGGCGAACGCTTCATCAGCCAAAGGCCATGGAACTTTTAGAACGCTTCGGGTATCGGCGTGAGGATACGCTGGACGAATTGTTGGAGCGCTTGAAAATCCGGATGCAGGTTCGGAAGACCTTCCCCCATGAGGTCGGACTGTTCCTAGGGTATCCACCAGATGATGTGGCCGGGTTCATTGAGAACAAAGGTCAAAACTACGCCTTTAGCGGTTATTGGAAAGTCTATGCAAATGAGGACAGGACCAGAGCGTTGTTTGACCTCTATACGGATTGTTCCCAGAATTTCTGCCTGGAACTGGAAAAGGGCCGCCGGTTTGAAGAATTGGTTCGCGCAGTATAAGAAGTAACGATTAGAAAGAGGGATAACAATGAAAAAAATGGCAATTATTTATTGGTCGGGAACTGGCAATACCCAGGCGATGGCAGAGGCTATCGCCGAAGGGGCTAAAGCTGGCGGTGATTCGGTAGAGCTTTTCGAGGTGGAGCAGTTCGATAAGAAAACGCTGGATCAGTACGATGGATTGCTCTTTGGTTGCCCGGCCATGGGCGATGAGGTATTAGAAGAGGGGACCTATGAGCCCTTTTTCACGGAGGTGGAAAAGGGCCTTAAGGATAGGCCGGTGGCTTTGTTTGGGTCCTATGGCTGGGGCGGTGGTGCCTGGATGAAAGATTGGGAGGATCGTGTCCGGAATGATGGGGCAAAACTCTTTGCCGATGGGCTGGCAATCGAGAATACGCCAGATGATGAGGGCGTAGCTGCCTGCCAGCAGCTGGGCAAGGATTTTGCTGCTTCTCTTTAAACGATAGCAAGAAAGAGGCTTAGTGAGCCCGTGGTAAATCCACCGGCTCACTAAGCCTCTTTGTTTTTGTTTTATAGGTATTTTAGCAGCCAGGAAATCGTAAAGAAAATAATCAGTACCGAAGTGAACATTTCGATGGATTGACGGCTGCGGTCCTGTTCGTAATGCTTTTCAAAATCGTTGACAGCTTTGAGGTAGCAGTTCATTGTCATGACGGAAAGTTCGTTGACGGTTTTGCGCGGGGTATCCTTCGTTTTCCACTGCTGGATATCGTTTTGTTCCACCAGGCGGAAAAGGCCGATAAAACGGAGTTTTTCCCGGCGGTAGGAACTGCGAAGTTCAAAGGCGTTTAGGGCGACCAGACCGAAGTTTATCCAGGTGGCGGCCGTAAAACCGACCTGGAGCAGGTCGATAAAAGTCACGGACAGGATGAAGAGATGCAAGAGCCAGATATGGCGCAGCGCAACGCGCAAAAAAAGCAGTTTTGGCATATGGCAGGGCTCTCCTGGCCATAAGATATAAACGGAACGAAACATAGAAACACTCCTTTACACACTATCTGTATTATACCGCGATAGCGTAAAGTTTGCCAAGGCAAAATGTGTTAAAGCTGTGTTTGCGGTTCGTGGTTCCCTTCGTCGGAAGGGGGAGCATCCTGGATTCTTTCGGCCGTGCCCTGTTCTTCTTTCAGCATGGCGTTGTCTTGCATACGTACGAAGGGGTAATAGACGATGGTCGACATGACGATCGTGGCCAGCTGTACGACAGCACCCTGCCAGCCGTTTAAGAGGAAACCAGCGATGATGGGCGGAGCGGTCCAGGGAACCTGTACGGCACTGAACGGAGCCATAAAGCCAATGACAATGGAAACATAAGTCATGACCAGGGCAATCAGCGGCACCAGCACGAAGGGAATCAAGAGGTAGGGGTTAAAGACAATGGGCAGGCCAAAGATGATAGGTTCGTTGATGTTGAAGAATCCCGGGACGGTTGCAAGTTTTGTCAGCGATTTGAGCTGGGAGGATTTTGCCGAGAGCCAGCTGGCAATCAGCAGTCCGAAGGTCAGGCCGCAGCCACCGGTTTTGACCATGAAGTCGACCTGGCAGGTGATGATTTTGGCATCGGGATTGCCCGCGAGCTGCATGCCCATGTCCAGAATATGTTGGTTGTCGAGGGAATTGGCAATGAGGATGGGGCTTACGACGCCGCCAACGACGTTCGGGCCATGGATGCCAGCCCAGAATAGAATGCTCTCAAGGGCTTCGATGATCGAGCCACCAACCAGCGTATCGGAGAGACCCTGCAGTGGGGTCTGGATAATTTTGAAAATGAGTTCCGGTAGTGTCGTAGCCCCGAGATAATGGCAAATGCCGTAGAGAAGAGAAGCTCCCGTAAAGAGTACCATACCTGGCGTCAGTGCCTCAAAGGCTTTGGCAACGCCACCGGGAACCGCATCCGGCATTTTGATGCCGATATGATGCTTTTCGCAGTAGCAGAAAACCCAGGAAGCGGCAAAGCTTACGAGAATCGCTGTGATGACGCCATTGCTGCCAGCCCAGGCCTTCGGGATGATGTCGCCGACGGTTTCACCGGCTTTGGTGGTCAGCGAGGGCGGCAGGAGAATCAGGAAGGTCGAGAGCGAGAGAATAGAGGCCATGATGGCATCGCAGCCTTCGGATTCTACGTATTTATAGGTGATAGCGAGTACGACAATTAGAGCAAGTACACTGAAGGTGCCACCGGCCACGGCGTTGAGGGGAGCTGTCCAATCGGGGCCAAAGAGGCTGGCCATAAATTCCGGATAGCCGGGAATCGGCAGGTTGGCCAGCAGCAGGAATACCGAGCCGCATACCGTAAACGGAGTCGTCATGATAAAGCCATCACGCAGGGCGGCTACCGCTCGAATTTCGGCGAAGCGTCCCATGAAGTCGACAAACTTGTCAAATAGTTCTTGTTTCGTCATGTTAATCCTCTCTTTCCAGGTGATACGAGAAATGATTCCTTGATGTGTCTTACTATAACATGGTGATTGGTATTGATTCAACGGATTAACGAGAGATTGAGGCGATGGTTTAAGAGAAGCAATAAAAAGAGCGAAACAATTGTAACAATGCTTCGCTCTTTGGCAGAAAACAGGAGAAAATATTTGGCTTTACTGAGTGCTGAGGTCTTCGCCGTTGGTGGCGATTACCTTTTGGTACCAATAAAATGATTTTTTGCGGAGCCGTTTAAGCGTGCCACGTCCTTCATTATCTTTGTCGACATAAATGAACCCATAGCGTTTTTCCATTTCACCGGTGCCTGCGGATACGAGGTCAATAGGGCCCCAGGGGCAATATCCCCAGAGGTCTACGCCGTCTTCATCGATGGCTTTTTTCATTTCCTCAATATGGGCTTTGAAATAAGCAATGCGGGCGTCATCCTGGATTTGTCCGTTCGCGTCAGGTTCCTCGTGGAGACCAATGCCGTTTTCGACGATCATCAGTGGCAGTTCATAGCGTTCCTGCAGGGTGTTGAGCATGATGCGCAGTCCGGTGGGGTCAATCGGCCAGCCCCAGTCGGATTTCTTGAGATAGGGGTTGTCGATGCCGGTGGCGAAGCCGCCCTGCAATTCTTGGAAGCGGCTCGGATCGCCAGAAGTGGCAGAACTCATGTAATAGCTGAAGGCAAAGTAATCGACGGTACCCTGCTGAAGCGTTTCCAGGTCGCCTTCTTCGATTTCGATGTTGTAGCCCTTGTTTTCCCATAGTTTTAAAATGTAGGAAGGATAATGGCCGCGGGCCTGGACATCGCCGAAGAAATAGCTCTTGTCCATTTCTTTGATCGCTGCCAGTTGGTCGGCGGGATTGCAGGTTTCCGGATAACAAGGCCCCATGGCCAGCATGCAGCCGATTTGGAAGTCCGGATTGATGATGTGTCCCTCGATTATGGCTTTGGCCGAGGCGACGAACTGATGATGCGCGACTTGATAGAGAACGGCATATTTGTCTTCGCCTTCCTGGTAAAGTACACCGGAGTTCGTGAAAGCCATAAAGGGAACATTGACTTCCCGCTGATTGTTGATTTCGTTGAAGGTCATCCAGAATTTGACTTTATCTTTGTAGCGTTTAAAGCAAGTCACCGCAAAGCGGACGAAGAAATCTACCAGTTTGCGGTTGCGCCAGCCGCCGTATTCTTTCACCAGATGATAGGGCATCTCGAAGTGGGAGAGGGTGACGACTGGTTCCATGCCGTTTTTGTGCATTTCGTCAAAGAGGTCGTCATAGAATTTGAGCCCTTCTTCGTTTGGTTCTAATTCATCGCCTTGCGGGAAAATGCGTGTCCAGGCAATGCTGGTGCGGAAACATTTGAAGCCCATTTCCCCGAGCATGGCTAAATCTTCTTTATACGTATGATAGAAATCAATGCCTTCGTGGTTCGGGTAGTTTTTGCCCGGAATGACACCGTCGGTGATTTCACGTGGGACGCCGTGGCGTCCCGCGGTCATGACATCGGCAACGCTGACGCCTTTGCCGCCTTCCTGCCAGCCACCTTCGAGCTGATGCGCAGCAACGGCGCCGCCCCATAAAAATCCTTTTGGGAAACCCATACTATTACCTCGCTTATTTGTCCATTAGTTTTTGTTCCAGAGATTCGATGCGTTTATAGGCATCGATGAATTCCAAGGCGATGGTTTTAAAGCCTTCGGCACTCATGAGCTGGTCCTCTGCATGAAGAATCAGCAGGGACAGGGTGCTGCCGGGGCCGTCTTGTGCTTCCTGCGTCAGCAGATTGGCATGGGCGTCATGTCCTTCCACGAACATTTCGTCACCTTCTGCAATCAGCGACTCGGCCTTGACAAAATTTCCCTGTTTGGCTTCCTGGATTGCCTCGATGTAGCAGCTGCGAGCCGAGCCCACCGAGGAGATAATCTGAAATGCTGTGAGTTCAAGTCCTTCCATTGGCTCTACCTCACGCCATAAGGCTCTTGGCATAGTTCAGCACACCGGCGCCGTCCATGCGGCCATACATGCGCATGTCGATGGCGTCCACCGGAATGCCCGGGCAGAGTTCAGCAATTTTATTTTTCTGGAAGCGGACCTGGGGCCCGAGAAGGATGACATCGGCATCGGCTGCTTTGGCATTGGCCTCAGAAGTCGGGTAGGCAGCAATGGAGCATTCATAGGATTCGGCGGCAGCCGCTTCCTGCATTTTTTTGACTAGCATGCTGGTGGACATTCCCGCAGCACAAAGCAATACAATCTTTTTCATGATAATCTTCCTTTCCAAAGTGGATTCCTTTTCAAGACAAGTTCACTATAACATAGTGTTTGCTATCGTTTCAATACGTTTGGGGTATCTTGGTAGTTTGTTTTGAATTATTGCAATAAAAAAGTGAAACACTTGAAACAGTGTTTCACTTTGGTCGTAGTTTAACGGAAATAGGTATTGGCAGCAGTACTGAGACCCAGCAACAGGAAAAAGATCATAATGCCGCCAGCAAAATAGACAGCGCAAATTTTGAACTTGCGTTCCGCATAGTAACCCTTGATGTTGGTCCAGACCACATCGGCCGTGACCATAAGCACAATAAAGCAGATGATATGAACAATGTTGCGAAGAATATCCATGAATGTAAACTCCTATCAATAGAGATGATAGACTTTCCAAGGAATCTGGTCGACGCGGATGGTCTTTAGAAAGTCTACGATATCTTTTCGTCCGTAGTAATGTGGGGTGCCGTTATTATCCTGACTCATGAGGATGATGGGCATGTTGGGGAAGAACTGTGAAAGTTCCTGGCGTGTCTTGATGAGACGGGTGGTGTACATGGTTACCGATTGTTTGACCGCAATGACGGCAAAGGTGACGCCTTGCTCAATGATGACAGCACCATGAATATTCATAGAATCCTCCTTTCTGACAAGTCAAATTGACCGGTCAGATTGACTTGTCAATTCGTCATCTATATTTTAACAAAGGGGAAAAACAGCATCAAGAGAAAAAATGTTCGCTAAAAGTGTTGCAAGAATAAATGTTCTATGCTAAGATAAGAACATGGATTTGACAAAACTATGTTCGAAGAAAGCATGTTTCGCATATTTTCTCTGAGGAGGTTTACTGTAATGAAGAAAAAACTTTTGCCGTTTGTCGTTGCTGTTTTGCTGTTCGCTGTTGTCTCACCATTTCATCTGACGAACGATTATCTGCGCAGCAGCGATTTCGATACGGTGACCATCAAGCAGAACGACAGCGTCTGGTCGCTGGCGGCGCGCTATACGACCAATGAGAAGCGGGCGGCTGAGCTGCGGCAGGCCATCATCGAAGTGAATGGCCTGGCACCGGACGGCAGCGGACTGCGTCTCGGCCAGCAATTGCAGGTGCCTGTGCTGGGGCGAAGCGAAAGCCAGCAGGTGGCGGAAAAATAATCGGTAAATCCCTTGACAGAAGCAGGGAAGGCTCCTATAATAAGGAGCATCAAAGCAAAGACGAAGACACGACGGCAGATAAGCGTCTCTAAGAGAAGGATGCATTTGGTGCGAGCATCCCGGGATAGCAGCTGCGGCCACCACTTCGGAGCTGTTTTGCTGAAGCCTTGGGGTGTGTAAGCAGGACCGGAGACTTCTCCGTTATCAAAGACTGAGTGGCTTTCCTATTGGCAGGAGAGCAATTTGGGTGGAACCACGATGCGTTAGCTTCGTCCCTATCTAGGGGCGGAGCTTTTTTATTTTAAGGAGGGTTTTTCATGTTAAAGATTACGCTCAA